>DASZLP010000154.1:0-75764 GCA_035552355.1 Bryobacteraceae bacterium | reverse complement strand
CCCGCGATCGACGTCACGGCTTCCCAGAAAAACTGCACGTGCTTGTAGACGGCGTCTTCGAGAATGCGTTCCTGATCGCTGTGCGCGCCGAAGCCTTTCGCGGCATCTTCTTCATCCCGCATCGCGCCGATGCCGTAGCACTGGACGCCCTTCGCCCGCAGAAACGCCATGTCGGTTGCGCCGTTTGACATGAATGGCAGCGTGGTGACGCCGTACACCTTCTTATAGGCACCCTCAATCGAGTGGAAGGCATCGGAAGTGATGCTGGACGGCGCCGCGCCGGGGCGCTGATTGCGGGTGTCGGGGACCAATTCCACCACCGGATCGTCGATGACCTTGCGCATTGTGTCGTAAAACGATGAAATATTCTCGTCCGGCAGCGCGCGGATGTCGAGCGTCGCCTCGGCTTCGGACGGAATCACATTCACCTGATACCCGGCCTGGATGATGTTAGGTGAGATCGAAGTGTGCAGCGAGGAATACGTCGCCGGCTCGTTCTTAGCGAAGTACTGGCGGATGGCGGGCGCCTTCCGCGAATCGAAGAGCCCTTTGTAGCGCGCTGCGTCCTCGGGCGGGCTGATATTGGCGAGCTTTTCGAAGTAGCTGCGCGTCGTGTCGTTGAAACGCGCCGGCGGTTCCCACGATGCGACTTTGTCGACGGCGCGCGCAAGGTGCAGTATGGCGCTCGTCTGCAGCGGGTTCGATCCGTGGCCGGCGGGCCCCTTTACAACGAGACGAGCCGCGCGCGGTTGCTTCTCCGTCGTTTCAACGGTTGCGAAGATCGGCTTGCCGCCGCGCCGCCGCACGCCACCGCTTTCCGCGAGGCAGATTTCGGCTTCGATCTCGCTCCAGTGCTCGTTGACGAGGAATTCGATACCGGGACCGGTCGCCGCTTCCTCGCCCGCTTCCGAAACAAAAATCACATCGCGATCGAGCGGCGCGTTGGCGCGTTTCAGCATCAGCATGGTCATCATCGCGGCGAGAAGATCGCTCTTGTCATCGAGCGTGCCGCGTCCGTAAACGAAGCCGCCATCGCGCGTCGCGCTGAAAGGGGGGAAGATCCATTTCGGCGGATCGACTTTCACGGTGTCGCTGTGGCCCATGATCAGCAGCGGCTTCTTCGAGCCATTGCCTTTCAGGCGGGCGATGAGGTTGGCGCGCGCGGGATCTTTGGCGATGAGAACCGAGGGAATGCCTTCGGCGTCGAGCACCTGCTTCACGTATTCGACAACTTTGGTTTCCTTGCCTGGAGGATCGGTGCTGTCGATGCGGACCAGCGCCTGGAAATGGCGCATGGCTTCGTCGTTGATCTTCGTCCAATCGGGAGTCTGCGCGTGAACGAGGGCCGGCAGAGAAATCGCAAACAGGAAAGACGCAAGCCGTTTCCGCATTCGATCAGTCTACCAGGCTGGCGCAAAGCATCTCGGCAATCGCGGACGGGCAAAGAGCCGGCAGCACCACGGATTTCCCGTCAATCGGGCGCCAGAATGTCTTGAATCGCTGACCGTCGGCTTCGACCAGTTCCGGGCACTGCCCACGGCTAAGACGCGGATTGTCGGCCGCGTCGGCGAGGAACACCCACGCGCGCTCCCCTACTTCGCGGCCGTCCCAGAACCACACGTGCGCGATCGCGCCGAACGGCCAGCTCCGGGCTCTCGCCCCGCTCGACGCCGCCTCCGGGCGGCCGATGGAGGAGCGCGCCGGTCCGCGGATTCCGAATTCCCGCGACGAGAAAGGAGTTCCCGCGGCGAATAGCGCAGAGTGCGGCTTCCCTGATCTCGTGTTCCACCGGGAGATGCATGGGGACCAGCATGACATGATGATTTTGTTAATCGGCGCGAAGATGGCAAGCGATCCTGATGTTAGCGGCGGAGTCAGGAGTATCATGACCGAAGTGCAAACGGTGGCGGCAAGGCTCCGGCTTGACCTTCCGATCTCGATCGATCAGCGGATCGCGCCCTCGATGACCCCGGAGAGCATTCAATGAATCGCTGGGTGCGGTTGTGGTCCGCTTTCGCCGGCATGGTGATGATCGGCAACCTGCAGTACGCCTGGACGCTGTTCGCCCAGCCCATGGTGAAGGCGCATGCGCTCCAGCACTGGCGTCTTTCCGATGTCCAGTGGGGCTTTGGCCTGTTCATCGCCGCGGGTACGTGGACCATGCCGTTTGTGGCCAGGTTCATCGACAAAATGGGTCCCCGCATTTTCATGGCTGTCTCGGGGCTGTTCTGCGCCGTCGGCTGGGGATCGCTGGGACACGTCGCCAGCCTGCCTCAGTTTTACGCGCTCTACTGTCTGGCGGGTATTGGCGTCGCGTGCGTGTACGCATGCGGTGTTTCGATGGCAGTGAAATGGTTCCCCGATCGACGCGGGGTGGCTTCGGGAATCATCACGGCGGGCTACGGGATGGGCGCCGCGGCGTTCAATCCACTGTTTGACCATTTGATTCACACGATCGGGTATGCCGACACGTTTCTGTGGACCGGCATCACGCATGGCGCGGTGATTCTGCTTGCCGGCCTGGTGCTGGTGAATCCACCGGCCGACCAGAAATTCGCGGCGGCGGCGGTGAAGCCGAACGTGCGGCAGCATAGTGTCAACTTCGATTGCTGGGAGATGCTGCGGACACCGCAGTTCTATTTCCTGTTTGTCGCGATGCTGTCGATGGCAATCGGCGGGCTGATGGTTACAGCGCAACTGAAACCTGTGGCGACCAATTTCAACATCGGCGCGGCCGCGGTGACGGTTGCGCTGGTTCTGACGCCGCTCGCCAACGGTTTCAGCCGCATTTTGTGGGGCTCGGTCTCCGATTACCTGGGCCGCGAGCGGACGATGTTCACCGCATTCTTCCTGCAGGCGATTGTCCTGGTGGGCGCCACTACGCTGGGACGAACCGGCGACACCATGTGGGTCGTGTTGATGGTGCTGGTGTTCCTCACCTGGGGCGAGCTGTATGTGTTATTCCCCGCCGTGCTTGCCGATTTATACGGAACGAAAAATTCGGCGCTCAACTACAGCTTCCTCTACAGTGCCAAGGGTTTCGCGTCGCTGCTGGGCAGCGGCATCGCGGCGAGCATGTTCGAGAAAACCGGAACGTGGAACTACGTGTTCTTCGGGAGCGCGGCGCTGGCTATGGTCTCGGCGATGATGGCACTGTATGTCCGCCGGATACCGCTTCCGCAGAAGCAGGAGCGGTCGGTGGGCGCGGTTCAGCAGGCCGTGAGCTGAGGCTTCGCCCGTGTTGCTGCCCAGCTTTCGCCACGTGGCAACGGTGCAACAGCGCAGCACCGACAATGACAAATGCCATCAGGAGCCCGCATTATGCGGCGTTCACGATAACCTGAAGAAAGGAGCAGCGATCATGGCAAACTGTCTCGACTGGTCACAGTGTCCCGCCGTGGAAAGCATTCCCGGCAAAGTGAGCGGCGCATGGGTGTTGCGTGGCACCCGCACGCCGGTGAAGACGCTGTTTAAAAACCTCGAAGCGGGCATGAGCATTGACGAAGTGATGGAACAGTTTCCCTTCACCCGCGAACAGATCGACAGCCTTATGGCCTTTGTGGCGAGATCGCTCGATAAAGCCCCTGCCTGCGCCTAGCGCGCCTGAATGTTCGTTCTCTTCGACAATGGCACACCACGAGGGCTTGCGGCCTTTCTCATCGGGCACGCCGTGGAGGAAGCGCGGCTGCGTGGTTGGAAGAACTCGCCAACGGCGATCTCATCGAAGCCGCGGAGGCAGCGGATTTCGAAGTTCTGGTGACGACTGATAAGAACATCCGCTACCAACAGAACCTGGAGCACCGCAAAATCGCCCTCGTCGTGCTCGAACATTCACAGTGGCCGATGGTCAAATTGGTGGCAGCCGAGATTGCCGCCGCAGTGGATGCAGTGCAGCCCGGCGGCTATGTCGAAGTCGCAGTGCCGTTCAAGGAATAACCCATCGAGAGGGCGGCTATATCTTCGCCTCGTTCTCCGGATCGGCGGCAACAAGCAAATCGATGTCCATGGTCGCGCGGATGTAATTCGCTGCCCGGATCGCGAAACCTCCGATGACGGCATATTTTGCGCCCCTTCGGTTCAGCTCGTGGCAGAGGTTGCGCAGGTCCTCAACCGTCGGCTCGCGCGGCGCTAGCCCTTCGGACGGCTGATGTTCCGCCATATCCACTCGTCCGCTTCTTCGTGCGTTCTGAAGCGATACACGCCCCGGGGCACACGCACGCCGCCGAACACTCGTCTCCATTCCGCGGCTGCCGCCCGATTGCTGCCCGTTACAGACAACCCGTTCGGCGCTTTCGTCCGGCGGCCAACGACGCGCGGGATATGTTCCTCAATGTTCACGAACGGGCCATTCATTCTTTTCTTCAGCATACCTGCGAACGAGTTTCGGATTCAAAGGCCAACGGTTTCAGCCGCATTCTATGTGTTATTCCCCCGCCGTGCTTTGCCGATCAATATGGAACGATAAATTCGGCGGTTCAGCAGGCCGTGAGCCATATCCGCTCCAGTTTCCGGATGGCGCGTGACTCGTTCTTTCTTCCCTGCTGTAAGCGAAGCGGCAGCTTCTCACCCGTTCAAATTCCATAAACCGTCCTTCATTTTGAGTAGGTTCCCGTCTACCGGCGATCAACAAACGGGGGAGCATGGTGCAGATTCGGAGGCGATTGAGGGCGCTGTTTACGTCATAGCAGTAACAGCGGAAGCGAGTTAAGGCGAAAGACCCAAAAAACGAAGCCCGAGCCCAACCAACCTAAGCAAAAAATGCCTGTTCTGAAATTTTTTCTTTCAGAACTTGGCGCACGGTCATCATGATCGCGCCAGATTCCTCGATGCGGTGCAGTTCGAACGCGACCGTCGCTTCGTTCATCGGAACGAGGAAACCCGCGGTTTGGGAGATGGGGCGACCGCCTCCGACCTGGCGGTATTCCGAGACTTTGTCGATGGGAATCTCGGACTCCTTGAGAGTGAGTGCTCCCTCAAAATGGATCTTGCTGATGCGTACCGGCCCAAACGCCGTATCGATCACGAAATGATTATCGGCTGGATAGCCGACGCGAAGCAGGACAGGCTTTGGTTCTTGGTTCGGAACGACATCCGCCCAGAGTTCCGGGTGCTCAGCGACAACGCTCAGGAAGGCCTGCAACGCCGTCCCGGTCGCACCCGTGCTTGTCGATCGCAGCAGCGGGGCATCGAGCGGCTTGTCGCCTGCGGCGCTGAGAGCCGATTGCGCTGCTTGGACGGACGCTGGGGGCTCAGCAGCGTCGATCACGAATTCTACGTGCTTGAGAATGTGGTTCCGCTCTTGACTCGTCATGGAGCGCATTCGAAGCCACAGGGTAAGTTCCGGTGCAATCGCATCGACCGCTCGGAGAGCAATCCCGAAGCGGTCCGCACATTCAATAGCTCCTTGAGAAAACCCCGTCGTTGACACAGCCATGACTTTGTCAAAATTGAATCGACCGCGCCGCCCCATGAGTTGCTCGATCCATTTCCCGGGAGCGGGACCGTCGCAGGGACGATTCCTGCACTCGATCAGCCAGGCAATATCCGCAGAGCCAAGCTTGCCTCGAATCTCTATGTCGAACTCCGCAAGTGGGACGCCGTGATCGTCATATATGCGGGGATTCTTTGCGACAGTGAACCCCTGCGGGAGCAGCAAGCCTTCAATCGTTGCAACAAGCTCCTCGATCTCCTTGCCACTTGCGTATCCCATCGATGATTTTGACTGTACACCAGAACCATCGTGACCATGAATCTCCACACTTCACAGTGTCGAGAATTGAACCGTTCGTTTGACCTGACGCGAGCCCACATTACCTCATAAAGAAATCACTTTCTTCGCAACGGTGGGGTGGTTTCGTCAGCTTACTTAACCGCCGCGCAGCGCACCCGTCGTCTACCCCAGCCGCTCCAGCGAAGCAATCCACCCCATGAGCGACGCAATCCCGACGACGTAGCTGAAGATCAGGCTGGAACTGGCGGTGAATGCCTCAGCGTTCTCGCCGCGCCCTCTGTTCCGCCTCGATCATGTTCGCGAGAATATCGTTAATCAGTGTCAGATGCCCCTGGCCTTTGGATTTCAACCGGTCGAGCACGCTCTCGTCCAGACGCACGCTGACAACTCTCTTCCGTGACCGGACTTCGCGCAGCCGCACCACAGATGTCAATTGTCGATCGGTTACAGGAAGACCTTCAGGTTGATACGCGAGTCGTCCCCCGCCGCTTGTCGCGAGGCAATATGTCGAAGGGCCTTGCCTTCACGCTTCGTCAGTTGTCTGTTCGCGGTATCTTCGGAGCTCATGCTTTTCAGTCGCGCGGACTGAGACGATGCGAATGATTTCTTGGCCATTGTGTTCCTCCCGGCAGGCGTGGACCACGAGCAGGACGGCGTCACCTCCCGGTTCGTTCTGAACGGCGCCAGGTGCGTGCCAGCGCTATTCTCCGGTCGCGGGATCGATGCGGTCCGCCACGATCAGCCAATACTCGTCTGCGTCTTACTCTTTACGTCGAAGACAAGAGCGGCCATCTCGAATGAAACTCCGACGTGGAGACGCTGGCGGTTCCCGCGCGGCGTCATCTCTGCCACTTGGAATCCGGCCGCAGGTTCCGGATTGGTGCGGAGTTCGCTCCCCAAAAATGGCTAGTAGTGGTACCGGCAAGCAAGAATCCTGATCTTATCGGGCAGGATCTGGTAGACGAGCCGGTGCTCCTGGTCGATGCGGCGGGACCAGCATCCGGCAACTCGTGCTTCAGTGGTTCCGGTTTACCAATGCCGGAAAACGGGTCGCGCTGCACGTCTCGCACAAGTCGGATGATACGAATCGCCTGAGTTCGATCCTTTTCCACCCACCACGTCAGGTCGTCGAACGCCGCCGCGTCAAATTCGACGCTCTTCACAGGCGCAGTTTCGCGACAGCCTCGTCCAGCGGCAGACCGCTCCCGCGTTCCACCGCACCCAGCAGGCGTTGCCGCATCGCCTCGGACTTTAGTAGATACGCGGTCTCGCGCTCCGAAGCGATTTCTCTCCAAAGCGCGATTGGCACGATAACAGCGGTGGCCTCACCGGCTTCGTTGGAGACTACCTGGATGTCGGCGTCCGGCACACGTACATATTAACGTCCCCGTATATTGCATTGATTCCCAGGAACGGCGTTCGGGCAGACCACGCCAGCCAACCCGGCATCCGGGGATTGAATAAGCTTCAACCATCTTCTTTATTTAACCTTCTGTGTTTCGCGCTGTTGCCTGAAGAAGATCTCAACTCGGTCGGTGGTCCAGACGGCAACCCCGGTGCCGAAGAAGTCAATATCTTCCGTCCAGATGGCACAGGCGAGCGCAAGCGCTGTCGCAAGTACCGGCCAGTCGTTCTCGTCCCGGTCCTCAATCCGCTCGCGCGCCTCGCCTTCAAAAAAGAGCATAGAGCTCGGGAGTCACAGGCTCAACGATGCTTCGCAACCAGTCGAGCGTAGGGGCAACGTCAGCGATCGGCTTCCCGCGCTGCGCCAGAAGTGGAGGCAGGTACTTCTCCGCGTCGTCGAAAGCAACGTCGGGCGCAAAAGAAGCGGACGCCCTGGGCCGCCCAGGTGTCGAGCAGTTCGCGAACCCGTCGCCCCAGCGCGGCACGAATCAGGATGTTCGCGTCGAGAACGATCATTCCGCGGAAACGGTCTTCCGGCGGCGCTGTTCCCGGAACTCACGTACCAGTTCCTCTTCGTCCACATCTGAAAGCACGCTGGCCAGACGATGCGCAGCTGCCCTCAGCTCGGAGATGTCGGCCGGTCTGGAGCCTTTGCAACGTGTTGGAACATAAACGCCAAGCGTCTCGCCATGCCGAGTCACGGCAACCGGTGTATCGGATTCGAGAAAACTCGCGATGCGTTCGCGGAACTCACGAACACCGACTTTAATTGCGGTCACGGCTATCTCCTCGTGTACACAAATCCACCGCGCGACGCCACCGGGCGAAAACAATGACGCTCTGATGTGCTACTTCGCCGTCTCATGTGCCGCGTCCTTCTCATTCTCCGCACAAAACGATTCCAGCAGATCGCTGTCCGGCATCAGATGCTGCTTCATCCGCACAGTAAACGGCCGGGTATAGGTTTGCGGGTCGTCAAACGTCAGATCGACCGTCATGTTTCCAAAATCGATGCGGTGGAAACGCTCGGTCAGGTGCAGGGACTCGCTGTGGGTGTGGCCGCGCGCGTCGAGCCAACCCCGGTCGTTGAAGCCATTGCTCTCGACGACGAAGGCGTCGCCGTCCCAGCGGCCGACGGAGTAACCGAGCCAGGAGGGTGACGGGTCGACCGGCAGTTTGCGGCCGTCGGTGTGGATCTGGCGAAAGGTGGTGTCGCGCTCGTAGAGCATTACGGTGATGCCGGGATTCTGGATGATCTTATAGGGCGCCGGAGCCATTTCCACGAGCGGCATGCCCTCGGGCAGGCAGTGCGAGAGGGGCGAGATGCGGCTGAAGGCGGCCGCGCCTTCGCGCAGGGCGGCGGCCGCGGCGGGCCGAAGAGGCTCGTCGCCGGGCCTGAAGTCGGAAAAGATGTTGATGAAGTATTGGGAGAGCGGTTCCTCGCCCGCGCCGTTGGTGGCCTCCGGAACCAATTGCGCGCTGAGGCCGGCGGGTGCGGGTTCGTTCACCCAGAGGCCGGAGAGCACAGGCTTGCCGTCGCGACCGCGCGGCGTCGCTGCGGAGAGGTTGGGTTTGCCGTCGCGCGTGCGGGGATTCCCGGAGTTGGGTACTTGAGCCACTGCGCATTGAGAGGCGACAAGAGCGGCGAAGACGAGATCGCAAGAACGATCAGCGAACAGATTCCGGGAGTCGACACAGATCTTAGTATGTGCAGTCTATATCAGATGAGTGAAGGCGTTTTCGGCTTTCATGGGAATCCCCATCCACCGACGCCCCAATGTCCAACGACGCAGTCGGAATTGCATCCGTCGAGGGCGTTCAGACGAGAGATTCGCACGGAGCCAAGCTCTCGCCCTGCCGCTTGCGCAGCTTGCGCAGGAGGCGCAGGAGGCGGCTTGACAGGATGGTTGGCGGTGTGCTAATTTTCCAGCACTATGTTGTTTTTTTAGCAGAAGGGGATCGTGACTACAATGATGCGCGGCTGTGCTCTGGGGTTTGCTCTGAGCGGTGTGTTGATTCAATTGGTTCCGGGTCAGATCATTCACACTGCCGATCCGCTGCCTTCCTTTGAAGCCGCCACAGTGAAGCCTTGGAAGCGCTCTCCGCCGCCACCGCCTGCTCCGGGAGAAAACATCGTGCCCGCGAAACCAGCGAAGATGGCTCCGTCGGGAGCGCCGGCTGCGTTCACCGATCGTGTGCACATGATTCTGCCGCCCGCGCTGCTTGTCGCGTCGGCCTTCAATCTGCCGCCCGGCGCTGAAAGCCGGATCCTGAAAGCACCCGACTGGCTGCATCAGGACGTCGAACAATATGAAGTCACGGCGAAGATCGGCGCAGATGAGTTCGAGGCAATGCGGAAGATGACGGTCCAGCAGAGAAAAGAGCGAATCGCCCTGATGGAGCAGGCGTTGCTCGCGGATCGCTTCAAGCTCAAGGTGCACTTCGAGTCACACGAAATGGGCTTTCACCGGCAAAAAGCAGCGAAACGAACAACCTTACGCTGATCGATCGCGAACAGAAGAACGAGATGGCAGCCACTGCCGTCTCCCTGGATCAGTTCGCACTCTCTCCGTTTATCGCAGGCGCTACCGGCGGGCGCCCCGTGGTGAATCGGACCGGACTGGAGGGCGCGTGGGATTTCAAACTTACCTGGGCGTCGGACCGACTCACTCCGGAAGCCTCACGGGAGCAGGATGCGCCAAACTTCTTCACTGCCGTGCAGGAACAGCTCGGTCTGCGTCTGGTCCCATCCAAAGCGCTCGTAGAAGTAATCGTGATCGACCACATCGAAAAGCTACTGGAGAATTGACTTACTTCAGACCCGCGCCTACCGAAGCCGGTGCGGCAGGACAATCCATCCAGCCCGCCAGCGTTGCAATCCCGATGACATCGCTGAAGATCAGGCTGGAGCTGGCGGTGAGTGGTTCAGCGTTCTCGCCGCGCCCTCTGTTCCGCCTCCATCATGTTCGCGAGAATGTCGTTGATCAGTGTCAGATGCCCCCGGCCCTTGGATTTCAACCAGTCGAGCACGCTCTCGTCCAGACGCACGCTGACAGCTCTCTTCCGTAGCCGCACGTCACGCAGCCGCACCATAGATGTCAATTGTCGGTCGGTTAGACGCGGGAAGATCTTCAGGTTGATACGGGAGTCGTCCTCCGCCGCTTGTCGTGAGGCAATGTGTCGAAGGACCTGACCTTCACGCTTTGTCAGTTGTCTGTTCGCGATATCTTCGGAGCTCATGCTTTTCAGCCGCGCGGGCTGAGATGATGCGGATGATTTCTTCGCCATTGTGTTCCTCCCGGCAGACGTGGACCACGGCCAGCATGGCGACTCCCGGTTCGTTCTGAACGGCGCCAAGCGCGTGCCAGCGCTGTTCTCCGGTCGCGGGATCGATGCGGTCCGCCACGATCAGGCAATACTCGTCCTCGAAAACAAGAGCGGCCATCTCGAATGAGATTCCATCGTGGATACGCTGGTTTCGCAGATTCTTCGCTTCGTCCCATTCGTAGCGCACCGCTGTATATACGAATTGTATTACAGTGCGGACATCGGCGGCAAGCTCCGGGTCCGGCGCACCAGCCGTTCACCCCAGCCGCTGCAGCAAAATAATCCATCCCGCCAGCGTCGCAATCCCGACGACGTAGCTGAAGATCAGGCTGGAGCTGGCGGTGAGTGGCGAGGAGTTGAATCCCTTGCCGAAAACCAGACCGAAGAAGCCGCACGGAATGGCCGCAATCAGAACCGCGTGCCGCGTCTCGACCACGGAAAGTCCGGCGGCCCATGCGATCCCGAGGCAAAGCGCCGGCTGCAGCAGGTTCTTTGCAACAACCGCGGCGATGACGCGCCCATTCAGATGGAACCGCTGCGCCGAGACAATCAGTCCCGTCAGAAACAGCGCCGCTCCCGCCGTGGCGTTCCCCATCAGCGTAAGACTGCGGCTCGCGAAATCCGGCAAATGGAGCCTGACCAGCGCCGCCAGAACGCCCAGAACCGGAGCCCAGACTACCGGCCGTCTGGCCGCTTTCCACAGCGAGACGCCAATCTGCGCGGCCTGCGATACCGACTGACCCTTCTGCGTGCTGTGCTCCAGAATCGCCAGCGCGAGGGGAGAGATGGTAACGGCGCCAATAGCGATACCCATGGCGGTCGCCGCGGCCGCGGACGGCCCGTACACGGCGTCAAGCAGCGGAATGCCAACGGCGGTGGCGTTCGGGAAAGCGAGAGTCAGCGCCAGAACCGCGCTGTCGGCCGCGCTTGCGCCGAACATCCTTCGCTCCAGAAGCAGCGTGACGAAAAACAGCGCCAGATAAACCACCCCGAGCACCACGATCAATCCGGCCTGGCTTCGCAGCATCCGCGGGTCTGTGCGCGCGATCGCGAGGAACAGCGAACAGGGCAGCGCGAAGTTCATCACGAAGCGGACAAGGCTGTGGACGTCGCGATTGTCCACGAACCCGCGCAGGCCGGCGAAGTAGCCCAGCATCAATCCGAAGAAAACAGGAATCAGGGCAAAGGCGAGGATGGCGATCACAGTCGGGAATGGATTCTATCAGTTGGCCGCCTGCGCATCCTTCGGCAGCCCGCGTCTGTCAGCCCGGCGTCGACGCGGGTTCCCTAACCCGCCACCCTCTCGGTAAACAGCTTTCCTGAATAATCAGCGCAAAAGCGCCGACGTGATTGCCTGAGCGGCGGGCCAGAGCGCCCACGCCACATGAGTATCAATTCTTCGAGCACGGCAGCCAGACTTCGACGCGCGTGCCTTCGCCCGGCGCCGTATCGAGCAGCAGCTTACCGGAATAGGCCCGCACGATTCCGCGAACGGCCGGCAACCCCAGCCCGCGCCCCGGGAAGCGCGTGGTGAAGAACGGATCGAAGGCGCGGTCCAGAATCTCCGGCGACATTCCCGACCCCCTATCTTCCACGACGATGCCGATGCATTCTCCGGGACCCGGATCGCCTTCCTCGAACCGCGCCGCGCGCGCGTCGCGGGCGAGCGCCGGCGCGCGCCCGGAGCGGATCGCCACGCGTACCTGGCCGATCGCGCTCCCGTAAGCTTCCGCCGCGTTCGAAATCAGGCTCCACAGAAGCGTTTCGAACGATCTGCGGTCGCCAAGAAACGGCGTCGTTTCCGCTTCCTTCGCGACCTCTTTGGTCACCGAGACATTGGCCGGGAGGCGCTGATTGGCGAGCGTCCATTCGAGCAGTTGATCGAGCCGCAGTTGTTCGCTGTAACGCGACCGGTAGCCCGCGGTCGCGAGCAGCAGACGCACAAGATCGGCCGAACGCTCGGTCGCGGTAATTATGCCCTCGAGCATGGGGCGGGTCTCGTGATCGGCTGGAACGATATCGCGCGCCAGGGAGGCGTTACCGAGGATCGACGTCAGCAGATTATTGAAGTCATGCGCGAGGCCGCTCGCGAGGGCTCCAAGACTTTCCCAATGACGGATTTCGAGAAGCTTTTTCTCGATCTGTTTACGGTCTCCGGTGTCGCGGGCGGCCGCGTAGATCATTTGCTCCTCGCCGGTCCGGACGGCGGTGCAAACAAGCTCCATCGTTACGGCGGACCCGTCGCGCCGCTCGAACGTGACTTCGACAGGTTTTGGGGCTCCCGCACGCGCCAGATCGAGCGCCATACGCAGCGTCTCGCGCTGTGTCTGGAGCGCCAGACTCTCGATGCGCCGCCCGGCAAGCGCTTCGCTGGACCATCCGAGATCCGTGGCAGCTCTCAGATTGGCGTAGCGGATATCGCCCGACTCCCCGAGCAGAAGGATCCAATCGACCGCATGGTCGCCGATGAACTTGAAACGGGCAAGTTCGCGCGCCACCGCGTGATTGCGCTCGCGAATGTAGCGCAGGTGCGCAAATCCCGTTGAGAGCAGAGGCCCGACGACGGCCAGCGCGATCCAGTTTTGTGGCGCCGGCGGCAGAGGCGAAACGAAAAAGGCAAAGGCCGCGCTCAGGAACAGCGCCAGGAGTCCGGGTCCGGCGCCGCCCATGAAAGCGGCGATCGCGACCGACGGATAAAAAAACAGAAATGGAAATTCACTCAATCCCGGTTCGGCGAGACGAACCGCGCACGTAACCGCGAGGAGCGCGATCGCAAGAACATAACCGAACATCGGCGAGCCATAATGCAGCTCTGCCCGCAGAATCACAGGCGCCCCGGCCGGGTGCTCGAGAGCGGATTCGGCCTGTTTGCCGCCTTTTCCGGTGTTTTCAGGTACTGAAGGTACCATTTTGAGGAACAACGTGATTATACGCACATGTCGCCTTCGAATGAAAGGCCCATAACTCTGGACGACAAATTGACAAACTGCGACAAATCACGTGGTTTCAATAAGAGCGAGCGGCCCTATGCTCAGGTAAGCTGGAACTATAGTGGGTTTAACCGAAGTTTTCCGCCCGGTGGCGCGACCTGTGGGAAAGCTGGCCGACTGACGGATGCTGGTCGAATTCGATCTAATCCAGAAGGCGCAGCAGGGGGATGCCGGTGCGTTCAATCAGATCGTTTCTGCTTACCGGCGGAGAATCCTCGGCACGATCTCACGCCTCATTGGCAGACCGGAAGACGTCGAAGATGTTGCACAGGAAGTGTTTATCCGTCTTTACTTTTCCCTGGGACAACTGCGGACAGCCGAAGTATTCGAGCCGTGGCTTTACCGGCTGACTGTCAATGCGTCCTATGACTACCTGCGCAAGAGCCGGCGGCGGGTGGAATCCCGGATGGCGGACCTCTCCGAACAGCAAGTCATGATGGCAGATGCGGTTGCGGGTTCCCGGGCACAGACGGACGAGAGCGAAAAGCGGCGCGTGCGCGACACCGTGCACGAACTGTTGAGTACCGTTTCTGAGGAAGATCGAATCCTGCTGACGTTAAAGGAAGTCGAGGGACTGTCCCTCAAGGAGCTCGAAAAGATCTACCATGTCAACGAGAACGCACTGAAAGTACGGCTGTTCCGCGCCCGTCAACGCGTATTAAAAAAGATGAAGGAGGTAACCGGACCTTCATCTTTTATCGCCAAAGATGAAGAGGCTAGCTGAAAAAGCGGTATTATGAACACCAACAGGCCTATGAAACCACGAGACGAGAGGATAGGTCGAGACACGAGTGAAACCGATGTTCAGATCGAGAGCGCTCGGCTCGACGAGATGCTTCGTGCCTACCGCACAGCTTGCCCCGACCGCGACGCCAGTCCCAATTTCATGCCGGAACTCTGGGCGCGGATCGAAGCCCGTGAGGTTTCCACCAACTGGTTCGGCCATGTCGCGAAAGCCCTGGTGACGGCTGCCATCGCCGCCACCGTGATCCTCGGGATGATGATTTCGTCGAATTCATCACGCAATCAGTCGAGCGCGTTTTTTGATGCTACATTTGTGGAGGCGCTGCGGGCGGATCATGCTTCGAGCCTTGAACCGCTGCACATCGAGCGCATAGCTTATATGGAGCAGCAATAGACGGCAATGCCCCGCTCACGGTTCAGCATCGCGTTTTATCTCATTCTGGTTTTCGCAAGTGGGATTCTGGTCGGGATTGTCTCAAATCGACTCTACGCAACCAGCACCGCGAGCGCGAATTCGCCGCGCAACATTCCGGAGTTCCGCAAACGGTATCTCGACGGAATGCGCACCCGCGTTGGGGCGACGGACGCGCAAATTGCCGCGATTACGAAGCAGCTCGACGAAACCCAGCGCAAATACGACGAGCTTGCCAAAAAGGAACAGCCGCTGCACGAGAAGATCCAGCAGGAGCACATCGACGACATCAAAGCCCTGCTCACACCGCAACAGGTGATCGCCTACGATAACTGGCGGGCCGAGCGGGCGCGCGTCAAACAGCAACAGCAAAAGAAATAGCCAGTATACGGCCGCCAAATAAAAGAGCCTTCGCTTCGCTCAAGAGAGCGGCGAAGGCTCTTTTCATTTCCGAATGCCTGGGCGGACGAGTTTCAGTGGGTGAGCTTCGCGGCCTTCTCGGCCCGGCTCTTCTGATATTTCTTCTCAAACTTATCGACGCGCCCGGCGGTATCCACCAGCTTTTGTTTTCCGGTGAAAAACGGGTGGCAGTGCGAGCAGATTTCGACGCGGATGTCGCCTTTATGCGTCGAGCGGGTCTTGAACGTGTGCTGGCACGCGCAGATCACGTTGACCTCATTGTAGGCAGGGTGAATTCCGGCTTTCATGTTGAACCTTTCGGGGAAACTTCAGTTTAACACAGGGCTATAAGAGCGAGCGCGCAGCCTGGAGAGCCATAGTGCGCCGCGAAAACGTCAAAGCCCCCGTGAGCCGTAGCACGACTCGCGGGGGCTTTGATTTTCGCCTTGTTTCTGAGGCATTACAACGCAGCAATTACGACGCAGCGAGGCAACCGGTCCACAGGAACATGATTCCGCCACTGATAGCGGACATCGGCAGCTTTAGAACGGTCGACTCAATAGTCGGCCACCTCGCGCGGTCTACTACTTGAACTCATTATTCTGGACCACCTCCTTCTTCAGTGATATCTACAAAGTACGCCCGGTTTGTACGGTTGTCAAGCAAGCCAACCATCACCAGCGGCACACACGACTTAATGCCGGGCTCAGGGCCGCCGGCGATAGCCCGGCCGGTAGTGCACGTGGCAGCTCTGGCAGGCTTCGTACAGTTCGGCGTTCAACGCCTCAAGAGCCGGGAGATCCTTCGCTTTCGCCGCGCTGTATGCTTTGTTGCCCACTTCCCACAGCAGGCGCGCGTCTTTCATCCACTGATCCTTATCGCGCGCGCGATTTTCGGCCATCAGAACATTCGCGGACTCGGCCAGCATCAGGGCGCTGCGGCGGAGAGCGATCCAATCCTTTTCGGTCTTCGTCTCGTTGCTGCCCACGTAGAAGATCTGGTCCGACGTGGGATAGATGACGTCGAGCATCAGCTCCTTCATCGTGCCCACCGACTGGAGCGTCGGGCTCACGGCCGCGGGAGGCGCCTGCGCCAGACCGGTGCATGCTGCGACATAAAGCACGGCGAAGAGCATGAGAATCCGCATGGCGGCGATCTTAACACGCCGTCAGCTCAGCTCAAGCGTCTGGATCGCCGGTTCGCTGCCGTCGAACCGGACGGCTTCCCGGCGGGTCTCACGGCGCCAAAGCAAGGCGAGCACGCCGGCCGCCCCGCTTGCGATGGCGAGGGCCGGCAGAGGATTTTGTGCCGCCCAGACTTCGAAATCCGCCATGCGAAAGCTGTAGTTGGTGAAGCCGTAAAGATAGATGGCAATCAACAACGCGAGGTTGACCTTGCCGGGAAAATACGAACACGTGAAGGGAACTTTGTCGAAATTCCAGAAGAGAAGCTCGGTGAGCAGCGCACCTGCCATCGCCTGCACGGCGAAGTGAAGCAGGCCCAGGCGCGCGCCCCACTCGAAAATTTCAAGCGGCAGAAAGGCCATGAGGACGGGCAGCACTCCTCCAAGGTCAACGAGCTTGCGGGCGGCGCTGCGGGCCGCCACGCTCCAGCGGCCCTCGGCAATCTGGAATGCCCAGTTCGACGCCAGTTCCGATGGGAATTGAAACACCGCGCGAAACCCTGAAACGACGAAGAAGGTCATCAGAAACGGGAACGCGCGGAGGCTGTTGGCCGAAAATGTAAGCCCGCGTTCGTCCAGACTGATGGCCAGCACCAGCCCCAGCGCCACGCCCGCGCTTCCGTAGCACGCGAGAAACAGACGATGCTTCGGGCTGCGCGCCACGATGGCGCGGCTGAAGTGGAATACCGCGCGTTCCTCGGGCGTCCGCAACAGCCATGCGAGCGGACGGTCGCGCGGCGGCGAGAGGCGCGAGACGGAATCTTCTGCTTCGAGCGTCCGGCGGTAGTGGCGCGCGAAACCCAGCGCCCAGGTGAGCGCGAAGGCGAGAAGCGCGGCGCCGAGCATTTCCCAGCCGAATCGCCCGAGCGAATGGAATACGGCGCTTCCGTCGGAGAGCTCCTGCATGCCCGTGAACCAATACGGCGGGAACCACCAAAGCCATGCCGGATAGAGTGCCGCCACAAAAATGATGTTGACGAAAAGCGGAAACAGCACGAACGACAGCACCATCATGCTCATTCCCGCCATCTGAACCCAGGGCGAGATTCGGCGGAAGATACGCACGGATGTCATGTTGATCAGCAAGCCCTGCAGCACCGCGACCAGCAGAAAACCAAACGCCGTCGCCGCCGCTGAGCTAATGACGAACGTGGCAACGGTTTCGAGAAAGGCGAGATTATGCGAATGCCCATTCATTATGAGGACAAGCAGCAACACGAAGACCGCACCGGCGTTTATAGCCAGCGTCAGCACACTCAGCAGCGCCCCGAGCGCCGCGATCTTTGACGCGAAAAGATCGCGCATCCGGATTGGGAAGAGAGTCAGCACGAGAAAATCGCGGCGCTCCGGAAACAGCATGTCCCACTCGAACAGCGCCGTGAATCCGGCGACGGCGAACGAATAATCCGCAAAGAAGACGCGCACCCCGCGCAGCTCCCACATGCCCTCGGCGCCCCTGAGCAGCGTGCTGACGAAGACCATCGAGGCCCACATGCCGGGCACCGCAAGAACACTGAGCACCTGCCACAGGTTCGTGTTGTAATCGGCATTCGGCGCCAGCGCATCGCTTTCGACGAACCGCTGCCGGAACAGCCGGTAGAGCTCGCCGAACTGGGCGCGATGTGAAATCACGCCTGAATCACCGCCGCGATTTCCCTGGCGCGGGCTTCCATATCGTCCTGATGGACGAGCTGCGTGAAGATCTCCTCGAGGTTCGGCAGGCTCATCAGCTCGCGCAGACGGTGGACCGAATCGTCGGCCACGATCTTTCCGCGATAAATCACCACGACGTGGGAACACACTTTCTCCACCAGCTCGAGGATGTGCGAGATGTAGAGGATCGTCCTGCCGCGCGCCGCGAGCGCATGCAGCAAATGGCGGAAGAGAAGCGAATTGGCGATGTCGAGCCCCGACTGCGCTTCGTCGAAGATCAGGAACTCCGGGTCGTGCAGCAGCGCGGCGGCGATCAGGACGCGCTGTTTCATCCCTTTCGAATACGTGGAGAGCAGGCCCCAACGCGCCTCGCGCAGGCTCAGCAGTTCGAGGAGCTCATTGGCGCGCCGGTTGACCTGGGTCTCATCCATGCCGCGCAGCCGGCCGGCGAGCTGCAGATATTCGAGGCCGGTGAGATAGCCGTAGAGATTAGGCTCTTCCGGGACGTAGCCCAGCTTTTGTTTGAAGGCGATGGGATCCTGGCGAATCTCGCGGCCTTCAAAGAGTATCGTGCCCTCGGTCGGATGCAGCAGACCGGCGAGCATTTTTACGGTGGTCGACTTGCCTGAGCCGTTGGGCCCGAGATAGCCGGCGATCTCGCCCGGACGCACGACGAAGTCGACGTGATCGACGGCGGTGAGTCCCCGAAAACGTTTTGTGAGTCCGCGCACTTCGAGCATCAGGGATTGGACTCCGGCGGAGGTGGACCGGTTCCCGGGCGGCAATCCCTGATGCCAGAAGACGGTGGTCGGCAAATCCGCCGTGAATGGTGGGGACGCGCTGCTCCTCGTCATCGTGCCGAAAATAATCGATTGAAGAGCGTCGTAAAAAGGGAATCACGCAGCCCGGCGCGCGCCTCGCTTCAAACATGGATGTGCTGCGCGTCCGGCAACTGACCATCGTGGACCAGAAGGGTATCGACCGCGTCATCCTCGGCGCGCCGCTGCCGGACCTGATGGTAAACGGGGCCGCGTCGGCGCCCAGGTCCGATTTCCGGAATCGTCGTGCTGGACGCGAAGGGCAACGAGCGCGGCGGCTTCGCGACGGGCGATGGCTCCGAAGAGGCTTTCAGGCAATCCAAATCCTGCTCGCAATTGGGGTGCTCGGCGGCAAGCCCGCTCTGGTCGTTCAGCAGAACGGCGAAACGATTCCGGAGCAACCCCGGCGCGTTAAAATCGTCGCTTGAGCACACCGGCTCTTTTCCCTCACGAGTTCCGGACCACAAAGCCGCCGCGCCCTCTTTATTGTCATCAGGAATTTCTCGACAAGCTTGAGCTCAGGCGCAATGAGCCTGCCGGCAAGCGCGCCGCGCTTCTCATGCAGCAGATGGCGGTGGATATCTCGCGCCTCCATTACAAGGGCGCCAGCGGGGCGAATCGGGGCTGGAGGCGGTCCCGTCTGGGCGGCGGGTCGGGATCGCACTTTTACGCCTGGTGGGCGCCGGCCGGGGCCGGTCCTCTCAAGCGAAGTCCCGGATTTGAGGATCAGTCCGATGCGGTGTTCCTGCGCGACATCCGCCATCATGACGATCACGCGCCTGTGTCGCCGGGCAATCCCGCAAGCGATTATCTTCCGATAAACGTGCCGGACCTGCGAAGCGGCGAGTACACACCGGCACCGTGGACTCAGCAGCAGGCCCGCTTCGCGCGCAGCCGCGCCATCGCGCGCGTGCTCAAAGGCCATCCGGGATCGGGTAAGACCACCGCGCTTCTCCATGCGGCCGACGAATCGCAGGCGGAACGGGTTCTGTACTTAACGTTCTCGCGCGATCTTGCCGCCCTGGCCCGCGACTACTTCGATCGCTTCTGTTCCGACTCGAGGACGTTTGTTGTCCAGACATTTCCCGACTGGCTTCGGCAGGTCGCGGGATGGCGAGAAGGAGAACTCGATGCGGCGGAAGCCCGCGCGCGTTTCCGGCGCGATCTGGCGAATCAACATCGCGCGCTCGGCCCGTGGTCGAACAATCCGGAGGCGCTTTACGACGAAATGCATGCGCACCTCGTGGGTGCCGCCGTGCCCGAGAAATCGGGCCGATTCCCCGCCGCCGAGCACCTGCGTCTTCCCGACGATGCTTATCGCGCGCAGCGCAGCCGTTATCTCGGGCAGGCCGCGGAGGCTGTTCTCGAAGCGGCGCGGCGGCTCGACCGCATGGACGCCGCGCCGTTGGCGGACCGGTATTTTCCGGACCTCGCGCTGGCGTGGAGAGCGGCGCGGGCCTTGCGCTCCGAAGCCAAACCCGCACAGGTTCCAGCCTATGGCTGCATTGCGGTAGACGAAATACAGGATCTGACTCCGCTCGAAGTGTATACCGTCATCGCAATGGCGCACCTGACAAATTCGAGGAACCGCCAGGCCGCCCTCCTGCTGGCGGGCGACGAAGCGCAGACGGTGCGCGCCACCGATTTCGAATGGGCATGGCTGAACGACATGCTCCACGATTCGATGGGCGCGCCGCAGGAGTTCAAGCTGCCGGTGAACCTGCGCAGTCCGCGCCGCATCGCCGATCTGGTGAACCGCGCCTGGGATCTCTACGATTACCTGCACAAGCAGGACCGGCCGTCCGGCACCGGCTATGCGGATATCGATGACGATTCCCCGGACGAGGTTTTGTATGGCGCCATCCGCGGTGAGGAGTTGCCCGAGCTTCTCACGGAATTTCCGGCACGCGAGGGAATGGCGGTGATCGCGTTCGATCAGGCGGGAATTCCGAAAGAAGCGCTCGGTTCGGTGCTCTCTCCCGCGGAGGCCAAAGGACTCGACTTCCATTCCGTTTGCCTGTTGAATGGCGGCGCGCTCCTGCGGCGCATCGCGGATCGCGCTTCCGGCCCCGCCAGTTCCCTCGGCACCCGGCTCGCGATCGATCAGCTTCGCGTCGCGCTGTCGAGGCCCACCGGCCAGTTGATCTGGATCGACGTCGCGCCAGACGCGGGCACGATTCGGGAGGTCGGCGAGTTTCTTCGTCCGCGTGGAGAAGCTGCGCTCGCGCCCATGACGCTCGAGGCATTGCGCGCCAGCTTCGAGGAGGAAGAGCTGGATGTGGAGGAGAGAATCCAGCGCTGCCGGAAAGACGCGCGTCAGTTCGTTGACGTGAAACCGGATCTCGCGTGGTCGCGGGCGCAGCAGGCGGTCGCGATGCTGGGCGCCCCGGGTGATGCGATGGCGGTAACGGAGCCCGCGACGCGCGCAGAGGCGTATCTGACGCTGGCCGAAGTCTGTTTCAAGCTGGCAATCCGCGGCAGGAAGCTGTCGGCGGAACTGGGACGGCCCGACTTGTACGGGCACGCGGCCGACGCGGCTCGCGGAGCGCTCAAGTTCGGTCTCGCCGGCGCTATTCGGGCCACAGGCGCGGCGGAGCGAAGCTCCGGCACGGATCGTCTCAATACCGTCGCATCGACGATCCAGACGGTGACCAGCGCGAGCGAAGAGTTACCGTCGTGGCTGATCGTCGAAATCGCGCCGCGCGCCGATGCCTGGCTCGCCGAGCTCGACCGGCACATCGAAGCGGGCGACAACGCGGTTACGGCAAACTTCATCCTGCCGCCGTTTTTCGATGTGATGGGCATGCCCGACGCTGGGGCGCGAAAGGAACGTCTCGCACAGCGCGCGGTGAAGATTCTCATGAAGGGCCGGAAGTACGTCCAGGCTCTCGGCGTGCTCGATCGTCTGCCGCAGACGGCGGCCAACCTGAAACTGGCGGCTGAGTGCTGCGAGGAATCGGGCCAGTTTGAGAAGGCGGCGGCGAAGTACGCGGAACTCGGGGACAAGGAAAAGGCGCTGCGGTGCTTCCGGTCGGCGGCGGACTTCGATGCCGCGCTGGGGCTGGTTCGTCAGATGGAGGGCCATCCGGCGCGCGAATCGCTCGAATGGCTGGCGGAGCTCAACACGATGCTCGCGCGCCGTCCGGAGAATTTCAATCGCGTCATGACGCCGCCGGAGAAGAAACTGCTGGAGTCGATGCTCGAGCGGGGCCTCGGCGTGCAGCGAAAGAAACCGGCGCCGAGGAAGGCAACCGCAAAGAAGACGGAGACAGCGAAGACGGAAGCGAAAAAACCTGCTCCCCGGAAGCGCGCGAGGGCAGCGGAGCCTCCAGCGGGACCGCGGAAACCAGAGTTCTTCTGACCGCCACAAACACCAGCGCGAACGCGAGATGCCACCAGGGATCGATCGCGCGCGATCGACGAATCGCACGGAATACCCGCCACCGTGGCATGCGCCCGGCCCGCCTGGTACAATTCACGGATTGCGGCGACATCCGGCAATCCCTTACGTTCTCCCTTTCGGCGTTTTCATCGCGCTGCTGGCTCTCCAGCAATTCGTCGCCGTCCCCGTATGGGCGCGGTTCGTCGTTTCGATGGCCGCAATCCTCGCCGTGTCTCTGCCGGTTCTTCGCGGCGGACCGTCAAAGCCGCTCCTCAGCATCCTCATCGGCGTCGCCGTATTCGTCATCTGGGTGGCGCCCGACCGGCTGTTCCCCGCATGGCACCACTTACCGATCTTCGACAACGGGATCATTGGCCATCCGGCCGGAAACACGCCGCCGGCTTCGAAGAATGACGTCCTGTTCCTCTTCTTCCGCATAGCGATCAGCGCTCTCGCCGTCCCGATCCTCGAAGAGCTCTTCTGGCGCGGCTGGCTGATGCGCTGGCTGATCGATTCGCGCGACTTCCGGAAAATTCCGCTGGGCACATATGCGCCGTCGGCATTCTGGATCACAGCTCTCCTCTTCGCCTCCGAACACGGCTCGTTCTGGGACGTCGGCCTCGCCGCCGGAATCGTCTACAACTGGTGGATGATCCGCACCCGCAATATCTGGGACTGCATCATCGCCCATGCCGTCACCAACGCCGTTCTCGCGTGGTACGTGATCGGTGCGGGACAATGGCAGTATTGGCTCTGAATTCCGCTCCCTGAAACATGATTCAACTCAGCGCCGCCGGCAAGCGCTTCGGCCCAAAAATTCTTTTTGAAGACCTCAACTGGCTGATCACGCCGAAAGAGCGTGTTGGCATCGTCGGCGCGAACGGCACCGGCAAGTCGACGCTTCTTAAAGTACTCGCCGGTATCGAATCGCTCGACTATGGATCCGTCAACGTTGCCAAAGGCATACGCGCCGGCTATCTCCCGCAGGACGGCATCACTCTCAGCGGCCGCACGGTATTTGACGAATGCATGGGCGTATTCGCCGAAATCCACGCCCTTGAAGCCGAGCAGCAGGAGCTGGCGCGTCGCATGTCGGAACGCGATCAGTCGTCGCCCGACTACCAGCAGATCGCCGAGCGCTACCATCAAGTGCAATCGGAATTCACGGCGCGCGACGGCTACAATATCGAGTCGCGTGTCGGCGCGGTTCTCACCGGCCTTGGCTTTCGCCGCGAGGACTGGCCCCGTCGCGTGGAAGAATTCTCCGGCGGATGGCAGATGCGCATCGCGCTCGCCAAACTTCTCCTGGAAGAACCGAACCTGCTGCTGCTTGACGAGCCGACGAATCACCTCGACCTCGAAGCGCGCAATTGGCTGGAATCCTACCTCGAATCGTATCCGAACGCGTTTGTGCTGATCTCGCACGACCGGTATTTTCTCGATGTCACGGTTTCCCGCATCGCCGAGATCTGGAACAAGCGCGTCTACTTCTATACGGGCGGCTACTCGAAATACGAGCAGCAGAAGAACGAGCGCCGCACGCAGCTCGAAGCGGCCCACGCCAACCAGCGGGACCGCATCGAACAACTCGAAGCATTCATCAACCGCTTCCGCTATCAGGCCACCAAGGCCAAACAGGTGCAAAGCCGCATCAAGGAGCTCGAAAAAATCGAGCGCATCGAAGTTCCTCCGGACGAGAAGACCATCCACTTCAGCTTTCCGCAGCCGAAGCCGAGCGGACGCATCGTCGCTGAGTTCCGCAATGTATCGAAAAGCTATGGCGAGAAGCACGTCTTTTCCGGCGCGTCGTTCATGATCGAGCGCGGCGACAGAATCGCGCTGGTGGGTGTCAACGGCGCGGGTAAGTCGACGCTCATCAAGCTGCTCTCGGGCGAAGAGTCCCTGTCGTCAGGCGAATACATCAGCGGACATAACGTCGAAACCGACTACTTCGCGCAGGATCAATACAAAGCTCTGGACGTCGACTCGACCTTGCTCGACGATCTCGGCCGTGTAGCCTCGCGCGCCAGCAACACCGAGCTGCGCAGCATTCTCGGCTGCTTTCTTTTTTCAGAAGACGACGTTTTCAAGCGCATCGGCGTTCTTTCCGGAGGCGAGCGGAATCGCTACGCCTTGGCGCGCATGCTGATGATGCCGCGGAATTTCCTTCTGCTCGACGAGCCGACCAACCACCTCGATATGCGCGCCAAAGACGTGCTGCTGACCGCTCTCGAGGAATTCAACGGCACCGTCGTGTTCGTATCCCACGACCGCTATTTCATCGACAAGCTCGCGACGCGTGTGATCGAAGTCGCGGACGGCGCCATTCACCTGTTCCCCGGCAATTACGAGGACTACCTGTGGCGGAAGAGCGGCGGGGGAGAACTTGCCGTGGTAAGCGCGCCGCCCGCGAAGGCCTCAAACAAGACCCTCGCAGCGACATCCGCAAAGCCTGCGCCCGCCGCCAAAACCGATGTCGCCGAAAAAGAGAAAGACGACAAGCAGCGCCGTCTCAACCCGATCAAGCTCCGCCAGATGAAGCAGCGCCAGCGCTCGATCGAGGACGAAATCACTCGCCTCGAAGTCGAGATCGCCGATTTCGAACAGGCGCTCTCGAGTTATCAAAGCGCCGAAATGAGCATCGAAATCGCGGGCATGCTCGAATCGCGGCGCGGGGACATGAAGAATCTGCTCGCCGAATGGGAAGAAGTCTCGACAATACTGGAGGCCAACCGATGAAGCTCTACCTTTCCGAACAGGACGTGCTTGCTTGTCTGCCCATGCCGAAGGCCGTCGAGCTGATAGACAACGCCTTCCGAGAACTCGCCGACGGCACGACGATCAACCATCCGCGCCGCCGTGTGATTCTTCCGACCGGATCGGTGCTCCACTACATGGCCGCCGGAACGCCGAACTATTTCGGTCTCAAAGCCTATTCGGTCAATGCGAAGACGGGAGCGCACTTCGAAGTGCTGCTCTATCGCTCGTCGGATGGTCTGCCGCTCGCGACCTTCGAAGCGAACTACCTCGGGCAGATCCGCACCGGCGCGGCCAGCGGCGTTGCGACAAAATATCTGGCGCGCGAAGACGCCTCGGTCGCGGCGATCATCGGCAGTGGATTTCAGGCCGAGACGCAGCTCGAAGCCGTGGCCAACGTGCGCGAACTCCGCGAGGTGCGCGTCTGGAGCCGCAAGGCCGAGCGCCGCGCGGCGTTCGCGGAACGATGCGCGGAGAAGTTCCACCTGAGCGTAAAGGCTTCGGCGACGGCGCGCGAGTGTGTCGAGGGCGCGGACATTGTCGTGACGGCAACGAGCTCCCGCCAGCCAGTAATCGAAAGCGCCTGGATTTCCCCCGGTACTCACATCAACGCCGCCGGATCGAACTGGGCCGAACGGCGCGAGCTTCCGACCGAGCTGATCTGCGATCGAGGCGCGCTGATCACGGTCGATTCAGTTGAGGTGGGGAAGATCGAATCCGGCGATCTGCTCATCCCGCAGCGCGAGCGCGGACTGGCATCATTACCCGCCGTAGAACTCTGCGGCATCGTCGCAGGCAAACAAGCGGGCCGCGCGAACGCCGATCAAATCACAATTTTCAAATCGAATGGATTGGCCGCGGAAGATATCGCGGTCGCGGGATATATTTACGAAGAAGCACTGCGGCGCAATTTGGGACAGCGCCGCTGAATCCCTACTCCTGCGCAGGCATCTGCTGTTCGACTTCGCGCCAGGCGCTGATCTTCAGCCGACGGCACACCCAGCACAACTGCTCCGCGGCGCCCGCGGGCGTCTCGGCGGCGCACACCACACACTTTGCCGGCGCCTTGCTCCGATCGGATATCACCGACCGCTTCGCGCTTTCGAGGATTTCAGGCGAAATCACCGGTTCGGCTTTGGGCTGAGCTTTGCGTTTCATGTCCTGTCTCCACTATGTCAAATCCCCGCGTGCGGAGACAACTCAATTGTCACAAAAGAAGTACTCGTACCCGATCCCTCAGGGATAATCCGCATGCAGGTGGCCCTCAATTTCCGACAACTGCGCTTTCACTTCCCTTAGATCCTTCGCATCCGGCGAAAGTTTCATATACTCGCGCAGCGCGTCATCCGCGCCTGCATAATCGCGCTTGTTCAGCAATATCAACCCGAGCAACTGACTGGCATGCACATCGCGATTCGGCTGATTTATTTTGGCTGCCGCCCGCGCCTTCTTTTCGGCGCCTTCGTAGTTCCGGACGTTATAATCCGCGACGGCGCCGGCAAACCACAACTTCGGATAATCCACCGGGTCGAGTTGCAGCGCGCGATCGAGATATTTCGCCGCGTCCGTCCAGTTCTGCTCGCCGAGCGCCATTTCTCCCAGCGCCACGTAAGGCTCCACCAGCTTCCCATCCGCCTCGATCGCCTTCAAAAACGCGGCGCGCGCCGGCTCCATGGACTTCTGTTGCAGCCTCGCCCGCCCAAGGTCCACCCATGCGGCCGCATACTTCGGATAGATATCGACCGCCTTCCGCAGTTCCTTTTCCGACTCCGCGCTCTTCGATTTGTGCAGTAACTGGACGCCCTTCTCCCACGCCTTCCGCGCGTCTTTAGGTGCATTGAAAGACGTCGCGCTCACGGAAGTCCCTTCCACGTTTGCCAGGCGATGCAGCACGATGACGCCGATGTCGGGGTTGTCGCTCGCGCGGTGGTTGCCGAGATCGAAACGATCGGAGCGAAAGCCGGGCGCATTGGCCGTCAACTCGCATCCGAGCATGTTCGAAACGCCATAGGCGCTCAGGTCGCCGCCGCGCGCGCCGCTCGTATTCGCCGGGTCGAGGTTGCGTTGTCCGGAGAAGGTGCCGACCTCGGAAGCATCCGGAATCATCCCGGCAGGCTGGCCGCTGCCCCACTGGAAACTGAAATCGCCTTTGGAATTGGTGAAGGCCACGGTTCGCGTGGTCATCGAACACATACGCTGGATTCCGACGCTGTCGGGAGGAGGGCTGCCGTCATCCATCATGACCCTGCCTGAAATGAACACCGGCATCTGGATCGCCGGCGCCGACGGCTGACTGGGCGCTTGCGGTGTTTGCGCAGGCTGCGATGTTCCGGCGCCGGCGGGCGCGCCGCCGCTGTTGCCCCCGGAACTGGTGCTGCCGGAACTGTTACCGCCGGAATTTCCGCCGCGTTGTGCGCTTAAACATGCGACGGCCGCCAAAGCCAGAATGGCGCAGCGCAACGTGTACGACCGCATTGCACGAGACATAGACGCCCTCCCGACTCCCCCAAAGCAACTGGCTAAATTATGGCACGCCCCCGCCTGGGCTGCACCGGCCGGGATATCATGAGGCGAGATGTCGATTGCACCGCTGCCAACGCCGTTACAGGACTTTGGCGGACGCCGGTTCTCGTTCTACCCGCCCATCCGCAATCTGGGCCCGAACGAATGGCTTTACCGCCGCGCCACGTGGTCGGAATGTGTCGTTGCCAACGCGCGCTCCGGCGAGGAGTTCTGCATTCCCCGCATGTTTCTCGGCGACGTTTCGGATGTCGAAGAGAGCGTCATGATCGTCCGGCTGGTCCGCGAGCTCGAGTGGCGCGGCGGGGCCATCCTGCCCCGCGAGCGCCGCGTGATCGTCATGCCGTCTCCGTCCAGAGAGAGCGACGTCAAGGCCCATCCCGATCGCCTCGCGGCGGTCGTGAATATTCGGCTCGAAACCAAGCCCGAGACGCGCATTTGGAAATGGATCGGCGTCGCGGCCGTGCTGGGTGCGGTCGCGCTCACGATTGTCGCGGATGTCGCGCACCAGCCCCAATCGCATCAGCGCGCCGATGCGTTCCGCGGGTTTCGGTCGTATCTTCAGCTCGGCCCCAACGACAACTATGCCGCAACGATCGCTCGTCTCGGCGTGCCGTCGAAGACCTCATCGGTGGCGCGCGGCGACCACTTGTTGCGATTGCTGACATATGCGCCACGCCACTACACCGTCGTCCTGCTGAGCTCGCCGCGGCGGGAGGCCCGCTATATCGGCGCGGTCGATACGCGCGGTCGCGTGCTCGATGCGGTTCGTCTCGGAGACGGCTCGCCGGCTAATGCGTTGTTGCGCTCGCTTCCCGCGTTCTGACAATATCCAGAGGATGATTTTGCTCAAGCGTTTCGCGCTCGTCGCTTTCTGGATCGCCGTTTCCTGCGGGGCCGCGGTCTGCCTCGGCGCGATCGCGACGAGCCGCGGTGAGCACATCAACAGCATGTGGCTCGTGCTCGCGGCGGTGTGTTCTTACCTCATCGGATACCGCTTCTACGGCAAGTTCATTGCCGCGCGCGTGATGGCGCTCAACGAGGAGCGCGCCACGCCCGCCGAGCGCCTCGAAAACGGCCACGATTACGTCGTCACCAATAAGTGGATCGTCTTCGGACAGCACTTCGCCGCCATTGCCGGTCCGGGGCCGCTCGTCGGGCCCGTGCTCGCGGCGCAATTCGGATATTTGCCCGGTGTTCTTTGGATCATCATCGGCGCTGTCTTCGGCGGGGCCGTGCAGGACTTTGTGATCCTCTTCGCGTCCGTGCGCCGTGACGGCAAGTCACTGGGTCAGATCGCCCGCGAGGAGGTCGGTAAAGTCGGCGGCATCGTCGCGCTGATCACTGTGCTGCTGATCATGATCATTCTGCTGGCGGTGGTTTCGCTCGTCGTGGTCAACGCGCTTGCGGGCAGCCCCTGGGGGACCTTCACCATCGCAGCCACCATGCCCATTGCGGTACTGATGGGGCTTTACCTGCGCTACTGGCGCCCGGGGAAAGTGCTCGAGTGCTCGGCGCTGGGGTTTGTCCTCACAGTCGCATCGGTTTTCGGCGGGCAGTGGATCGCGACATCCTCTCTCGGCCCCGCGTTCACGCTCCCGGCCATTGCACTCGCAATCGCCATCATCGTTTACGGATTTCTCGCCAGCGCGCTGCCGGTATGGCTGCTGCTCGCCCCGCGCGGCTATCTGAGCACGTTCGTCAAACTCGGCGTAATCGTAATGCTGGCGATCGGGATTCTGGCGGTGCGTCCCGAGCTACAGATGCCAGCCTTCACGCGCTTTGTGGACGGCACGGGGCCTGTCTTCGCAGGCAAAGTATTTCCATTCTGCTTTATCACCATCGCGTGCGGGGCAGTCTCGGGCTTCCACGCGCTGATCTCCTCCGGCACCACGCCGAAGATGCTGGCGCGTGAGACGCACGCCTGGCCGGTCGGCTATGGCTGCATGCTGCTCGAAAGCTTTGTCGCCATCATGGCGATCGTGGCCGCGTGCGTAATGGACCCCGGCGTTTACTTCGCCGTCAACGCGCCTGCTGGTGTCGTCGGCAAAACCGCGCAGACTGCCGTGGCGACGATTTCCGGCTGGGGCTTTCCGGTCACTGCGGATCAAATGGCCGCCATGGCTCGCAGCGTCGGCGAGAGCACGCTCTTCAGCCGCACCGGCGGTGCGCCCTCGTTTGCGCTCGGCATGGCTCACATCTTCGCCAAAGGCGGTGGAGGCGATGTCGTGCTCGGCTTCTGGTACCACTTCGCCATCATGTTCGAAGCGCTCTTCATCCTGACGATCCTCGACGCCGGCACGCGCGTCGGGCGCTTCATGCTGCAGGACCTTCTCGGTCAGGTCTGGACGCCGCTCGGGCGCACTGGCTGGATGCCGGGAGTCATCGGCCTGAGCGCCGCGATTGTCGGAGCGTGGGGATACTTCCTGATTCAGGGCGTGCGCGATCCTCTGGGCGGCGTGAACTCGCTATGGCCGCTGTTCGGCATCGCCAATCAGTTGCTCGCCGGAATCGCGCTTTCGGTTGCGACCACGATACTTCTCAAGATGCACGGGCCGAAGTTCATGTGGATCACGTCCGGTCCACTGGCCTGGCTCGTCGTCGTGACCTTCAGCGCCGGATGGCAGAAGATCTTCTCGCCCCTGCCCGCGCTTGGATTCCTCGCCCAGGCCAATCAACTGGAGGACGGCCTGAATGCCGGTAAAGTGACCGGCGCGGCGGTCGGCCAGACACAAGCGCTGATCTTCAACGCGCGCCTTGACGCCGCCGTCTGCGGTGTTTTCATGGTTTTGGTTGCTGTCGTGCTCGTCGATTCGCTGCGGCTCTGGTATGGAATCCTGAGCGGCGCCCGCGAGGGAGACGTAGTCGAGTCACCGTTCGTGATGTCGCGGCTGAGCGGAGAAGAGGCGTAAAAACATGCGGATCCTGCGAAACATCCTCCACGGACTCGCCGAGCTGATGCGCGAGCTCTCCGATCAGAACGCGTATCAGCGCCATCTCGCCGAACACGGCGCCGCGCATTCGGCGGAAGAATGGCGGCGCTTCAGCGACGAGCGCTTTCGCACGAAGTATCAGCAGGTGAAGTGCTGCTGAGCTGACTCTGGCCATGCGCGGAATCATCCGGACGCTGGCGTTATTCTTCTTCTCCCTCGGCGGCTTCGGGCTTCTGCTGCTCGGCGTCCTCGACTCGTCGTTTCTCTTCATGCCGCTCGGCAACGACCTGCTGGTTGTCGCCCTGACGGCTGCTCACCGCCAGCGAATGCTCTATTACGTCCTGATGGCGACCGCGGGCTCGACGCTCGGCTCCGAATTCACTCGCTGGGCTTCCGCGCGCGGCGGCGAGAAAACGCTGGAGGAGAGGGGCAAGAGCCGCCGCGTGGCCTATGTCGAAAAAACGGTGAAGGATCGCGGGGGACTGGCGCTGGCGGCCGCTGCCCTGATGCCTCCGCCGTTTCCGTTCACGCTCTTCCTCATCGCTGCGGGCGCACTGCACTACCCGCGCCGGAAGATGCTTACGATCATCGCCGCGTCGCGCGCGCTGCGTTTCGGAGTTGAAGCGTCGCTGGCGCTGATTTATGGACGCGGAATTATCCGGCTGGCGCGCACGCCGTGGGTTGAAAACTTTATTCTCGTGCTTGTGGTGATTTCCGTCGCGGGCAGTGTGTGGTCGCTCGTGAATCTGATTCGCAAGAGCCGGGGGCACAGGTAGCCGACTGGGCCGCGATTGAACAATGAGTGCCGGATACGAATCACAAGGCGGCCCGGATATCCGTCTTCCTGAAACCTTCGCCCTTGAACAGGAGCGGTTCGCCGCTGGTTTTCGCTAATGCACAGGCAAAACAGTCACCGAAATTAAATCCCGCGGGATGCCGGCCCTGCGAAGGAACATATCGCATTGATGGACACCACCTGTCCCGAGTTGGCCTTCGATCACGATGGAAAGTTCGAGAAAGGTTCCCGAACTGATCAGACATCGTTCGGCATCTATGGATAATCCGGGTGAAGAGATCGGCTTCAGGCTCCTCATAAAGAACAGCGACCAGGACAGACGTGTCGAGGATCAATTCGGCAAGCCGCGTTCGTCATAAAGGAGTTCGGAGTGATCAGGATACGGCCCCTTGAGATGGGCGGCGGCGCGCGCGGCGATGGCGCGCAGTTCATCCACGGAAGCTTTTCTCGGGCGGTTCTGCAGGCGATCGAAGCGCTCGCGCAACGCTTCGATCACCGTTTGAGTCAGCTTTTCACCGGTAATGGCGGAGATGGCCTGGGCGAGGCGGTGGGCTTCAGGGCTTTTGACGTTCAGACTATGGGGAGGCGCTCTATTGAATCAGACTATGGCGCCGGCTCAATCCGCAGGACCGCGCCTTGCTTCTGGTCCGTCAACACATAGAGCAGGCCATCCGGCCCCTGCCTGATATCGCGGATGCGCTGCCGCAGCTCCGTCAGCAGAGACTCCCGCCGCAACTCCTCCATCTTCTCGTTGAAGAGGATGCGCTCGATGTGTCCCGTGCCCGGAATCTCCCCGGTGCGCAGCGAGCCGACAAACACGTCGCCCTTCCACCTGGGAAATTTGTCGCCGGTATAGAACGTCATCCCGGAAACCGCGATCGCCGGAAACCAGATGACGACCGGCGCTTCGAACCCCGCATGCCCCGGCGGCTGCGATTGCCACGGCCCCTGATAGGTGCGTCCGTAGCTGACGATCGGCCAGCCGTAATTGCGTCCAGGCTTCAGGATGTTGATCTCGTCGCCGCCGTTGGGGCCATTCTCGTTCTCCCACATCTCGCCCGTGCCTGGATCGACCGCGAGACCGAGAGAGCTGCGGTGTCCGAGCGTGTAGACCTCGGGCCGCTTGCCTGCCTGTCCGACAAACGGGTTGTCGGCCGGAATGCCGCCGTCGTCTTTGAACCGGAGCACTTTGCCGCCGGTGGTGTTCGGGTCCTGTGGATCGTTGCCGGTCGTTGTCATATAGAGCATGCCGTCGCGTCCGAATGCGATGCGTGACGTGCCTGACTGGTCGGACACGAAGATGTCTTTGACGCTGGAGAGCGCCTTGCCGTCGAAGCGTCCGCAGGCGATCGCCACTACGCGTTTTTTGTCGTCGACAGGCTTCGTATAGGAAAGATAGACGAGCTTGTTCTCCGCGAATTTGGGATGCAGCGCGACATCCATGTAGCCATGCACTGCCCCCGGAGCGCCGGATTCGCCCGACCAGTACGACGCCGGACCACCCGCGATCGGCTTCGGATCCAGAACGCCATTGCGGATGATACGCAGGCGCCCGGCCCGTTCCGTCACCAGCATCGCGCCGTCCGGAAGGAACACCGCGCTGAACGGATATTCGAGCGCCGTCGTCACCGCGACTACGCGAATCTTCTGCCCTTCGCCTGTATCGAAGGTCATCGGCAGTTTGGGCAGCGGACGGTTGGCGAGCCCGGTGGGCGCGACCGGAATGTTGAACTGCTTGTTCCACTCCACCTTCTGCTGCGCGAAGGCTGCCACCCCCGCCGAGAGGACGGCGAGGCCCACGTATCTCCTCACTGCTTCACTCCCACGAGATGACCGCGGTCCCGCTCGTTTTCGAGACAAACGTATTCCATGAGCTGCAGGCCCGGCTGCAGGCGAAAGACGCGGCTCTGCGTCCACGGCTTCGTGTATGCTTTCGCGTCGTCGACGGTCACTTCATACGACATCGTCATGGGACCGGTGCGCCGCAGTTTCTCGGTGAGATGAAGCTGATCGCTGTGCGGATGCCCGTTAGTATCGAGCGCCGTTTTGTCATTGAGCTTCGTCACTTCGATTACGAACGTGTCGCCGTCCCAATGTCCGGCGGAGGTCCCCAGCCATGTGGGGTCGGGGTTGGGGGATTTGTTCACACTGTTCGTCGGTATCGATCGGAAGCTGTGCCACGACTCGTAAAGGATCACCACTTTTTGAGGCGACTGCACGATCTCGATCGGATCGGGCGCGTTGGCGAGGCGGGTCACGCCAACGGGCAGGCAGGGGTCCATTTTGCCGTCGAAGCTCTTGAACTTGTCTTCACCCCAGGGCGTCATGACCGCGCCCGTGTTGCGCGTCAGATCCGGTGTGTACGGCCCTTGCCAGACGCCGCTCAGATCGCCCTTCCAGCTTTCCGGTTCGGCGGCGAGTGCAGTGCCGGCCGCGAGCAACATCAATACCAGACAGGAGTATTTCATCGAGGCCTCATTTGTCTTTACTCACTTACCGACAAAGTGTCCGACGTCGCGGTTGTTTTCCTCACAGATGTATTCAATCAGCTCGTCGTCCGCCTGCAGGGTCGGATTCTCATGCACAGACCACGGCTTCGTATAAGCCTTCGGGTCGTCGATCGTGATTTCGAGATCCATGTGGCCGTAATCTTTGCGTGTAAAGCGCTCGGTCACTTTCAACGCATCGGTGACCGGATGCCCGTTGGTGTCGAGCCATGCTTTACCGTTGCTGCCGCTGGTGTCGACCACCAGCGTGTCGCCGTCCCAATGTCCGACCGAATATCCCTGCCACGTCGGGTTCGGATCTTTCGGCAGTGGACGTCCATCCATGAAAATCTGCCGGAAGATCGTCCGTGATTCATAGAGAATCACGATCAGGCCCGGCGTCTGCACGATTTTCCAGGGAGAAGTCACGGCGTCTTTTTCGGGAATCCCGGACGGCAGGCAAAGATTGTTGGGATCATCCTTCCCCTGCGTGTCCCTGCGCTCCTTATATGCGGACTCGGCCCACGGTTGAAACGGGACCTCTTTCAGGTCAGCGGCGATATTGATCAGATACTTCAGCCCCGGAACGAGCCAAATGCCCGAAAGATCCGGCTTCCCGTCGGCGAGCCGCGGCGCTTTGGCGGAGAGATCCACCTTGCCGTCTTTACCCCGGGGAGCATCGGGCGTGCGGCTGTTGAGCCACTGGGCGGAAGCCAATGTCGAAGTACAGAGGAATGAAACGATTAGAATGATACGCAACGTCGGTTTCTCCGTGGGCGATTATACCTCGGAACCACGTCGAGTCCATATCTCCTTCAACGCCAGCGCAAACTCGTGGCGAGAGCTTCGGCGGGCGAGGCCGATTACCGGGAAGGCCGCCGCAGGATGCCAACCTTGCCCCGCGGGAGCAAGGCGCAAAGGGCGGCGAGCCGCGGCGAGACCTTACTTCATTCCACTAAGTATTGATCCCACGATCCCCCCGACGACACCCGCTTCGGTGCGCTGTTCTCTGCCACTGGGCAAATACTCCATCAGCGCGTGCGCCAATTTGGAGATCGGCAGGGATTGTAACCAGACCCGGCCTGGGCCCGTGAGCGCGGCCAGGAAGATGCCGTCGCCGCCAAAAATCATGTTGCTGATTCCGGGAATACGCGCGATTTCGAAGCTCACGCTGGTCTGAAACGCGCCTACATGGCCGGGATGCACCCGCAAGGTCTCGCCGGCGCGAAGATCCTTGGTGACGACCTCGCCCGAGAGCTCAATCCACGCGGTGCCGTCTCCGCTAATGTGCTGCAACCGGAACCCGTCGCCGCCGAAAACGCCGGCGCCGAGCGACTGTTGAAATCCCACGCCGATCTGAACCTCCGGCGTGGCGCAAAGGAAGCCATGGCGATGGACCAGGTATTCGTTTCCATTGCCGACCGTGACAGGCAAAATGTGTCCGGGGACCTTGGTGGCGAAGGCGAGCTCCCCGGCCGCTCCGTTGGCGCGATACTCGGTCATGAACAAGCTTCCACCGCCGGCGACCCGCCGAATCGCACCGAAAAAACCGCCCCCGCCCGCCATCTGCGTATGTGTCGTCATTTGAATCGAGGCACCCATCCAGGAAAGCTCGCCGGCCTCGGAAATGATGGCTTCGTTCGACTCAAGGATGAATTCAAGCACCGGCATAGTGGTGCCAATAACATTGCTCTGCATGAGAGGCTCCCTGTAAAACGTCACCAGCAAGTGTAGTACACGGGATCATTGATCGATTAAGATGTTCTGGATGTTCCAGCGGGCTGTATCATTCGCAAGGCGGGGCATCCAATGAAGTATCGCTATTGGATCGACTTAAGCGACAGGCCCCCGTAACGTCGCAGCATTGATTCCGTTTGTGTGACCGGACGATGGCATTGCTGGAACAAACCTGCTTGGGCGCGCCGCGCTCCAAACCTGCGCGAGGCGATACGCCGCCGCGCCGGTTCACTGGCCCGACATCGGGATTTCAAAGTAATACAGTTCTTTGCCGGTAACGGCGTTCTCGAGTCCGGAAACCACCACCGTCGCCGCCTGGCTCACGTGCGGCGCCTGAAAGTAGACGAAGCCGCTGGCCGACTGGCCAGGGGGCACAATCTTAGCGGCAAAAGCGCGTCCCTCAATCTCCCATTCCGCGAGCGGATTCTTCGGATTCCTGGACAGTTTGATGCCGCCGGTGGGGCCGGGCAGCCCTTTGGGCGTCTTGACGCCGTGGAGAAAGCGGAGATCCTGCGCGGGCGTTGCTTCGACGCTGGTGCGATCGGGCAGCGTGTAGACGAGTTTCATGCGGTCGACCCGGATGGCATCGGGTCCGTCGTTCTGGATGACGAGAAGAACCGGCAGCACGCCATACCGGTTGGGGTTCACTTTACCGAACGGCTCGGCGGTCTGTTCGTCGGTTTCCGTGGGTTCGGCGGCGATAGTGACCTTCTCGCTCGTCTGCCGGTGCGGATAGGCGTTCACCGGTTTCACTTCGAACTTCGACTTCCCGTTGTCGGCTCCCGCAGCCGCGGATATACTAACAGCGAGGAGCAGCGGCCACCTTAAACCATTGAAACGCAAAGCGATTTTCCTCCTCTACCGCGTTTTACAGGCGCTGGCTTCACCCGTTCTTTCAGTTTATCTGCTTCTCCGGGGAGTGCGAACCAAAGGGTATCTCGGCTCACTCCGCGAACGCCTCGGCCAAATTCCGTCATTGTCGCAACAGACTGTTTCGGCGTCGATCTGGTTCCACGCGGTGTCGGTCGGCGAGGTGCTGGCGGCCGTTCCCCTGATCGAGGAGGTCAGAAAGCGCACGCCCGCGACGCCGGTCTTCCTCAGCACTACGACCATGGCGGGGCGGAGCACGGCTGAAAAACGCCTGGCTGGTCTGGCTGACGGTATCTTCTTCGCGCCGTTGGATTTCGTGTGGGCGATCCGGCGCGTGCTGCGGCGGCTGCGGCCGTCGGTGATGGTGATCCTCGAAACGGAAATCTGGCCGAACCTGTTCCGGGAAGCGAAGCGGATCGGGTGCGGACTCGCGATCGTGAACGGCCGGATCTCCGACCGCGCGGCCGGGCGCTATCGGCGATTCGCGCCGCTGTTTTCGACTGTGCTCGAGTTGTGCGACACGATCCTGACGCAATCGGATGAGATGAGCGCGCGCTTCGAAGCCGCCGGAGCGTCGCGCGAGCGGATTCATTTGGGCGGCAATCTGAAGTACGACGCGCCGCCGGCCGCGATTGCGGAGGATTCCGCCGCACTCGCGTTCGTGCGGGCGAATCGAGCGCGCCCTCTTTGGATTGCTGCCAGCACCTCGGCCGATGAGCATGTCGAGGAAGAGGAATTCGTAATTGCCGCGCAGAAGTATCTGGCGGGATGGAGGCTCCTCCTCGCGCCGCGCAAGCCCGAGCGCTTCGACGCGGTGGCGGCGCGGCTGGCGCAATCCGGACTGCGCTGGACGCGCCGCTCGGCGTTGAACGATCCGGGCGCGGATGTGCTCCTGCTCGATTCCATCGGGGAGCTCAGCGGATTGTTTTCGTACGCGAGCGTGGTGTTCATGGGCGGCACGCTGGCGGACCGCGGCGGCCACAACATTCTCGAACCGGCGATTTGCGGGAAGCCGCTGGTCACGGGTCCGCACATGGAAAATTTCCGCGAGATTGCCTGCGATTTCGAACAGCGGCGAGCGGTGATGCGAATCGAGCGCGGCGATCAGTTGGGCGGGGCGATCGTGGCCGCGGCGGCCGATACGGAACTGGGCGAGCGTGCGCGCGCCGCGGCGCAAGCCAATCGTGGAGCATCGCGCCGCGCCGCCGATGCGGTTCTGGCGCTCTACGAATCGAATTATCCGTGTGAGCGCCGCGCGCAGCCGGCGCACGCACTATTGTGGATGCTGTCGTGTCTGTGGAGAGCCGCGAGCGCGATCGACCGGCGACGCAAGGCCGGGCACGCCTTGCGGTTACCCGTCCCGGTAGTGAGCGTCGGCAACATCACGGCCGGCGGCACCGGAAAAACGCCCGTCACGATGGAGCTGCTGCGGGCCTTCCACAACGGCAACCCGGGTATGCTGATGCGCGGGCATGGACGAACGGTGCGCGAGAACGTGCTCTTTCTGAATCCCGGGGAAAAGATTTCGCGTGAGCTGACCGGGGATGAAGCGCAGTTATACATGCGTGGCGTGGGCGTGCCGATTGGTGTGGGCGGGGATCGATATGTCGTGGGCGAGGAACTGCTGCTCGCGTCCGACGTGAGGATGCTGTTTCTCGACGACGGTTTCCAGCACCGGCAACTGGCGCGCGATTTCGATCTCGTGCTCATCGATGCCATGCGGCCGTTCGGCGGCGGCTATCTTCTTCCGCTCGGCAGGCTTCGCGAGCCGCTGAACGGTCTCGCGCGCGCCCGCGCCTTTTTGATCACGCGTTCCGACGAAGCGCCGAACACGCGCGCCATTGAACGCATGCTGCGTCGCTATAACAAGGGCGCGCCGGTGTATCGCGCGCGGACGATCCCGGCGAGATGGATCGATGCGGTGGGGAACGAACACGAGCCTGAAGGGTTCCGCGGTGCGCGGACGCTCGCGTTCTGCGGCATCGGCAACCCGCACGCGTTCTGGAAGACGCTGGCGCGGCTCGGCATCCAGCCCGCGGCGTGCGTTGCTTACGACGATCATCACGTCTATTCGCCTTTCGAGGTGCGGCGACTGGCGCAACATGCGCGCGATTTGGGCGTTCGGATATTGCTGACCACGGCGAAGGACGTTGTGAACCTTCCGGCCGACTACCTCGCGATCGTAGACGAACTGCAGATTTGGCAACTCGAGATTCGCACAGAGATTGAGGGCGAAGAGGAACTGGTGAGGCTCATTCGCGAGTCCACGTTACGATTGCGGTAGGTGGACACGTCTTTTCCCTGGCTACGGCGCGCGATGCCATTTCTCGGGCTGCTCATTGTAGCCGGGCTGATCTATGACGCCGCTGTATTCTATTCGCGCTGGAGCAGCAACCGGCGCGCGGCCGAGGCGCAGGCGGAGAAGCAAACAGAGCACGCGCGCAGCGTGGTTCGTGAGCTCGGCGGCCCGGGATTGCAGATCCTCAGTTTTTATGCGGCCCCTGCAAAGATTGCGCGCGGCGAGCACGCGAATCTTTGTTACGGCGTAAGTGGCGCAAAGACAGTGCGGATTGAACCTCCCATCGACGCGGTCTGGCCCGCGCTGACACGGTGCGTGCAGGTGTCCCCGCGCCGCGATACGGAGTACAAGCTGATCGCCGTGGATGAGAGCGGCCGCTCGAAGACTGAGAGCGTGTCGGTTTTGGTGAGATAGAAAGCTTTCAGCCATCAGCCGTCAGCTGTCAGCCAAAGAGGACTGCGCCTGCGGCGCGGCATTCAAAGCTTTTTAAGCGCGCCGCAGGCGCATCCGTAATAGCTGACGGCTGACGGCTGAAAGCTGACCGCTACTTCTCAAACACGAAGTGGAGAGTCTGCGTGCCGGGCACGGGCTCGCCATTCTCACGCGCCGGCTCGAACTTCCAGAGCCGTGCCGCCTGCACCGCGCGGCCTGCCAGATACTCTTCCAGGCCCGAGTGCTGTTTTGTAATCGGCGTGGCCGAATTCACCCGTCCGCGCGCATCGATATGGACGCGCACATCGATTGCGATCGTCCCCTTGATACGCGGCCGGATGCCCGCGGCCACTACCGGTGGAGCGCGATAGGTAGCCTTAGGCGGCACGAAGCGAGTCTGGGCAGACGATGGAGCGGGCGACGGTTTCGCAGCCGATTCTGCGTGGGTTGGCGGGGCTGCGGGAGCGGCAGTGCCTGCCGCGGCCACGGGTTCCCGCAACAGCCGGAACGACTCCGCCGATACCTGACCGGCATGATCAACGACTTCCAGCCGGAAAGTCACATCGTTGCCCGTCGGCTTATAGGGATAGCTGCCGGAAGCCAGATCCTTTGACGCAAGCTCGACGCGCGTCTGCTCGTCCCCTTCGCGAACAAATAATTGCACCGTGCGCGCGTCATGCAGGGCGGTCGCGTTTGGATTCCAAAGGACGCGCCAGGTTGGACTCGCAGAATCGACATACAGACCCAGCGGACGGCCTGTCTCCGCCACCTGGGCCGGCGCGGGATTGAAGACCGTGTGCCCGGCCGGCCGCAACATCAACCACGCGATGCCGCCAACGAGCAGCAGGGCCGCCAGCAGCGGGAGCCACTTCTTCAGAGTTCCGCCGCGCGCCTCGTCGCTCTCTGCATGCGCCTCTGAATCCGGCCACTGCCCGCCACTTTCCGCCAGCCCATACAGCGATGGGGCGGGTTCGACCGGCGAAGGTTTGAAATCCGCCACGATTCGCCGCGGAACCTCGCGCCGGCCCGCGGCCACAGGGCGCGGCCGCGAGAGGCTGGTGACTTCCGCGTCGCCGGCCGTTTCCGGCGTCTCGGGCAGTGTGTCAGAAGACACCACCCGGCCGCTGAATGGAAACTCTTCCCCTACCGGCCGCGCGCCGCCCAGCGCATCCCACGTATAGAATTGTCCGGCGAGATTTGCCGCCGATTCCGCCTTCACCAGAAGGATCAAATCCGACGGATCGCTGAAATACCGCCGGATCAGTTCGAAATCGGACTCTTCGAGCTGGAATCCCGTCCGCGCATGGCTGCGGTAAAAGCCGACGACGGCGATGTCTCCGGAAGCCAGAACGGTGGTGGCTGCCTTTTCGAGGCCCTCCATGTCGTCGCGGTCGAGCACGAATTTCGGCCCGAACGAGTGAGCGCATGGAATCCGTTGATAACGCTCGATCCAGACCTCGGGACGGTCACCCGGTTTCAGGCGGCCCAGGAGCAACCCGCCGACTTCGACATTGGGGCGCGGCTGGCGGCTGAGGCGCTCGATGATGTCCCGCGCCATGCCTTCGATGGCCCCGAGATGCATATGGACCGAAATCGGCGCCGATTCCGGTTCCCAGTTGAAGTATTCGACCTCGACGGCTTCCAGCGTACCTGTGCCTTTGCCGTTGTCGCTTTCGTAGTCGGGAGTGTCAGTCATATTGCTCAACCTAGCCGCTCAACCCCTCTCGCCCAGATAGGTCAGACGCATTTCTCCGCGATCCCGGTGCGTCCGGGGGCGATCGTGAACGGGATTTAATAGCATCCCGCCTTCCAAACAACCCCCACTCCAGAGGACTGTAAGAGAATTCACGCCGTAAGGATCCTCCACCCAAGCGCCAGACACGCTGCGGCCAGACCGGCCGGGAACCCGGCGCCCACATGCGTAGCCAGCAAGCGGGCGAACAGCTCGGGGTGCGCCGCCAGCGCGGGAAGAACCCGCCGCCGCAGTTGTGGCCGCTGGTCCATCGTAAGCATGAGGTCAGCCATCAGGCGCGGCCGGCGCGAGAGACGCCGATGCGCGATCTCGTAGCGCTCCGGATTCTCCCGCTCGATGGCGTCGGCCAGCGCCAGCGCCTGATGGAAGCCGAGACACAGTCCCTCGCCCGAGATCGCATCCACAGACCCGGACGCGTCGCCGATCAACGCCACGGTTGCCGACCCTTTACGCCCCGTGACACCTCGCAGGCAGCGGGACGCGGTGAGCGCGCCGCGCTCAGTCGAAATTTTCGGCGCGCCAGCCAGATTTGCCGCCAGCGCGGGCAATCGCGCGAGCGTTTCGGGGAACCGCAGTTTCGGATCTCGTGTCAGCAGTGCGACGCCCACTTCTTCCGGACCCACCGGTGTGATGTAAACCTGGTATCCGTCGGCCCAGTGGATATCGACATGGTCGCTCCATGGCGTTCTTTGAAAGTGGGCACGAAAACCGTAGCGGCGGCTGTCTCGGCGGAACCGGTCGAGCCCGGCCCACGCACGCACGCGTGAAGCCATGCCGTCGGCGCCGATTATCCAGCGCGCTTCAATATCGTCGAACCGGTTGACGGTCGCACGCCAGCAAAGGTGAACCCCGCTGCGCTCCGCATGATCCGCAAGCGCGCGATGCAGCATGGTGCGGCGAATGCCGCGGCCGGGGCGTTCCGGAAAATCCGCGCTCGCCATGACGTCTTCACCATGGAACCGGATGCCGCGCAGACTGAACGAAGGGATCGCCGCGAGATCGATGCCGAGTCGCGCGGCCGCCGCCACGCCATCGGGCAGCACGCCTTCACCGCAGGATTTGTCGATCGGCGGCTCGAGCGCGTCGGCGACCGTGACCCGCAGTCCTTTGCGGCGTGCGGCGATGGCGGCGGCGAGACCGATCGGGCCGCCTCCGATCACGAACACGTCACTCGGTGGAAACGTCATCTCAATTCATGATCCATTAAGTATGGATCGGCCCGGGGCCGGCGCAGCCTCATGGGAATCTGAAGGAGCCATGTTTCTGAAGAAGATATCCGGTCTCGCCGAATTCAAGCCCGGCAAAATGGGGAAGGCCACTCTCGCGAACGGCGCGTTTCTTTTTGCCGGGCTGAACTGCTTCGAGCCGGGCCAGGAGCATGCCGCGCATTCGCACGAGGGGCAGGACAAACTTTATGTCGTCCTCGAAGGCGCCGGCATCGTGGAGGTCGGCGGCGAGACACAGATGCTGGAGGCCGGGGATGCGGCCTTCGCACCCTCCGGCGTCGTGCATTCGATCCGAAACACGGGCGCGGACCGTTTGGTGGTGCTGGCAGTGCTGAGTCCGCCGCCTGGCAGCCGGTAAATCGCGTCTGACGCCGGGCACGTCGCGCCGGCGCCTGGAAAGTAACTAAATCGATAGGTAATCCGGCTTCAACGGACCCGTGCTGTCGCCCAGCTTTTCCGTCGGCACGCCCGACTTATCCAGCACGCTCAGCAGCAGGTTCGTCATCGGCGTGTTCTCGGGGTAATTCTGGTGGAATCCGGATTTGATCTGGCCCCCCAGCCGTCCGGCCAGCAGGCACGGGAGGTCCGTGTGCCGATGCAGATTGCCATCGCCCATACCGCCGCCGTAAAGGATCAGGCTGTGATCGAGCAGCGTGCCGTCGCCATCCTGCGTGTTCTTCATCTTCTCGAGGAAGTAAGCCAGCAACAGCACGTGATACGTGTCGATCTTCGCCTTCTTCGCGATCAGCTCGGGATCGTTTCGATGATGCGAGGTCGGATGGTGCTGCTCGGGCACGCCGATGTTGGCATATGTGCGGGAGCTCAGCTCACGCGCCATCACCATACTGTAGACCCGCGTCAGATCGGCGCGATACGCAAGCACGAGCAGATCGAACATCATTTTGGCGTGCGCGTCGAAAGTATCGGGAATGCCAAACGGACGGTCCGGCAGATCGACGGATCGCGCGCTCCCGGCCTCCACATTCCGGATGCGCATTTCAATATCGCGCACCGAATCCATATATTCGCTGAGTTTCGTACGATCGCCGGGGCCGAGCGTGCCGGCCAGCCGCGCGGCCTCCTGATTGACTGAATCGAGGACGCTGCCACGCGCCTTCGTCTGCGCCGCGCGCTGCGCCGGTCCGCCGCCATCGCCGAACAGCCGCTGAAACACAATGCGCGGATTGGATTCGCCCGGATTCGGAGTCGTCTCGTTGCGCCACGAAACCGTGTTGACGTAGAAGCAGTCGCCGGAATCGCACGCACCCTGTGTGGGGTAATCCAGATTGATCTCGAGCGAAGCGAGGCGCGTTTCCTTTCCGATTACACGCGCGGCCAACTGATCGGCCGTGGTCGCGAGACGCACTTCAACGCCGGGCTGCGTGCGGTCGTAAGCGTGCACGCCCGTAAGCCAGGCGGCCGAGGCCCGCGGATGGTCGCCCGTCCCGTCGCCGAATGTGTCGGCCTGCAGATGTGCGAGTCCGCTAAGCACGTTGATGTGTTCACGCACATTCCCGAGCGGCTTCAGGATCGGCGACAGTTCGAAATTCGCGCCGGTCGCCTCTGGGTTCCACTGCTTCTGGATGATCCCGTTCGATACGTACACAAATCCGAGCCGCGGCGTGGGAGCGAGGGATTTCGCGCGCAGGGCGGGGACCATCGAGTCGAGCATGGGCAGGGCGAGAGTCGTGCCGATGCCGCGCAGGAAGGTGCGCCGCGCCAGCGCTTTCTTCGTAACGAATGTCATTCCGATGTCCTCATCTGAGATGTCCGCATTTGAAACGCCGGGCTTTTGACCACGCCCAGCACGAGCGATGAAAGGGTGTAGTTGTCGCCGCGTGCCTCGTGCACGATGGCGCGAACGGCGGGCGCGTCGTAATACTGAAGGTTTCTTCCAAGACCGTACATCAGCAGCTTGCCGGCGACCGTATTGACGAACTGCTCGGGATGGGCAAGAAGCGCCCTTTTTAATCCCGCGATGCCGTTGAACTTCGCGCCGTCGGGAAGCGTGCCGGACGCGTCGATCACCGTGTCCGCATCGCGCGCGCGCCACTTGCCGACCGCGTCGAAATTGTCCATCGCGAAGCCGATCGGGTCCATGCGGGCGTGGCAACCCGCGCAGGCGGGCGCCGCGCGATGCAAAGTCAGGGCTTCCCGCATGGTCAGCGTCTTGCCGGGCTCGGAGCCCTCCGTCTTCAACGCCGGAATGTTTGGCGGAGGCGGCGGAGGGGGCGCGGAAAACAGATTCTCGAGAACCCACTTGCCGCGCACCACGGGCGACGTGCGCGTTGCGTAAGAAGTAATCGTCAGGATGCTGCCCTGCCCGAGCAATCCGCCACGAGGACTGCCCTCGGGAAACGCGTAGCGCCGAAAATAACTGCCTTCGATGTTGGGGATCCCGTAGTGCCGCGCCAGACGCTGATTGAGGAAAGTGTAATTCGCGCTCAGCAGGTCGAGCACACTGCGATTTTCGCGCAGCACGCTGTCGAGGAAGAGCTCGGTCTCGCGGCGCATGGCGGTGCGCAGCGTCTCGTCGAAGTCCGGAAACAGAATTTCGTCGGGCTGCTTGGCTTCGATGTCCCGCAGGAACAGCCACTGCTCGGCGAAATTGGTGACCATCGATTCCGAGCGCGCGTCGGCGAGCATTCGTTTGGCCTGCTGTTCGAGAACGGCCGGATCTTTAAGTTTGCCCTGCTCGGCGACGCGCAGCAGTTCATCGTCGGGAATGCTGCTCCAGAGGAAGAAAGAGAGACGCGAGGCGAGCTCGAGATCGCTGATGCGATGGGGAGTACCGGGCGCCAGTCCGGCGGGATCGCGCTCGACACGGAAGAGAAATTGGGGGCTGACCAGCAGGCGTCCGATTGCGCGCTCGATTCCGATGTCGAAGCCCCCCGCCCCGCGGCCTTCGGTGTAGAAGGGCAGCAGATCGTTCAGATCGTCGTCAGTTGCCGGACGGCGGTAAGCGCGGCGTTCGAGCGTGGCGAGAATTGTTTTTGCGCACGGCAGTTCCGCGCTTTGATTTGCGGGGTGACAGGTGAAGATGCGTTGGCGGCTCGGGGAGTTGCCGGGCGCCTTGTTTCCATACGGTCCGCTGATCGTGATTTCGGCAATCGCCGGCAGCGTGCCGCGCCCGCGCATGCGGGGACGCAGCACCGATTCGTCGCGCGCTTCGGAATGCTGGACGAACGTCACGCCGATCAGCCGCGGACCGGCTTTCACGGGGATGCGAAATTCGAGCGGTTTCGCCGCGCCGCCGCGTCCTCCACGGCCGCCGCCGGTATTGCCTGTCGGAGCAAGCTCGATTCGCTCGCCATCGACTGTAATTTCCAGCTCGTGCTGCTCACGGCCCGCGCCGCTCACGTCCACTTTGACGGAGTATTCGCCGTCGACAGGAAAATCGCTGTGAATCGCAAGGCCGCCGCGTGTGCCAAACGAAAGCTCCTCGACGCGGGCATCCTGCGGGTGCTCGGGCGAGAGGGGGTAAATGCTCACCATCAGCGGCACGTTGGGATCGCCCACCGCGAGCCGGCTGATCTTTTCGGCGGCGTCGAGGTAACGCTCCATCGTGGCGGGCGAGAGGAACAGAAGGTCGGCGATATTGTCGAAGCCGCTCGAGACGTTGTCGGGCGGGAGCAGGGTGTTGTAATCCATCTCCTGCGGCAGCGCGTCGATGGCGAGAAGATCGCGGATGGCGTTCTGATATTCGGTCCGGCTCAGGCGATGCAGCAGCGGCAGCTTGCCGGGGTTCGGTTTGGCGCGGGCGGCGCTGTCGAGGCTCGTCTCGAGGAAGCCGGCCGTTGCCTCATAGGCGGCGGCATCCGGACGCGGCATTCCGGCGGGAGGCATCGCGCCGCTGCGCAGTTTCGCGTCAACCTTCTCCCAGAGTTCTGCGTTATCAGGAACACGCGCGAGGGCGTCGGTGTCGATGACGAGTCCCGCAGTCTTGAGTTTCGCGTTGTGGCAACCCGTGCAGTAGCGGGTGAAGAACGCGGCGGGCGTCTGCGCGGCAAGAGGCAGACACGCGAACGACACGATCAGCGCAACTCGCTGAAGAGACGGGGTCATCGCGAGACAGAGCCATTGTACATGTGGCGCGGGCACTCTTGCCCGCCGCGCCGGCAATCATGCCCGCGCTTGTCTTCTGCCGTAATCTAACGCGGCGGCGTCACGGAATACGGCTTGTCCCAAAACGCCATGTCGCCGATCGGAGCACCCGAAATGACAATCTCGACGCGCCGATTTGCCTCGCGGCCCGTGGGACTGGAGTTCGGCCCGATAAGGCGGCTGCTGCCGAGGCCGCGCGCGGCGATGGCGGACGATGGCGCCCCCTGCGCGATCAACGCGCTGCGCACAGCCTCCGCTCGCTCACTCGCGACGGGCGCCGTCGCATCGCTGTCGCTGTTACCTTCGACGTCGACACGCAGACCGGGATGCGCAATCACGATCGCAGCGATCCGCCCAATCCGGCTCGAAACGCCGGGGTGAAGTTCGGATCCGCTGAAATCGGAATCGGCAACGGTGGCAACAAGGCCACGGCCGGTATCCCGCGACGGAAGCACGCCGTTCATGTTCTCCAGCAGGCTCATCCGGAGATCGGTCTTTTTGGTATCGGCCGGAGCGGACGCGACACGGGCCGGAGCCGTCGTAATCGGTGGCGGCGGCGCCGGAGAGATGTTGCGGGCAGTCTCGATCTGGTCCGCACGTCGGCGCGCGTCAGCCGCGGCCGCTTCCGCCTGCTCGCGCGCGGCGCGATCGGCATCGGCCTGGGCGCGGGCGTCTTCGGCCTCGGCCCTCGCGCGCGCGGCATCGCTCTCAGCGCGCACGCGAGCCTGGTCGGCGGTGTCGGCGGCGATGCGCGCGGAGGCGATCGCCTCTTCTTCCTGTTTGCGCTGCGCGATCATGCGCGCATCCTCCGCGGTCTGCACCGCTTCGCGCGCATCCTGCACGACGGTTTTACTCTCGCCTTTGCGCGCATTCATGCTGTACGCGGCATCGTATAGCTGCTGTGCACGGGAGAGCGTTTGCGCCGCATATTTCCCGGCGTTGGCGGAGCGGGCGATCCCGAGCGCGTTCTGCGCCTCGTAGAGTTCGAGCGTAGCTTCGTAGCGGTCCATCGAGACTTTGGGCGCGGTGGCGAGATCCGGCTGCGGCTCGGGACCGCGCCAGGTGTACTCACCGCGAGGCATCAGCTCATATTTGGCCTGCACTTCTTCAATCTTGCCCTCGGTTTCCGGACGCACGCGGTTTTCGAGCACGACCACGTTTCCTGGCTGGCGCGCGGCGGAGTAGGGTTCCGCCGTCACGATCAGGCCGAACGCCTGCAGATCGGTGCTGACGTGAACCGTCGCCTTATCCGATCCACCCGGAACGATCTCGGCCAGATTGCGCACGCCGCCTTCAGGTGTCACGGCCCACAGTGTGTAGGTGAGGTATTCGCGTCCGAACCGCTGCGGTGGAAGCATGTGTTCGAGATTGGCATCGATTTCCGTACGGCCGCGCTTCGACTCGACTATCGCCGAACCTTTAGCTTCCGGCATCAGGACCGTGCCTTTGAAATCGATCATTGTCGGCCCCTGGCGGTACTGATAGTTGATTGCGGTGATGGTGTTCTGAATGACGGTTACGTGAAAGACGGGGACAGTCTCAGACTTCGCGGCTTCCTGCGCGGGCTGCTGCGCGACCGCGGGCATCAAGACGAGAAGGCTCCCTCCAATAAGAGAAACGATGGATTTCATGGTGTTCACTCACTTTGGGATTTATTCAGGCAAGTAGTGGTCCACCGTACGTCAGGACCGCGTGAGGAGCCGTACCGATTGCGAACGGATGGGCGATTTTTTACAGGCGCGCCCGTTCTTACCAGGCTAACGGCTGCGCCTCGTCAATGCGCGGTCGCAGAGCCGCCCCAGCGTGACCAGGGCGCGCTCATGCGCTTCCGACCATCGATGCCCGCAGTTCAGCCGGATGTAATTGCGGTAGCGTCCAGTGGCGGAAAAGATCGTACCGGGCAGAATGCTTACGTGCTCCGCGAGCGCGGCGTGGTAGAGCTTCAGTGCGTCGAGCCGCCGCGGCAACTGTACCCAGAGCACATAGCCGCCCGCTGGCCGGCTGATACGCGTACCTTCCGGCAGATAGCGCGCGGCCGCCTGCCGCACCGCGTCCATCTGGCAGGCGAGCGAAGTGCGCAGTCGCTTCAGGTGGCGGTCGTAAGCGCCGGATTCGAGAAATTCCGCGACCACCATCTGCTGCAGAGACGGCGCCGCCATTGTCGAGAGCAACTGCAGACGCTCGATTTCGGCGCGGAACCGCCCGCCCGCGACCCAGCCCACGCGATATCCCGGCGAAAGAATTTTCGAGAACGAGGAACACAGCAGCACCGATCCCGCTTTGTCGAACGATTTCGCCGTGCGCGGCCGCGGCCCCTCGAAGGCGAGGTCGGCGTAGATGTCGTCCTCGATCAACGAAATGCCGTGGCGGGAAATCAGCTCGGCCAGCGCCTTTTTGTTTTCGTCGCGCATGATGAAGCCGAGAGGGTTGTGGCAGTTCGGCATCGTGACGCATGCCTTGACGCGATGCTTGCGAATGGCCCGCTCCAGTTCGGCGAGATCGATGCCCTCCTGCGGATGCGTCGGAATCTCGATCACTTTCATGCCCAGAGCAGCGATGCTGCCGAGAATTCCGAAGTAAGTGGGATCTTCCACCGCAATCACATCGCCGGGACGCGCCACGGCGCGCAGGCTGAGGTTGATCGCGTCGGCGGCGCCACTCGTAATCGTCACGTCACGCGGGCCAAATGCGCAGCCCATCCCGGCAGCGCGGCGGGCAATCTGGCGGCGGAGGCGCTCCACGCCCGGCGGCAGATCGTAGCGCGTGCTGTGGAACGGCTCGCGGCGCACGGCGCGCTGCAGGATGAGATTCAGCCTGCGGTTGGGGAAGAGGTCCGGGCTGGCGACGCTCGGTCCGAACGAGATAAGCTGCGGATCGCGCGCCGCTTCCATCATGCTCGCGAGCACTCCATCCGTGCCGATGGCGGAGGGCGCAGGCCGGCCGGACTCGGACTCGGGCTCCGGAATCTGCGCGGAAAAAGGAGTCCGGACGTAGAACCCGGATTGCGGGCGGGCTTCGAGATAGCCCCGGCTTTCCAGCCACAGATACGCTTCGAGCGCCGTCGACATGCTGACACGCTGCTGCTGGCTCAACTGGCGCAGCGAGGGAGCGCGGTCGCCCGGATGCAGCGACCCCTGGGCGATCTGACGGGCGAGTCCTTCGGCGATCCGCACGTACAAGGGTCCTGCGGTGCCGGCGGCTTCCTTCATTGCAGTTGAGCATAACAGAATTGCATCGGAAAACTGTACTGGTTATAAATACTCTGTTTTGAATCTGTACTGGCCGAGCGTTTCGGGTTATCTTCGCAGTATGCTGCTGCAAAAAACGCACGATCTGGCGGTTCGATTTCTCGACAGTCTGGCGACGCGGCCGGTAACACGTTCGGTGGACTTCGGGCGTCTCGTGGAATGCGCCGGCGGGCCTCTGCCGGCGATGGGCGAGGAACCCGATCGGATTATCGAAAAGCTGGCTGGCTCGATGGATGCGGGACTCGTTGCCACGGCGGGTCCGCGCTATTTCGGATTTGTCATCGGCGGCGCGCTCCCGGCGGCTCTCGCGGCGGACTGGCTTGCTTCCGCGTGGGACCAGAACGGTTTCTGCTTCGCCACGAGTCCGGCGGCGGCCGCGGTCGAGGAAATTTCCGCGCGGTGGCTGATCGAGCTTTTCGGTTTGCGCCGCAGCTCGAGCGTCGGATTCACGTCGGGCTGCACCATGGCCAACTTCACCGGTCTCGCAGCGGCACGGCATGCGCTCTACCGCCAGCTTGGGTGCGACGTGGAGCGGCAGGGGCTCATCGGCGCACCGCCCGTCACGGTCGTCACGAGCGAGGAATCGCATGTCTCGATCTTTGCCGCGCTGCAGATGCTCGGGCTGGGCCGCGAGCGTGTCGTCAAGGTGGCAGCAGACGATCAGGGCAGGATGCGCGCCGACGCGCTGCGGCTCGCTTTGGCCGAAATCCACACGCCGGTCGTCGTTTGCGCGCAGGCCGGTAACGTGAATACTGGCGCGTTCGATCCCCTGCTTGAAATCGCGGCATGCGTCCACGCGCGAGATGGGTGGCTGCATGTCGACGGCGCGTTCGGACTCTGGGCGGCCGCTTCACCGGCCCATCGCGAGCTCACGCGCGGCATCGACCTCGCCGATTCGATCGCGGTCGATTGCCACAAGTGGCTGAATGTTCCGTACGATTCGGGGCTCGTCTTCGTGCGCGACCGAGCGGCGCACTACGCGGCGATGAGTCTCAGTGCGCCCTACTATGCGCCGCCGGTCGAGATGACCCGCGACAACCACAACTGGACACCGGAAGCGTCGCGGCGCGCCCGTGGATTCGCCGTCTACGCGGCCCTGCGAAGTCTCGGTCGCGAGGGGATCGCCGGGATGATCGAACGCAACTGCGCACTGGCCCGGCGGATGGCAGAGCGGCTGAGCAAGGCTCAGGGAGTCGAGATTCTGAACGATGTCGTGCTGAATCAGCTTCTGGTGCGGCTCGATGGAAGGAACGGTAAAGACGCCGACGCGTTCACGGCCGAGGTGATCAGGCGCGTGCAGGAAGACGGCACCTGTTGGCTCGGCGGCACGACGTGGCACGGCATGCACTGCATGCGGATCTCGGTCTCGAACTGGTCGACTTCGGAAGGGGACATCGACGTCTCGGCCGAGGCGATTCTGCGCTGCGCCGCGTCGGATTAGCCCGGGATGCTGGCGTGGCACAACAAACACGCGCCCCGCGAGCTTTTCGCTCCGGGCCAGGCGATCGAATACGTCTGGTTGCGCATATTCCAGGAAACGATCCGCTGGTCTCCTTCCGATGCGATCTGCGAGAAGAGGTGCTTCGAGATTTCCGTGTTCCCGCTCAGCCCCGCGCGTTTCGCGGATACGAAAAGGGTCGCGCTCTCATCTCCGGCGCGATAGTTGATCGCCGCCACCCGCAACCCGCGGTAGTTCATCATGCGGGCTCCGATCAGGCGCACCGCGCCCTTATCCGGCGCGGGCTCTCCGGAAGGCGTGTCGATGTCGATGTTCGCCTCCGCTTTCGCCCACGCGCGCGTCTCCTGCAGATTGGCCGGATGCGCATCGTAACCGTGGACGGGGGTTCGCAACAAGACCAGCTCCTGCTCGCGGAATGGATCCGGCTCAGCCGTGCCGGAGCGTATGCGCCAGACACCAGCCAGCGCCATGAGTGCGAGCGCCGCCGCGACCGGCCACAGCACCCAGGCATGCGACGGGCGGCGGTGCGCTGAACGGCCGCCGGCTTCGATGCGATCCCATAACGATTGCGGCGCGGTCACCGGCGCCAGTTGGCGCGAGAGTTCCCCCTCCAGCCAGTTCGAATCAGGCATGATCTTTTCTCCTTGAATTGTCTTTTCTGCCTGCGCCAGCGAGCCGCGCGAGCCGGCGCGCCAATATTTTGTGGGCGCGGTTCAAACGGGACGCGATCGTTCCGGGCGCGCAACCCAGGATCGCCGCGATCTCGTCGTAAGACAAACCCTGCGTGTAACGCAGCACGACGACCATGCGCTGGTCGGGCGCGAGCGCGTCGACAACGCTTCGCACATGAGCGCTCAGCTCGGAGCGCAGCACTTCATCGAGCACGCTCAGATCGGGCGTGCGCAGCACCGAAAGCGCTTCGTCGACGAGCGGCGTCAGGCGGCGCGTCTTCCGCTTCAGATCGAAGCAACTGTTGACGACCAGGCGGTAGAGCCAGGAATCGAAATTCGCATCGCCGCGAAAGCTGCCGATCGTCGAATAGAGCTTGAGGAAAGTGTCCTGGGCGATATCCTGCGCGACGGCCGCATCGCCGCTGTAACGCAGGGCCACCGAGTAAACCATGTCCTTATACTTCTCGAACAGGGCGCGGAACGCATCAGGATCGCCGCGCCCGCAGCGCTCGATCAGTTCTCGTTCGCTTTCCTGCAAGACCATGACCTGGTGAATACGCGCTTCCTCGGACTGGACGTTTGTCCGGCGGAATTCCTTCCTGATTTATTCTGAGGCCAGAGCGCACGGGCCTAAACCTGGGATAATCGTCGACGCGCTCCGGATACTTCATAAGGGCTGCGCCTGTCGCAACACCTCGTTGCGAAACTTCGGCGGCAACCCGTTGGGAGTTAAAACCGATACTGACACGCCAAGCAATTTCTCGGCATCCATCTTCAAACCGGCGATCGTAAGAAGGCTTGTAGATCGCCCCGGCTCAACGAGCAGATCGAGATCGCTCTCGTCGGTGTCCGTACCGCTGACTACCGACCCGAACACGCGAGGGCGCGAAAAAACCGTAGCGGCTGACAAGCTGCCGCAAATCGTCGCGGTACGCTGTGAGCGCGTGTGAGGGTTTCATGGCCGGTGCTCTAACTATTGGCGCAGCCAGACCCTACGTCAACTCCCACGTATCGCCGGAAACTTGTACCGTTATGGTGTCGCCGGGCGAGATGCCGTTGTCTTTGAGTATCCTGGCCAGACTTACCTTGCCACTGTCTTTTTCCCGGACAAGATCGGGACAGACATACGGCCACTGCTTACCTTGGTAATCCCGCAAACCACCCGCGTACCTCCCTTGGGGTGCGACCAATGTCATTGGTATGCGCTGCCCTTCAGGCACTCTTACCGACGAGGTGAATTCGGAGCACACATACAGCTCAACCCGCTCAAGTCCATCGGCATATTTTCGACTTTGCGGCTCTACACGGCATTTGATTTTCATTGGGCAACTCTCCGTTTTGGACCACTACGCCCCGTACACCGCCTTTTCGAAATCCCCCAATAGCCCCACCGCCTGCTTGTCCACAAACGGAAAGAACTGCATCATCACCACGGCACAAAGCGACTTGCGCGGATCGATCCAGTAAAAAGTGTTCTCCACCCCCGCCCACGCAAGGCTGCCGGCGGAACGTCCACCCTGATAAGCGGTCTTGTTGATCAGAAAGCCATACGTGAATCCATCCGTAAAGCCGGGATGAAAGTCTACATCGCTCGAAATCGCCGGCCGGTACGTCTTCAGCTTGCCTGCACTGACATCCCCGATCTGATTTGCCGTCATCATCGCGACAGTCTTCGCCTGCAGGACCTGTCCGCCGGGCCCGCGCCCTTTGTTCAAAATCATCTGCATGAACCGCACGTAGTCGGGCGCGGTGGAGAATAATCCGCCCCCGCCGTTATAGGCTTTTGGCGCCGGCGGGACTGCGCGCCGATCTTCCTTCAGCGATCCATCCGGCTGCCGCCGGCTCGAACTCACCAACCGCTCGACCTTTGCCGCGGGGAAGATGAACGTCGTGTCCTTCATGCCGAGCGGCTGCAGAATATTGCGCTGGAAGTATTGCTCAAGCGTAAGACCGCTGACCGCTTCTACTAGTTTGCCTGCCCAGTCCATGCTGGTGCCGTATTGCCAGCGCGTCCCGGGCTCGAAAATGAGCGGCGTGAGCGGAGCCACTACCGGCCCCGCCGCACCGCCGTGCAGCGCGTTGTACTTCAACATGCTCTCGTCCCACGTGTCGTAAGCGAAGCCGGAGGTGTGCGTCAGCAGATGGTGCAGCGTCACCGGTTTCATTGCGGGGTGCAGAATCGGCTGGCCCTTCGAATCGAAACCCGTCAGCACGTTGAGCATGCCCAACTCCGGGAGGTGCTTCGAGACCGGCTCATGCACCGTGACTTTTCCCTGCTCGACGAGCTGCAGGGCCGCCGTCGCGGTTATCGCTTTCGTCATCGACGCGATCGCGAACATGGAGTCAGGCTTCACGTCGATACCCGAGGCAACGTCGCGCTTACCGAATGCGCCGGTATACGTGATCCTGTCCGGCGTCGCAACCATGGCGACGACGTTCGGAATCCCGCGGCGCTTCATGCTGTCGCGCAGGATGTCGCTCAAGGAGGGCGCGGCCAGCAGTCTGACCGCCGGACTCGCGAGCGCGAGAGCGAACGTATGAAACTGTCTTCGATTCAGAATGATCATGCGGTAATTTCCTATTGCGCGGGCAGCAGTTCGAGAAACAGATTGTCCATATCGCGCACGATCGCAAGCCGGCGATTCCCCATCGTCACCGGCGCGCCGCCCGCGGAAGTCACGGTGCCGCCCGCGGCTTTCACCGACTTGATGACGCTGTCGAGATCGCGCACGCGCAGTTGCAGAAGCGCAGTGCCGGGGTCCTGCACGCGCGTGTTCATCGGCTTGCGGTCGATGTTTTTGAATTCGATAAACGTGATGCGCGTCTGCGAGCCCGGAATGTTGCCCGAACCCTGCCGGAACTGCGCGCCGGGCGTCCCGGCGGTATCCGCCATCAGCTTGTTGTCGGTGAAGGCGTCGGCAACGCGAATCTGGAAGCCGAGCGCATCGCGGAAAAATTGCGCCGTCTGCGCCACGTCGGCGACCGCGATCTCGACGCTCGCGCCGAACACATTGCCGGGTGTCGCGGAAGCATTCGCGGGCAAAGGAGTGAGTTGCGTCACCTCGACAATGAACCCGTCGGGGTCCTGCACGAAGAACCCTTTTTCGCGGCCCTGAATATCGACCGGACCTCCCGCGGCTGTAAGCATGTGCGAGCCGGACTTCCTGACTCGCGCGGCGACTGCGTCGATGTCCTTCACAAGAACGGCGAGGTTGCCGGCGCCCGGGTCCTGAAAGCGCGGATGAGCGGGCTTGCGGTCGATATCCTTATAGTCGATCAGTTCGAGCCCGATGCCGGCGCCGGGGATCTTCATGACCGCGATATGCGACTGTGCGCCGATCGTGTTCCCGAGCTGCATGATTGCTGGATTCGGCGAAAAGGGCGCGGGCGGAGCGGTCAGCTCCAGTCCAATCACGTCGCGATAGAACTCGATCGATTTATCGAGGTTCGAAACGATGTGGCTGAAATTGCCCACACCGGCGACGTCGGGTATGCGGGTATCAGGCGGCAGGACTCCGGGCTTTGCGGCCTTTGGCGTCTGAGCGGTTAATGCAAACGCAAGGCAGAGGGTGGATATGAGGCATCGAATCAGGGGCTTCACAGCTCACAACAATATCGCATCCGCGACCGGTGCGGGCAGCGTCAACTCACGTGAATCACGGGCCGATGCTTCGGATCCGGGATCGCGCGCCGCAGCACCTCATGCGTAATCGGCGCCACGTCGCCTTCTCCGAAGAACAGGAAACGGAACAGATTCCCAACCGGGTTCCCTTCATGCCATTTGAAATAGCAGTGCGGCAGTTTGCCGGTGCGCTTTTCGAGCTCGATCAGCACGGCGGCGATGGCGTTCGCGACGACCGCGCTCGTGGCGCGCAGCACCGCATGCCGCCCCACACGTTCGCCCGTGATGCGCAGCGTCTCCTCGAACTCGGAAACGTCGCCGCGATCGATTTCGAAAAAGTAGAGCCGTTCGTCCGGCGCGATGTGATGGCAGTAGCGGACGACCTCGTCGGCTTTATCGAGATCCGCCTCCGTCTCCGGACGAGGGCGCCGCGCGATCAGCCGGATGATGCCGTCCTGATCTTCGGCCAGCAGTGCTTCCGCCGTCTTGTCGAGCTGGATTCCGGTGATGCGCAGTTCCGTCGACCGCAGCGCGCGAGACAGCAGCGAAGTTCCGACCATCGACACGATGAAGAACGACGCGATCCGGATGCCCTCGGGGCGCTCGTAGATGTTCAGCGCGGTCGTGTAAACGAAGACGATCGAAATCGCCAGGAACGGCCAGCGCAGGGCCTTCCCCCAGGCTGCGATGGTTACGGCAAACGATGCCGAGGTGATCAGCACCAGCACGCCGGTTGCGTATGCGCCGCCCTGGGCGTCCACGCTCGCGTGGAAGAGCGCGGTGACGGAAAACGAAACCGCCATGAAAACGAGCACCAGCGGACGCGACGCGCGCGCCCACTCCGGCGCCATGCCGAGGCGCGGCAGATAGCGAGGAATCAGATTGAGCAACCCCGCCATGGCGGACGCGCCGGCGAATCCCAGAATCAGGATTGTGCTGATGTCGTAGGCCGAGCCGAATGCGCCGCCGAGATATTTGTGCGCGAGGTAAGCGAGCGCGCGGCCATTGGCTTCGCCGCCCTCCTGAAACTTAGCCGGCTCGATCAGCAGCGCGGTCGCGAAGCTGGTGGCGATCAGGAACACGCTCATGATGGCGGCGGCGGTACGCAGCAGTTTGCGGGCATTCCGCACACGGGCCGCCACTTCGCCGCCCGAAATGAGGGGCATCACCGCAACGCCGGTCTCAAAGCCCGACAGCCCGAGCGCCAGCTTCGGGAACAGCACGAGCGCGATTCCGAGCATCGCGAACGGATTGCCATGCCGCGCAAGCAGCGCCTGCTTCCAGTGCGGAATCGTTTCCGGATGCCGCAGAATCTCGCGGATGCTCACAAACGTCACGACCGCGTTCAGCGCCAGATAAACGCCGACCAGCGCGACCGCAATCCCGATCGCTTCTTTGAATCCTTTCAGGAAAATCGCTCCCAGCACGGCGAGAATGAAAAGGGTAATCCCCATCTGGCTCTTCAGAAGATCCGGCGTAAATGGATTCCGGATCGCGTGCGCCGCCGCGTCCGCCGCCGATAGAGTCATGGTGATGACGAAATCCGTTGTGGCGAATCCGAGAAGGATCAGCACAAATGTTTTGCCGCTCCATTCGGGGAAGAGGCGTTCGAGCATGCCGATGCTGCCCTGCCCGTTCGGACTCGCCTCCGCCACGCGCGAGTAAACCGGCAGCGCGCCCGCCAGCGTGACCAGCACGAGGATCAGAGTGGCCAGCGGGGAGAGGAATCCGGCGGCCAGAAACGCGATGCCCGGCTGATATCCGAGGGTGGAGAAGTAGTCGACGCCGGTGAGACACATCACGCGCCACCAGGAGTGCGCGCTCTCGTGATGGCTCTCGGGCATGCGGATGTCGGAAAGCAGCCAGTCCGCAAGACTCACGGTGTACACCGTGGCGCGGGCGCTCCTGCCCGCTGCGCCACTCTTGCCGGTGCTTGTTCCGGTCGATGTCCCGAGACTTCCAGGCTAATCATCTGTGCGATTTCGTCCGATAAGACAAACAGGAGCGAGTGCGACGCGATCGGCGGTGATAACCCTCGTTTAGCAAGGATCTCAGTACTGACAGTGCCTTTGAACTTGTGCAACTCTGTCATTTTAAGATTCGGTTCTTCCGCCGTCCGCCAACTTGAAAAAGATTCCGTGAAAAACATTCTCAAAAGTGTGAAACCGGTGTGGTGTCTGTGTCTTCTTCTGCTCGCGTCGAGCGCTTTTGCCGACACCGGCGACGTGGGAGACATCAGTCCGATCGATATGCCTTCTTATCAGTTGAGCGGCTGGTTTTTTAACCCGACGGCAGATCCATTCCCGATCTTCTCCGATCCTTCATTAGAGTGGACTACGGATGACAATGTCGCGCTGATCAATCATTGGCTCACGGTGGTGGCCGATATGGCGAACGATCCCTCGGCTGGAAACCTGTCCTCCAACAGCGACCCGCTGGCCGTGACTGGGAGCCAACCACCGAGCGAAGTTCCGGAGCCGGCGACGTTGTCTTTATTTAGTATGGGGCTGGCGCTGCTTGGTTTCGCAGCCTTCCGCCGCGCTCGAAGGCCCGTCCTCGAGGGCATCTCCGGCAAACGCCAGGGTCGATAATTATTTATCGACCACTATGTCCCGATACGAAGGCCTTATCGACCCCGCAGCCGTCGACTACATTTTAAAGAACAGCGTCCGTGAACCGGAGGTCCTCGCGCGCCTGCGCCGCGAAACCGCGAGCCACCCCAGAGCGCAATTTCAGATTCCGCCCGAGCAGGGCCAACTCATGCGAGTGCTTCTCCGAATGGCTCGCGCGCGCCGCGTGATCGAAGTCGGCGTTTTCACGGGATACAGCTCGCTTTCGATGGCGTTAGCTCTTCCTCCCGACGGACTGATCGTCGCTTGCGACATCAGCGACGAATACACCCAGACAGCGCGCCGCTACTGGGCGGAGGCGGGGGTCGCCGAAAAGATCGACCTGCGCATCGGGCCGGGCAAAGACACGCTCGACAAGCTCATTGACGCCGCCGGGCCGCCATTCGACTTCGCATTCATCGATGCGGACAAGACCGGCTATCCGGGCTACTACGAACAATGCCTCCAGTTGCTCCGGGAAGGCGGCGTGATCGCGCTCGACAATATGCTGAGCCGCGGACGCGTGATGAAGGCGCCCGAGGACGCGGATTCCGCCGCGCTCCAAAGGATGAACGAGATCATTCATCACGACCACCGCGTTGAGGCGATCCTGCTGCCGTTCGGCGACGGGCTGACACTGGCCGTGAAACGGTAGAGAATGGTCCGATGAACTTTCGGAGTTTCTTCGGACCTCTCGCCGTTTCTCTCTGTTTCATATACACCGCCGCAGCCCAGACGCCCTTGAGCGTGCTGGCTTCCAATGGCATGAAGGCCGTGGTGGTGGAGCTTGCGCCGCAACTGGAAAAGGCAAGCGGCCGTCCCGTGTCGTTCGATTATGGATCGACCACCGGCCTGCTCCGGAAGATCGACGCGGGCGCGACGTTCGATGTCGCCATTCTGACCTCTGACGCTATTGGCGCGCTCGTGAAACAGAACAAGCTCAGCGCGCCGACGCGGACTGACTTCGCGCGATCCGGAATCGGAGTGGCAGTGAGATCAGGGACGCCGAAGCCCGACGTCTCGACTGCTGCGGCGATGAAACGAATGCTGGAGGGCGCGAAATCGATCACCTACGCCGGGGATGGCGCGAGCCGTCCGGCAATCGATAAGATGATCGCGCGGCTCGGACTCACGAGCGAGATGAAGCCGAGGACGATTCTCACAACCGGCTCGGGCGCCGCGATGACCAGTGTGGCTGATGGCAAGGTCGACATCGTCATGACGCTGATGAGCGAGTTGCTGCCGGTGCGCGGCATCGACATCGCGGGGCCGTTCCCACCCGAGTTGCAAGGCTACGTCACGTTCGGCGCGGCGGCCAACCTCAAAGCCGCTCAGCTTGAGAGCGCGAAAGCGATGATCGCTTTTCTCAAGAGCGCGGCGGCGGGTCCGGTGTATAAGGCGAAGGGAATGGAACTCGTCCGTCCCTGAAGCTGAGATGCAATACTCACTGAGGTCGAAGGCGTGGGTCAACCGAAGCGGGGAATGATCCGATGTGAGGGAGAGGGCCGGGAACGTCCACATGGTTCAGAAGGGCGTCGCAGAGTCGAGCAGCGGCGCCTCTGTTGTCACCGCGGAATTAGTCCGAAGATTTCGGAAAAGAGTCGTTCCGGGCGCGCGGTGAAACGATTACTTTCAAATACCGGCGGGCGAGTTCCTGGCGGAGCGCTTCCAGCGGAATCCCCTGCCCGCCATCCAGTTGGGCAATGCCTTCATCAATGGCGCGAAGAGTGGACTCATCTTCAGCCGCGATCAATTCCAGAACGGGATGGTCGATACGCAAGTCGATCATAGGTTCAGTATTCAGTGTAGTGAATGCGAACGGCCGATGCCGCTCCACCCGCCAGTGCTCGTGTTGATCTGTGGGGGTGCAATCCGCGATGGTTTTTCCCCAGCTCCTGGTCTGTTCCTGGTCGCCAGACTGCAGATTCGCCCCGGCTTTCGCTGAGGCAGCCGACTGCGGGACAATCGAATTAGTCAAATGTCGAGCCTGCGCGAACTCGAGGACGTTTTGGTCAAATTGTCTTCCGCGGAGAAGGCTCAGGTTCTCAAGTGGCTTGTACAGGACCTTGGGGATGCATTCCCCGGCATCGAATCCCGCGCCGAGGTCTGTGGCGGAGAAGCGTGTATCGTAAGGACGCGAATTCCGGTATGGCTGCTGGAAAACGCGCGGCGCAATGGCGTGACCGAACAGGTTTTGCTCGCCGCTTATCCGACACTTCGCGCAGAAGACCTGGTAAACGCCCGGAACTACGCGCGCTCTCATGCGACTGAAATAGACCTCCAGATACGCGATAACGAGACGGCTTAGTGGCGCGGTTTTATTCCAACGAAAACATCGCGCTGCAGGTCGTGATCGAACTGCGCCGGCTCGGCCATGATGTACTAACGTCGCTCGAAGCGGGAAATGCCAACGCTTCGGTGCCGGACCCCGAAGTTCTTGCGTTCGCATCATCACGGCAGCGCATCCTGTTGACGCATAATCGCCGGCATTTCCTGAAGCTCCATACGGGCCGGTCAGGAAAGCCACTGCGGCATCGTTCTCTGCACGTTCGATCCGGATTTCACCGGACAGGCAAACAGAATTGATGCAGCGATTGCGGGTTTGCCGAACTGCGCGGACGAGGTGATTCGGATAAACCGCCCAGCCTGATCTCACCTTGTCGCCTTCCTGGCCTGGCAGTCTTTTCCCGCGATTTCCCGGACGCTGTGTATGGACTGGCAATTTCGGCACGAGTCCGAGATGGCGACTCCCCCATTCCTCTGCGCCCGCCGAAGTTCTGCAACAGCGCATGGCCGTCATCTCACAAAAGGTAAAAATTTCTGCCGCACGACATAGTTGGTCAAAGATGTCGCGGGCCGAGGTTTGTGGCTCGGTTAAGGGTTGCCGGCTGTATCGTTCGGCTCAGTTCACCTTAAAATAATGGTGGGGTGAATTGAGAAGAGTTATGATCCACCGAACTGGACGCACTTATGACTTTGCGGGCGGACTTTTGCTCATCGCCGCGGGCTCCGTCGTCTTAGGCCAGACACAATTATCTGCAGTTCGCCCTGAATTTGAAGTCGCGTCGGTCAAACCGAACGTATCCGGAAGCACTAATTTCCTGATGCGTCCTCCAGTTGACGGCAGGTTTATGGCAACGAATGTCACTCTTAAATTGCTCATCGCGCTCGCATACCAAGTGAGGGAGCCTGAAATCTTCGGAGGACCAGCGTGGATCGGGTCCGACAGGTATGACGTCGCCGCCAAAGCGGCTGACAGCAATGTAAACACTGAACAATCGCGGGTGATGATCCAGCGAATGCTGGAAGACCGATTCGCATTGAAGGTTCACCGCGAAATGAAGGAGATGCCTATTTTCACGCTGGTTCCCGCTAAGAACGGTTTGAAAATCGCGGAGGCCAGGGAGGGGAGTTGCGTCGCCATGCCTCAAGGGACCTCGGTGCCAGGTCAGGCACCCACACCTTTTTGCGGACGCATCATCTTGCTGGCCAGCGGGATCGCAGGTAAGAAGATGACGATGGCGCAACTCGCCAACTCCTTGTCCGCCATCGTGGGGCCTCCTGTAATTGACAAGACCGGATATGCGGGATACATTGATTTTCAACTTGAGTTCAGTCGGGAGCTAACAGCTGTTCAGTGCAACTCTCGCCCGGCGGCCGGGGACGACCGATTGGCGGCGCCCACAGATACTTCCGAACCTTCCATTTTCAGTGCGCTGCAGGAACAACTCGGAATGAAACTTGAAGCAACCAAAGGTCCCGTCGAAGTTCTCGTAATCGACGATGCCGGGAAAGCCTCTGCAAACTAGCCATTTTCGTCCCACAAACGGTAAATTTGCGACGACGTGCGCGCCAATGAAATCAGGCATTCAGGAGTCTCAGAAGTCTGTCTCACAGCCAGTGCAACAATCGCGGTCGAGCATATGCAGCCGGTTCGGGAAACAGCTCTGCATGCGAACTTCGATAACCGGCGGGCTTTCGCAAGAGTCTCGAAGTCACTTTGATGGGAAACTTCCATCCCGCTGAGCTGAATGCGCATACAGGCCCGCTTTCGCGATATTCAAGCGGCACAATCTGGGAACACCGAAGGTCAAATCCAATTTCCGTAGCCATCTCCGCACCGTCGTAGGTGACGGAAGAAGCCCCAGGGTATCGCCATTACGGCCAACACCATTCAACTCTCCCCCCTTCGTCTGTTAACATACCGGCAATACTCTCCAAGGAGAAACCAATCCGTGAAGATCCGTATACTCCTGCTCGCCACCGTCGCAACGACACTATTCGCCCAAGGCAGCGGCGGTCGTGGCGGCCCGCAGAACCGCGAAGCGGCTGTGACGCCGGTCCCGTTCGAGCGCATTCTCGGCGCGAATAAGGAGCCGCAAAACTGGCTGACCTACTCCGGCAATCTGAACAGCCAGCGCCATAGCGCGCTGACTCAGATAGAGCCCACGAATGCCCGCGATCTCTCTCTGAAATGGGTCTTCCAGTCCCGCTCTCTCGACAAGCATGAGGTGACTCCGCTGGTCGTGGACGGCATCATGTATACGGTCCAGAGTCCGAACGATGTGATCGCGCTCGACGCCGCCACGGGCAAAACGATCTGGACCTACATCCACAAGCCGGCGGAAGGCACGCGCAATCCCTGCTGCGGAAACCTCACGCGCGGGCTCGCCATCCTTGGCGACAAACTCTTCCTCGCGGCGCTCGATGCGAAGATGATCGCCCTCGACGCCAAAACCGGCAAGGAGCTGTGGACCACGCAGGTCGCCGATTACAAACAGCAATATGCGATGACCGTTGCGCCCATCGTGGTCAAAGACAAAGTGATCTCCGGCGTGGCGGGCGGCGAGCATGGCGTCCGCGGATTTCTCGCCGCGTTCGACGCGAACACCGGTAAAGAGGTCTGGCGCTTTTATACAGTGCCCGGTCCGGGCGAGGCGGGCTACGAGACGTGGCTCGACAAAAACGGCAAGCCCAGCGACTCTTACCTGCACGGCGGTGCTCCAATCTGGGTCACCGGGTCGTATGACCCGGCGACGAACCTCACCATGTGGGGCACCGGAAACGCGGGTCCGGATTACGACGGCGACAATCGCGTCGGCGATAACCTCTACAGCTCTTCGGTCATCGCGCTCGACGCCGACACCGGAAAACTGAAATGGCATTACCAGTTCTCGCCGCACGACGAATTCGACTGGGACGCGACCCAGGTGCCGGTGCTGGCCGATATCGATTTTCGCGGCGCGCCCCGAAAAGTGATGATGTGGGCGAATCGGAACGGCGTGTTCTACGTCCTCGACCGCACCAACGGCCAGTTCCTTTCGGGCAAGTCGTTCACGAAAACGAACTGGTATACCGGCTTCGACGAAAAGGGCCGGCCGATGCGCGCTCCCGGCATTCTGCCGTCGAAGGATGGCACCCTTGTCTATCCGGGCAATCAGGGCGGGACCAACTGGTACAACCCGTCGTTCAGTCCCGCGACGGGATTGTTCTACATTCCGGTGTGGGAGAACAGCTCCAGCATCTACCGCAAAGGCGAAGAGCCGCCCGAATTCCAGGAAGGCAAGAGCTTTATTGGAGTGGGACCCGGCCGCGGCACAGCCAATGATGAAGTGTTCGGCGCAATCGTCGCCATGGACCCGAAGACCAGCGACCGGAAGTGGACTTTCCGGTTGTCCGCAGCCAATCCCGAGGGCGGGATTCTCACGACGGCTTCGAACATGCTGTTCGCCGGAGGACGCGACGGACAGTTCGTCGCGCTGGACGCGCGCGATGGCAAGCTGCTGTGGGAGACGAATCTCGGCCCATCCGTATCCGCCGGCCCGATGACTTATATGGTCAACGGGAAGCAGTACGTGAGTATTCAGGGTGGGTCTGCGCTGTATACGTTCACGCTGCGCTGAGAGGCGCTGTTCGGACCGCTCTTTAGTCGTTGCCAATGACCGCGCAATCGCAACACGTCGTCATTGCCTTGGTCTCGATGGCCTTCTCGGCTGTTGCTTCACCCGGTCTGCATGCGGCCCCTTCGAAGGCCGAACCACATTTTGAGGTGGCGTCCGTAAAGATAAATCAGAAAGCCGAGGGGCCGTCACAAATCTCCGGCCCCACACCCGGCCGATTCGTCGCCACCAACACCCCGCTGCGCTTCATCATTTTGTACGCATATGGATTACTTGATCATCAGCTCGCCGCGGCGCCGGAATGGACGTGGTCCACGAGCATCGACATCACTGCCACCTATCCGGCGGGATCCGCTCCGGATGATCGGGAAGTGCGCGCCATGGTGCGGAACCTGCTGAACGAGCGCTTCGGATTTAAGGCGCATTCCGAAACACGCGAAATGCCGGCATATGCCCTCACCCTTGCGCGAAAAGACGGGCGGCTCGGTCCGCGGATGAACCGGTCGGAAGTCGACTGCGCGAAATGGACCGCGGAAAAACGTCCGACCGCCAACGCCGGGGGACGCAGTTCCGTCTCGCCCACCGGCAAGCGGCCGGCCTGCGGAATGCTCGCCAGCCGCAGGTTTCTCACCGGAGGCACGAGAACCGCTCAACAACTCGCCGTGACGCTTCAAAGCATGCTGGGCCGGCCTGTGGTCGACCAAACGGGTCTCGCCGGCGCCTGGGATGTCGACCTTCAATGGACCTCGGATAACAACAGCGAAACATCGCAAGGCGATGCGCCATCCATCTTCACGGCTGTGCAGGAGCAGCTTGGGTTGAAGCTCGTTCCGGCGAAAACGTCGGTGGACGTTCTCGTCGTCGATAACGTCGAGCGCCCCGCTCAAAACTGAGACCGAGCCGGCGCGGAGTGAAAGGTCAGTTGGATTCGAGCTTGTCCGCGGAGTCCACGACAAGGACATTGACGGGGCCCCGGCCGGCCTCAAGCCTGAGGCCAAGCTGCTCGTCAAGCGCGGTAAAGATGGACGATTCCGTCGTTGCATCCGGCGACCAGTTGAGCGTGAGGTCGTAACTTCCGGTAAGACCGGTCTTATTGACGACCTCGCGATCGACCATCATCGCGAGATTGGTTGCGAGTTCGTCGAAGTTGGTGCGATGGCCAACGATGTGGCCCATGTTTGCTGTCTCGCCGCCGCACGCCGCCGGCGGCGCGTTCGGATCGGGGTTCACGATTTTGCCGCAGTCCCCGTCCGGCGCCGAGTGAATATTGGGCGCTTTGGCGACGCCCTTCTTCGATTCAACCAGAGAGTAGATCGTCATCTGGTGGGATTCCAGATGCGATTTGAGATGGAACCGCTCCTCAATCATCGTCTGCATCATGAGCCGCAATTCGGGCTCGCCGGCCGGATGTCCGGCCGTGGCCTCGAGATCAAAATACTCGTTTGACAGCCAATCGATGCGGCTTGTCACCTGATGCTTTTGGAGATCCCACGCCACCGTGATCATCTGCTGCAGAGTCAGATGAACCCCCCTCAAACGGCCGCCGGGAAACACGCGAAGCATCATGCCGGGTTGGTTCGACTGACTGAGTTTAAGAGCTGCCGCCTCGAACGATGGGTGTTCGGCGCCCGCGAACAGCAAAATCGGTAGAAGCGCCCCGCAACCTGAAGCTTTCAGCAACCGCACAGCTCTATAGTAGTGAATGCTCTGCACGCGATCGTCCTGCAGGCACTCTCCTCGCCGGATGCGTTATTCTGAGGCCAGAATGAGTACCACACCAATCCTCTGTCTCTCCGCCCTCCTCCTCGCCGCGACACTGGCCGCACAAACGAAGCCCGCTGAGAGGCGCGAACCGCAGGACCTGCAACTCAGCAAATCCCGCGGCACCAACGCTCCCCCGCGACAGGACCCCAACTGGCCCCCCGCCGGTAAAACGCCGCGCACCGCCGATGGCCATCCCGACCTCTCCGGCAACTGGCAGCCCAACGCCATTCGCCAAAACGTCGATCTGATCGGCGCCGGCGTCGATGTGCCGTTACTTCCCGGTCCCAAAGCCCTGTATGAAAAACACAAAGAAAGTTTCAGTAAAGATGATCCCGAGTCTCGCTGCCTGCCCCCTGGCGTGCCGCGCATGAACACCACGCCCTATCCGTGGAGCTTCATCCAGACCAAAGATCTGCTCGTCATCGTCTACGAAGGCGGCGCCCACATCTGGCGGAAGGTCTTCCTCGATGGGCGTCCGCACGATCCGAACGTCCAGGAAACGTGGCTCGGCGATTCCATCGGACATTGGGAAGGAGACACGCTCGTCGTCGAAACCGTCGGACAGAACGACATCACGTGGCTCGACGAATCCGGCGTCCCGCATTCGAACGAAATGAAAGTAACCGAACGCATCAGCCGTCCGGATCTGGGCCATCTGACGATCGAGAACATTATCGACGACCCGAAGACCTTCTCCAAACCTTGGAGCTTCACCACGCATCCGACCCTCCTCAAAGGCGAGTTGATCGAGTACATCTGCCAGGAGAACAACAGAGACGTTCAGCACCTGGTGGGAAAGTAGAGAGTTCGGCGGCCCTCTCCCTGATCCGTTGCGAGGCGCAGCGTGGTCTCGAGACGATACGCGGGAGTGCCTGCGCCACAGCGGTACTGCAACGGTAGAAGTGCCGGTTAAAGCATCAATCAAGCCAGAAAAGGATCTTTTCGGAAATCCCCTGAATTGCGCCGGAAGGCATGATGAACCCGAGATCCCGCGAATCGAATGGGAAGTCGGCGCTGTGAACAACCGCGAATTCGAAAATTATAGTCTTCGTATGATCGACTGGCTCAGGTAATTGCGCCTCATAGCGGTGGTCGCCGGACGTGGCATAGCTGCGCTCCGGGCACGCAATACCGTTTACCGCGCAGCGCAGAATGGCCTTTCCGGCGTCTGTTATAACTGCCGGAAGGTTGAATCCTAACAGAAATCCGAAAGGACGCCTGTCACCGGCAATTTGCACTTCAAAGCCGAAGTTTTTCAGAGTCCAGCGCCAACCCTGAGCAACGACATCCATCCACCCATGGAGAAGCCGGATCGTAGCGGGCGCTGACCGTAATTCGCTGCGCAGTAAGAGAAACATACGCTCATCGGCATCCCCATCTACGGGGTTCGACCGCTCGGATCCAAGCGAGATCGCGCCAATCGTGCGCCACCCGGCGCGCCGCATCAGCCGCAACAAACCCGCTTCGGAAAAAATCCAGTAATTCGATGGATCGTTGTTCGCCTCCCGGTGATCCAGCAAATAGGCGACAGGCTCGTTCTGAATATTCAGGCCGGTCGTGGTCAGTCGCGCCACCCTCGTGCTCAACAGGCAATACCGCGCCCGGTATGCAAGCTGCTCCAGAACGTAAAAAGGATTCTTGAGATGGTAAAGAATACCGAGAATTAAAGCGAGTCCCCAGTCATCTCCTTCGATCGAAAACCCCTTGTCGATGTCGGCTTCGCGAATATCCACGGCAAGTCCAGTCAGATTCCGCAGTTCGCGGACGCCGGCCATGAAATTGTAGTTCGTAGGGGGATTGTCAACAGCGGTGACTTTACACCCCGAAGCTGCGAAGAAGTAGGCAATATCGCCGTCGCCGCAGCCGATATCGATCAGAGGGCCCGCCGCCAGCGCGTCCAATATCCGTGGCCAGTTCGCGTTCAGTATCGGTTCGAGATTGAGGAGCGAAGAAAGGGAGTCGTACGGATACCACTGCCACCACTCGTTGGGCTGGGAAGCTTTTATTTTCCGCAGACTCCGATTGAAGTCGATTGACCGGGAAATGAGTTCTGCAACTGTATCCGGAACATTAGCCTGGAAGCCCACCCGACCAATTGTATCCGGGTGTCCGAGCGAGCACCGTTTGGATGGGACAATGGCAGGATACAGGGCATGAAAATCCAATTGAGTTCCGCATTCATGGTTTTCGCCGGTACCGCGTTCATCGTATTTACCCAAACAGCCTGCAGCGGCAAACACGATCAGCCGCTTCTGGATGAGGGGAGGCCCGCCATGAGCGCTACCATTCGGATGAATGATCCCTCTGCCGCCGCTCAGTTGGCCACAGGCTTTTTCCCGCTGACGGCGAATACATGGCGCTGGACCGCGAAGGAGTTCTCCGTAGTTCTCCCCATCCCGCCCGGCGCGGCAACGCAGGGTGGAACGCTCTCTCTCTCATTCAACATTCCCGATGTCGTGACGAAAACGATGGGTCCGCTTTCCCTTTCCGCTTCTATCGATTCGACTGCCCTCGGCTCCGAGAAGTACGTCACGGCCGGCAACTACACCTTCCAGAAGGACGTCCCGGCAAGTCTGCTGACCAAAGAGCCCATTAAGGTCAACTTCGCATTGGACAAAGCTTTGCCGCCAAAACCGCCGGAAACGCGCGAATTGGGAGTGATTGTGACTTCGGTCGGGATTCAGTCCAGGTAAGAGACGGCCACGCGAGGGCCGGCGATTCGCGCTGCGCCTCTCCCGGATCTACGATCGCCTGAAGCTTATCCTGCGGCCGCCGGAGCCGTTGAGCTTGACATGGCTTCGGTTACCTGGCACGATCACGAGGTGCAGCGCGCAAAGGTGCGTCTCTTGTTCCTCGCCTTGACCACGGCGGGTTTTCTGGCCGCTCAGACCAACACCTCGCGCCGGACCACCTGGGATGGCGTCTACACCGAGGCACAGGCCGCCCGCGGCGCAACCGCTTTCGGACTGAACTGCTCGCGCTGTCACACGCTCGCGGCTGAAGGCAAGTTGCCGCTTGCAGGCGAGCCTTTCTGGAAAAGTTTCGCGCAAAAATCCCTGGGCGATCTGCTCGATTACGTCAGCGCCAACATGCCGAACGGCGCCCCGCGCTCCCTCAGCGACACCGCCTATCGGGATATCATCGCGGCAATGCTGAAGTCCAACGACTTTCCCGCTGGACCCACCGAACTCGCGCCCGACACCATCGCCGGCGTCGAGATCATCCAGAAGGACGGACGCGCCGAACTCCCGGCCAATGCGCTCGTCCGCGTAATCGGCTGTCTCGCTCGCAGCGGATCGGATTGGGTGGTCACGCGCGCCACAACGCCGGAGCGCGCCGAAGCAGCGCATGTGGAAGACTCGACACGGCCGCTCGGCAGCCGCACATTCGCCCTCAAGTATGTCGTGACGCGTTTGGATCCGCTGACCGGTTCGCGCGTCGCCGTCAGCGGCCTCCAGATCGGAGCGGGCGGCGTGGACGGTCTGAACGTCACGACGGTGAGCCGGGTCGCCGACAAATGCCCATGAAGCACGGCGCGATTATTGGGGTATCGGATCACGGCGGCTGGGCAATCCTGGTGACCGCCGCGGGCGACGGGAGGCTCCTCGATCGTCGCCGTGTCGAACTCGTGGACGACGACCTGCCGAAACTCCCGCACCACCACGATGCGCAGGCGCTCCCACTCGATCAGGCAGTGGACCTGATCGAACGCGTGCGCGTCTCGGCGGAACGGCATGCGGCCCTCGCCCTGGACGCCGTCGCCGCATCGGTGCCTGCGCCTGTCGTTGGCGTAGCGCTTCGCGCGTGCCAGCCGCTTCCGGCCACCATCGCCGAGCGCCTGAGTAATTACCGGGCACAGAACGTTGCCGACTGGGTGATGTACCGGCGAGCGATCGCGGCCGGTGCCGAATCGCGCGGCTGGAACGTCCACTGGTATGACGCGAACAAGATGTTTGATCAGGCGAGCGAGACTATGAGGCAGTCCGTCGGCCCGCCCTGGACCCGCGATCACAAGATCGCGATGGCGGCAGCTCTGGCAGCCGCACGCCCTGAAGTGAGTTAAAGGTCTATCGTCCCCGTACTCACGCCAACGCGCTCGATCTCCGCCCCCGCCACATGCGCGATCGACAGCAGCAGATTCGAAGTCGGCACGTCTTTGGTCACGATATGCCGGTTCCCATTGAGCCGCCCATGCGCCCCGCCCACCAGCACCGCCGGCGGATTATTCCGGTCATGCGCATTCCCATTGCTCATCCCGCTGCCCCAATACAGCATCGAGTGATCGAGCAGCGTGCCATCGCCTTCCTGCGTGGCCTTCAGCTTGTCGAGGAACTCCGAGAACTTCTGAATGTGGTACGTCGCGATCTTCGCGTACTTCGCCATCTTCTCCGGATCGTTGCCATGATGCGAGATCGTATGGTGCTGTTCCGGAATGCCGATGTGTGCATATCCGCGATCGGTCGCCTCATGACTCACCATGAATGAAAACACGCGGCTGATGTCGCCCTGATACGCCAGATGCATCAGGTTGTACGTGATGTTCATATGATCGTCGAACGCGTCCGGCAATCCCACCGGCGCTTCGGCATTGCCCGTGATGGTGCCGAGCCGCGTCTCCATGCGGCCGAGCTGGTTCTCCACGTCGCGGATGTTGCTCAGATACTCATCGAGGATCACCCGGTCGGCCGCTCCCAGCGACCGCTTCAGCTTCGCCGTCTCCTCGGTCACCGAATCGAGCAGGCTCTGCTTTTCCTTGAGGCGCGCCATGCGCCGTGACGCCGAGTCCGTCTCGCCGAACATACGCTCGAACGTCACCCGCGGGTTGATCCCCACCGGCAGCGGACTCGAATCGTCCCGCCACGACAGCGTATTAAAGAACGTGCACGCGAACCCGTCGCACGCGCCGACGGCGGTTCCCATGTCTTCGGTCCCGACCTCGATGGACCGCAACGGCGTATCCCCCGCCACTTTGTCCGCGATGTATTGATCGACTGTCTTCTTCGAGTGCAGCTTGCCCCAGGCGTCGCCCTTTTCATTCGCGTCGACCACGGGACCGATTCCGTTCAGGAACGACGAACTCGCGCCCAGATGAATCGACGAGCCCCACGGCGCCTTCATCTTGCTCACGGTGACGAGCTGATTGCGGAACGGCTCCAGCGGCTGCATCACAGGTTTGAAGACGAAGTCAGCCCCCGCCGCGTCCGGATGCCAAGTGTCGGGATACACGCCATTGGGAAGATAGACCGCGCCGAAGCGGAACGGAGAGGTCGGAGCCGCCGAAAGCGCGGGCACCATCGCATCCATGAAAGGGAGGGCAACAGCGGCGCCAAGGCTGCCGCGCATGAACGTGCGGCGCGAGAGGTGCTTCTTCGTAATGAACATGTTCACTCCTTCTCCGACCTGACTTCCGCGGTTTCCAGCTTCGTGCGCATCTGAAACGGCGCGCTCTCCACAATTCCCATCACGATCGATGCCAGCCGGTAATCGTTCTGCGCGGCTTTCTTTACAATACGCCGAATTACGGGCATGTCGCTCGGCTCCAACCCGCGGCCCAGCGCATAAGTCATCATCCGGCTGGCGATCACGGTCGTAAATGCGTCCGGCCGGCCCAGAATCGCTTCCCGCAGCTCATTCGGTCCGTCAATTTTTTTCCCGTCCGCCAGCGTCCCCACGACGTCGAGAGGGGCGCCGTTCGCGTCCTTGTCCCGCCACTTTCCCACGGCGTCGAAATTTTCGAGGGCAAATCCGGCCGGGTCGATCACGCGATGGCAGGTCGCGCACGCCGGGTTGCTCCGATGCAATTCGAGCTGCTCCCGCACGGTCTTTGGCGCTTTGGCCTCCTTATTACTCTCTTCCAGCGTCGGCACATTTGGCGGTGGCTGCGGCGGCGGGGTGTCGAGGAACGTGCTCAGCACATACTTCCCGCGATATACCGGTGACGTGCGCGTCGCGACGGAAGTCATCGAGAGGATGCTCCCCTGCCCGAGCAATCCGCGGCGGTTCGGATCCGCGATCTTCACCCGCCGGAAGCGCGGACCATACACACCGGGGATTCCATAATGCCGCGCGAGCCTTTCGTCGACGAAAGTGTAATCGGCACTCAACAAATCCAGCGCGCTGCGATCCTGGCGCAGAATGTAGCCGAAGAACAGCTCGGTCTCTTTGCGGAATGCCTTCCGCGTGTTGTCGTCGAATTCCGGGAACATGATGAGGTCCGGAGAAACTTTCGCCTCCAGATTCCGCAACTGCAGCCACTGGCCAGTGAAGTTCTCGACCAGAGCGTCGGATCGCTCATCGGCGAGCATGCGCCGCACCTGCGCATCGAATGCGCCCGGCCCGCGCAACTTTCCAGCCGCCGCCAAGTCCAGCAGCTTGTCGTCAGGAACGCTGCTCCACAGGAAGAACGAAAGGCGCGAGGCCAGTTCGACATCCGTCACCGGATGCGCCACGCCCGGCCGCGCGTCGGCGGGATCCTTCTCGATTCGATACAGGAAATTCGGGCTCGAAAGAACGCGCGCCACTCCGGCCCGTATACCGTCGTCGAACGTGCCGCCGCTCTGCCGTGCGTTCTTATAGAAGGACACCGGCGCCTCGACATCCGCCGCCATTACCGGACGCCGGTAAGCATGCCGCGCAAGATTCGTCAGTATTTTGACCGCGCAAGCCTCATCTGAACCAGCGCCTGGATGGCATATGAAGAGCCTTTGCCGGCTCGGATCTTCGCTCAGTCCATAGACGTTGTAGGGGCCATCAATCGATACCGTCCGCAGCTTCGGCGTGCCCCCGACGTAGTGGATCTCCTGGCTGTCGCGGCGCGCCGGCTCCCAAACATCCTGCAACTGGACGGGCCGCTCTCTCCACGTAAACCCAACGTCATGCGGACCCGCCGCTATTCGCGCGCGCCCCGTCATCCGTTTGTCGATCGCGGCGCGGGCCACGTTCAAATCGGCACCCTGCATCTCGTGGTCTTTGGGACCGCCGATCTGCGTCGAATAGACCTCCGTGCCGTCCACCGTGATCACGAACGTGTAAGGGATGTCGCTCCCCTCCACGCCCGAGTAGCCTTCCGCGACGCCGCGGATCAGCCGGCCCGACAGGTTGTACTCCGCGTCGGCCGGGAAGACATGATGGACAATCGTGCCGCCGCGGGTACCCAGCGGGAGGCCGTCGATGTATCCGTTCTGACTGAATTCGCGGCTGATCAGATGTTCGGTTGTTCCGGGCTTGACCTGCGGATCGCCCACGGCCATCGCGCTCACGCGCTGCGCCGCGGTGACGTACGCTTCGAGCAGCAGCGGAGACGTTTTCAGAGCCGTCGCGATGTTGTCGAAACCGAAATCCGCGCCATCCGTCGGCAGAAGGTCGGAGACATCGATGTCCACGGCGAGAAGATCGCGCACCGCATTCTTATACTCCGCGCGATTCAGCCGATGCACGACATAGCGGCCGGGATTGGATTTGCCTTCCCAGGCACGATCAAGCGACGTGGCGAGCCAGTTCGTAAACGCGGCGTAGTCGGCTTCAGATGGGCGCGGCATGCCGGGCGGCGGCATCGCACGCACGCTCAGCTTGCGCAGCACTCTCTCCCACGTCTCGGCATTGGCGGTCAGATCGTCGAAGCCCAATTCAAGATTGACGGGATGGTCACCCGGCAACATCGCGCGCTTGCGGTGGCAGGTGACGCAGTTCTTGTTCAGGAACGCGCGGGACTTCGCCGCATCGGCCGCTGTGTTCGTGGATTCCGTCGCACCCGCGGCGATCGCAAACGACAACACCCCCGCCGCAATCTTGATTCCCAGCTTCATTTCGACGCCGTGACCGCCGCCGCTTTCGGTTCAGCCGGTTTTGATTTATCTGGCGCGGCCGGTGGTGGAGGCTGCGGCGCGGGATCGTTCGGACCCAAATGCATCAGCTCGCGCAGAGCCGCAATCACATCCGCGCGCGAATCTACATGACCGCGATCCACCACCGGAGCGCCGGTATCCTTCGGCGGTTCTGTCGGCAAAGCCTCCGCCAGCAGCAGCGGTGTCTTGTTATCCTTATTGACCGCATCGAGCTTCGCACCGGCGGCAGCCAGTGTTCGAATCATCGCAACCTGCTTAGCCTGCACCGCCTGATGCAGCGCCGTCGAGCCATCAGCCGCTTTGGCATTCGGATTAGCGCCCGCCGCAAGCAGCACGTTCACCGCCTCGACCGGCTCGCGGTTGCCCGGCTCGCGAAATGGCGGCGGACCGTTGCGCGTGTATCCGGGGCCACCCGAAATCGGCGGCCCTTTGCCGCCTTTCAGCGCCGCCATGAGCGGCGTCTGGCCTGCGTTCCCGTTCCCGCCCGGGCCCGCACGCTTGCCCTCCTTCGGCTTGATCTCCGGAGGCGTCCACTCGACCTGCGCGCCCTTCGCCAGCAACAGTTTCAGGATCTCCACATCGGCCGCCGTGGCCGCGCGATAGAAAGGTGAGCTGTTGACATTCGGCAGGCAGCACATCGATGTCGAGTGCCACGAGCCGCTGAACGGTTTGTTCACGTCGGCGCCAAGATCGAGCAGCGCTTTCACGATGTTCAGCGCGGTGAGCTGGTTGGGATGATTCGGTTGCATCCGCGTGGCATCTTCCGCCCGCATATCGCTCGTGCGGTCGTGCATATCGACCGCGAAGAACAGAGAGCCGTCGTTGGGATCGGCCCCGAGATCGAGCAGCTCTTTCGCCAGATCGAAGCGGTCATTGACGATCGCGATGGCAGTTGCCGTTAAACCATCTGCATTCGTCAGCTTCGTGTTCGCGCCGCCCGCAATCAGCGCTCTCGCGACCTCGTCGTGTCCATTGCGAACCGCAAACATCAGGGCGGTAAATCCGCCGGACGGATGGTCCGCATTCTTGCGCTCGGTGAGCAGCGAAACGTGCGCCTGAATGTTCGCATCCGCGCCCGCCGCCAGCAGCGTCTTCACGGCCTCGACATGCCCGTCGGCGGAGGCCCACATCAACGCGGTTTCTTCCTGAAAGGGATCCACGGCATTGACGAACGAGCCCTTCGCAAGCAGCAGTTTGACGGCCTCAACGTTGCCTGTGCGCGCCGCGGCCATCAGTGGTGATTCGCCTTCAGCGTGCCAGCGCGTCGGCTGCGCACCAGCATCGAGCAGCGCCTTCATCACTGTGACATCACCGCCGCGGCTCGCCTGCAGAAGAGGCGTTACACCATAATGATTCGGCGCGTCCACCTCGGCGCCCGCCATAAGCAGCGCTTTCGTCATTTCCGCGTCGGAATGGTAGGCCGCCCACAAGAGCGCGGAGGAGCCGTCATTGGCCATCGCATTTACGTCCGCATGCTCTTTGATCAATTTCTTCACAGTAGCCAGATCATCGGCCCTCGCGGCGTCGGCGAGGGCGGCTACGTTGGAAGCGTGCAGGCTCGGTACGATTGAAGCCATTAACGCTACACACCACACTGATCTTGCAGTTTTCACCGGTTGCATCCCGATTCCTCGCACCTAAAGATATACCGCTGGGACGACCGCTGCAAGCCAGGCCTGACGCTCGGGATTGAGCCACCTCCCACGCGATAATCTCCCTCGTCCGGCGCCATTTGCATTTTGTTCTAAAATGAGCCGCAGGAGGACCTGCTATGAAAGCTGCCTGCGTCCCCGCGATGATCGTTCTTGCGCTGCTTTCTGGCGTCATGCCGCTGTCGGCGCATCACTCGTGGCCGGTGAGCTACAGCAAACTCGTGACGGTGAAGGGCACGGTACTTGAATTCAAGTGGGCGAATCCGCATCCGATGATGACGCTTGAAGTTCAGGCCGATGCAGGTCGCACGGAGAAATGGCTGATCGGCGGACCGGCCATCAACCGCATGGAAGCCAACGGGTGGACCAAAACGAGCGTCAAGCCCGGCGACATAATCACGGGAATCGGCTATCAGTTTGCCGACGGGCAGAAGATCATCAAGCTCGAGCGCGTCGTACTGCCTGACGGTAAGGAACTACGCCTCTACGGCCGCTAGAGTACTGAGCGCTGTTCACCGCCTACTCGAGTGGCTTCTCGCCGACGTGATCCACCACAACCACCGGCACGGACCGCTGTTGTTTCACGAGCTTGACCCCAAGCTGCCGTTGCACGGCCTCGTACGATGAGAGCCCGACCGGCTCGGCGGGATCGCGAGCCGTCCCCGCAGGGTCGCATTCACCGGCATCGCCGGCATCTGATTGACCTGCGAGTTTGACGCTGGAAAGGCCGGGTCCGGCCACTCTTTTCGATTCGGCCGGATCAGTTGTCCGTCGCCTTCTCCTCTATATGGTCGAGGACCATAACACGAACCGACCTCTTGCTCTTCTCCAGCTTCAGGCCGGTTTGCTTCTCAATCGCCTCGAAAAAAGAGATGCCGCCTGACGGGTCGGACGCTTCTCCCGCTCCAACTGCCTGGCCGCCTCTACCCAGAAACAGAGGCAGCGGCGGAAGACTCGCCCGGGTGTCGTAGTTGAGCGTGAAATCCCACGCTCCCTCAATGCCTGTGCGGTTGAGCACCGGATAGGAGATCCGGGTATC
>DASZLP010000153.1:0-5022 GCA_035552355.1 Bryobacteraceae bacterium | reverse complement strand
TTTGATGACGTCGTTTGCATTCATCCTTGGATGCGTGCCGCTGTGGACCGCATCCGGCGCGGGTTCGGTGGCGCGCCAAATCATGGGGACGGCAGTCATCGGGGGGATGCTTGCCGCAACCGCGATCGGCATCTTTTTCATCCCGGCAATCTTCTACCTGGTCGAGACAGTCTCGGGCGCTGCACGAGCGCGAGGAAATGCTCCCGAGTTGCTTCCCTCACCGGGGCAGGGAGACTGAATATGAAAATCCGCGTGACGGCTGTATTGATTGCCGCGGGTTGGGCGGCCGGCTGCACTGTCGGGCCGAATTATCAGCGCCCGGCCGTGAAGATCCCGCAGGATTTCCGCGCTCCCGACCCGCTGCCGGCGCCGCAGGCCACATCGTTGGCGGATCTCAAGTGGTGGGAGGTCTTCAGAGACGAGAAGCTTCAGGAACTGATTCGCACGGCGCTCACGGCGAACTACGATCTGCGCGACGCCGTGGCTCGTGTGGAAGAGGCACAAGCTAACCTCGGCATCACGCGTTCGAACCAACTCCCCCAGATGGGCGTAAGTGGAGATGTCCAGTTCAACCGTCTGTCAAGAGACGGCAATTTCCAACTGCCGCCCTCGTTTGCGCCTTCGCAGAACCGAACCTGGGGCGAGGGGATGCTGAACCTTCTTTCGTTCGAAGTAGACATCTGGGGGAGGCTGCGGCGCGCCACGGAGGCTTCGCGCGCGAATCTGCTGAGTGCGGAAGAAAACCGCAAAGCTGTAGTGGTCACGCTGGTGAGCGACGTGGCTTCTGACTACCTGCATTTGCGTGAACTCGACTATGAGCTGCAGATTTCAAGGGCAACCCTCACCACGCGGCAGGACTCGCTGAACCTTACACAGCAGCGCCAAACCGGCGGCGTTGCCACGCTGCTCGATCTGCGCCAGGCCGAGCAACTGGTGGATACGGCGGAGCAGACGATCCCGGAGCTTCAACGCCAGATAGAGCAAACCGAGAATCAAATTACTTTGCTCCTCGGCCAATCCCCCGGTGGAATTGCCCGCGGCCAGGATTTCATGAATGAGGCGCTGCCACCTGGGTTGCCTCCGGATGTGCCGGCCGGAATGCCGTCCGCGCTGCTCGAAAGACGGCCGGACATCCTTGCCGCCGAGCAGAACCTGGTCGCCGCCAATGCCAACATCGGCGTGGCGAAAGCCGAGTATTTCCCGCGAATCAGCCTGAGCGGATTTCTGGGCGGTCAGAGCACCCAATTGTCGAGTCTGTTCACCGGACCGCACAGTGCCTGGAGTTTTGTCCCGCAGGTGTCGCAGCCTGTTTTTGCCGCGGGCCGTCTGAAGTCGGGCGTGAGGCTGGCGCAAGCCGAGAGGGATGAGGCGCTCGTGCAATATGAGAGAACCATTCAAACGGCGTTCACCGATGTTTCGGACGCGCTGATCGCGCATCAAAGAGTGCGCGAAAGCCGGCTCAAACAGGAGACGCTCGTTCGAACGCTCGAAGATCGGACGCGGCTCGCGTACGCGCGGTATCGGGGCGGGGTGGACACGCAGCTCAATGCGCTCGACGCGGATCGGGATCTGTTCCAGGCGCAGCTCAGTCTCGCCGAGGTCCGCCTCAATGAGTTATTGAGCGTGGTCCAGCTTTACAAGGCGCTTGGCGGCGGCTGGAGCTAAAGCGCCAACAGGGCCACCCCATGCGTTATTTACATGCACGAGGGGCCGCCGGCGTTTCATTTTGAGCTTGCAGGCGATCTGGACGCCATCGACGCGGCTACACTGAAGCACGACTGGCAGACGGCCTCGCCTATTCGGCGAAACCGGACGCTCATCATCGATTTGAGTTTTGTGGCCGGGATCAACGAAGCCGTTCGAAGCCTGGTTCCCGCGATGGCACGCGGGGAGAGCGGAGTTTGCCGCCAGTTCGAAGTGGTCGCCCGAGTTGGTCGAGTCCGTCACCGGACGCCCGTTTACGCTTGAGTTGCTGTAATGCGCCGACGTATCAGCTCTGGTTCTCGTTTAAATCGATGCCGCTCGGCGACTCTGCCGGTCGAAGGGATATGACGTTCGAAATCTGATCGCAGCACAGCTTGAAGGTTGAACTCCTCCCCGATGCATTGAGCGTGCGTCTCGCCGTTCTATGACACGGGATCGTCCGGGAGCATTCTATGGACCACGAAGCGGTCGTTATCGTTCATGTGGTGCCAACGTTCCTTTTCCGTTTCGGTTTCCTCACGGTCTCTGTGAGCGACGAGTTAATCCGATCGGGAAAATCGTTGCGACTACCCGGCTCCGCAATCATCCAAACGAGCGTAAGGAGGCGACTGAAATGGGAGGTGTCCCGCCTCAAATACCCGCTGCCGGACCGCAACTGGATGCGGATCTCGCGCGTGCGGTGCTCGCCAGTGAAAGCTGCAAAATCGCGGTTATGCAGCATCGTTCCGTAACCGTCCGAGTTGATCGGGAACAGATGGAAGGGCATGATGGCATCAACACCGCGGATGCCGCGGTTATTGACTGCGGAGACGCCGATTTGATCATCACGTAGCGCAGGGCAGAATTGAATGTCCTTCGAGCCGAGCAGCGTGCTTGCCGGTTCTCATGGGCCGCAGGATGCAATCAGCGGCGCGCGGCCTGAGATACGGCGAAGCTGTCTTCCAGCATTTGAAAGCGGACGATTCCCCATTTACGACTGTGAGCACAATCGCGAAGTCGGTCGTGACGATCCTGCTGGTTCGCCTGACTTTGGATGCAGCGATCCCGCGATCACCGCTCGTTCGCTGTTTGCCGAACATCTTGGATCTCGAAATTGATGCGCCCCAGCATTGCGCGCGACTTCGTGACAAAGTCGGTGATCGCGGGTCGGCCGGATTTTTGCCCCATCCAGGGCAGGGCGCCAGCTGGCGCGGTCGGGGGCTCGCGCCGGCGAACATGATAGAAAACAGCCAGCAGCATAACCGTTGCAAGGCCGGCCGCAGCCGCAGGGCTGAGCCAGGGAACAATGTTGGCCGCCAAAGGACTTGGCCGCTGCTCCCGGAGTGGGTTCTCGGCGTGGATAAACGTCACGTTCGTCAGGCCAATGAACCCAGGGACGTGCCGCAGATAAGGGTGCTTGGAGATACTTTAAGCCGTAGACGACTTGGGGAAAACGGCCTCGATCCGATTCAGGTTCCACTTCGGGCAACTCAGCGGATATCCTTCAGGTCCAGGTTGGTTACGGCAGGTTGTTACGTGAATTTTCGGCAATCGTGTATGAGGTTGGTTCCGGTGCGACAGAGCGCGAACTCCGTGAAAAGCTCCTCCCCGCAGCACGTCGGCGCGAGATCGATGTCGTGCTGGTCGGGCGGCTGGATCGCTGGGGCCGGTCACTCGTTGATCCGATCATTACGTTGAAGGAACTCGCCGGACTGGGCGTCAGCTTCGTATCGCTCACCGAAGCGCCGGATCTGACGACGCCGACCGGCCGGGCCATGGCGCGTCTGCTGTCTGTGTTTGCTGAGTTCGAGCAGGAGATTCTCCGCGAACGAATCCGCGCCGCATCACCGAAGCGAGGCTGAAGGGGACGCATCTCGGTCGACCTCTGACGGTCGCGAAGAAAGCCGACCAGATCCGGAAACTACAAGGTCCAAGGAATGGATAACCCAACCGGCAGTTGCGACCATTGCGCTGGCACTTTTCGGTACCAACTGATTCACAACGGATTCAACGATTCCGCTTACGCATACTGCAATCAATGCTCGTTCACTGTTCTGCTGAGCGGCTGGCACCCCGCGGCGCAGCAAGTAAAGCTCAAGATCCATCAACGGATCACGTCGGATATAGAGGGTTTGCTGAAGCCATGCCCGTGTGGGGGCGTGTTTCGCGCTTCCGCCGACCCGAAGTGTCCGCATTGTACCCGGTCACTGTCGGCCGCGAAGGCAACCGCCTACATCGAGCGAGACGCACCTGGCGTAGCGAAGGGGTGGCGCTGGCAGCAATCATGGTCAGGCATCTACTCCTTCACCCTCAACGATAAGCTTGTCAACGACTGGTGGGCCGAAGAGACTTTTGATCGCCTGTTCCCCAGGAAAAACTAAGGCACCGCTGCGGGAGCCCTCCTGCCCTCGCGCACGCTTGCCCACAAAACAAAGATCCATGATCCTGAATGCCTTCACCTCTTCTCATGTCGTCCTGAGCCTGGTCGGAATCGGCTCGGGCGTCGTCGCGATATACGGATTGCTGAAAGCGAAGACGGCCGGTCGATGGACGCAGGCCTTCCTGGCGACGACGGGGCGACGAGCCTGACGGACTTCCTCTTCGCATATCGCGGTGTCACGCCTGCCCAAATCCTCGGCGTCCTCTCTCTCTGATCGTGTTGATAATCGCGAGCCTTTCGATCTATCGCCACCATCTCCAGGGGATCTGGCGCCGGACTTATGCGATCACAGCCATGATGGCGCTCTATTTCAATGTTTTCGTGCTGGTCGCCCAGCTCTTTCGCCGGGTTCCAGCACTGAGCGCCATGGCACCGACGCAGTCGAAGCCGACTATCCAGATAGCGCAACTGGCTATGCTGTTGCTGTTCGCGGCGATTGGAATACTAAGGTCGCTTTGGTCGGCCACCATTTATACAGCGTGGGTTTGCCGACCCCGGCCGCTTGGCAACCGCCTCAATGGTCAAGTTCGCGCACCGACTTTTCCTCAAGCAGGGCGTAGACCGCATCCAAGATGACGGCAGGCGACGCCGCCATTTCACTCGGAGACCGACCTTTACGGACAGTTCGACCGGCGAACTGAAACACAACGTGGTGGCCCTAGCCAAAGCGGCCAAGCGCTGAAGTGCCGATCGTCGTCACCACGACGGCGCGCGACAGCGTGTGGGGTCCGACGTTCCCGGAACTTGTCGAAGCGCTGCCGGGAATTGAAATCATCAACCGCTCATCGGTCAATGCTTTCGACGACGCGCGGGTAGCTCGCGCCATCGAAGCGACCGGCCGCAAGAAGCTGATCTTCGCTGGCATCTCGCTCGAAGTCTGCGCAGCTTTTCCGGCAATG
>DASZLP010000152.1:0-8000 GCA_035552355.1 Bryobacteraceae bacterium | reverse complement strand
CATCAGGTGCGCCGGATGCTCGCCGATCCGCGGGCGAAAACGCTGACGACCAATTTCGCATTCGAGTGGCTGAAGGTTCGTGACATGGCGGCGCTCGAACCCGATCCATACACCTATCCGTCGTTCGATGGCGCGCTTCGCGCCGCGCTTCGCCGCGAAATGGAGCTCTTCGTCGACAGTATCTTCCGCGAAGACCACAGTGTCATCGACCTGCTCAGCGCCAATTACACGTACGTGAATGAACGTCTGGCCGAGCACTACGGCATCCCGGACATTCGCGGCGACCACTTCCGGCGCGTGACGCTGACCGATCCGAACCGCTTCGGGCTGCTCGGAAAAGGCGCGATCCTGATGGTGACGGCGTATCCCAACCGCACTTCGCCCGTGCTGCGCGGATCGTACATTCTTGAAAACATCACCGGCACGCCGCCCTCGCCGCCGCCGCCGAACGTCGAAGCGTTCAAAGAAAACAAGGAAGGCGAAAAGCCGCATACGATCCGCGAGATCATGGAAGCGCACCGCGCCAATCCGACGTGTAACGCTTGCCACGGCGTGATGGACCCGCTCGGCTTCTCACTCGAAAACTTCGACACCATCGGCGCGTATCGCGTGATGGATCGCTTCACCCGCACGAAGATTGACGCCAGTGGGAAGCTCGTGGACGGCACACCGGTCAACGGGCCGAGCGACCTGCGTAATGCGCTGCTGAAGCATCCCGAGCAGTTCGCGCAAACGATGACCGAGAAGCTGATGACGTACGCGCTGGGCCGCGGCGTGGAGTACTACGACATGCCGGCGATCCGCAGGATCGTAAGGGACGCCAAGCGCGACAATTACAGGTTTTCGTCCATCGTGATGGGGATTGTCACGGCGCCCGAGTTCCAGTCGAACAGGGTGGACCCGGACAAAGTGGAAACGAAGTCCGAGCCGGCGAAACCGGCAAATAAAGAGATAGCCGCCAGGTAAGGAGTCAGCGAATGTTCGTTACAAAGAAACACCTCTCGCGCCGCACGGTGCTGCGGGGAGCTGGCACCGCTCTCGCGCTGCCGTTGCTCGATGCGATGATTCCGGCGCGCACGGCTCTGGCGCAGACCGCGGCGAAGGCTACGCCGCACCTCGGCTTCATCTACTTTCCGCATGGCGCTGTACAAGCCAAGTGGACGCCCAACGGCGAGGGCAAGATTGAATCCTTCAACGAGATTCTCGCGCCGCTCGAAAAGTACAAATCGATGACGACGGTCTTCAGCAACATCGATAACCAGGCGGCCGTCGGACCGGTGCACGCGCTGGCACCCGGCACGTGGCTCTCGTGCGTCCATCCGGCGATCAGTCAGGAAGCGCACGCCGGTACCACGGCCGACCAGATCGCCGCACAACATATCGGCCAGGACACGCCTCTGCCCTCTCTCGAAGTCGCGGCCGACAACCACGGTGGCGGCGGATTCTGCGACCGCGATTACGGCTGCTCCTATGCGGGCACGATTTCGTTCCGCACGCCGACCACTCCGCTGCCGGTCGAGACCGATCCGCGCAAGCTTTTCATTCGCCTTTTCGGACAGGGCGACAATGCCGACGAGCGCGCGCGTTTGTCCGGGCAGTACAAGTCAATCCTCGACATGGTCGGGAACGAAGCGAAGGATCTCTCGAAGATGCTCGGGCCGTCCGACAAAGCCGCACTTTCTGATTACCTCGAGAGCGTCAATGAAATCGAGCGCCGCATCCAAAAAACGGAGGCGCGCGATTTGTCGCACGTCACGATTCCCAATGCGCCCGGGACTCAGCAGCTTCCAATCGATCAGCACCTCAAACTGTTGCTCGATCTCATCGCGCTGGCGTACCAGGCCAACATGACGCGCGTGTTCTCATTCATGATTGCGGCGGAAGTCAGCGGCCAGACTTACCCCAACATCGGCGTGCCCGATGCTTTCCACCCTCTCTCGCACCACAACAACGAACAGGCCAAGATGGACCGGCTCGCCAAAGTGCAGGCCTATCACACGTCGATTTTTGCTTACTTCCTCGACAAGCTCGCGAAAATGCCGGATGGCGATGGCACCATGCTCGACCACTCGATGTTCCTCTACGGAAGCAACATGGCGAACAGCAATGCGCACAACCACTATCCGCTGCCGACTTCGATCGTGGGCGGCTGGAAGAGTGTCAAGGGCGGCCAGCATCTGGTGATGCCCGACCACACACCGCTGGCGAACGTGCTGTTGACGTTCCTCGACAAAGCCGGCATCCCGCAGGACAAAATTGGCGACAGCACCGGCAAAGTCGCTGAGGTTTAAACCCGATGCTGAAATGTTGTGGTCGACACGACGGTAGAACAGGCTTTAGCCTGTTGAGGGTTCTCGTTCCGATTCTCGCCGTAACAGCCGCAATCCCCGTCTTCGCTGCCGAAGTGCAGCCGGCGAATGGCCCGGCAAAGCTGGTGGAAACGATCAAGTCCGGCCAGCGCGTGGCCGCGCTTGACATGATCGCGAAAAAGTCCGGCGATGTGAACGCCGCTGAAGCGGACGGCACCACTCCGCTGATCTGGGCCGCGAACCTCAACGACACCGATCTCGCGCTGCGCCTGCTGAAAGCAGGGGCGAACGCGAAGGCCCACAATCAGCTTGGATCCACAGCGCTTTCCGAAGCCGCGCTGAATTCCAACACCCAGTTGATCAAAGCGCTGCTCGATGCGGGCGCGGACCCGAACTTCACGGGTCCGGACGGACAGACGGCGCTCATGGTGGTCGCGCGCACGGCGAACGTCGCCGCCGCGAAGCTTCTGCTCGATAAGGGCGCGAACCCGAATGTACGCGAATCCCAGCGCCAGCAGACGCCGCTGATGTGGGCCGCCGCTTCGCATCAGAGCGCGATGATGCGCGAGCTGCTCGCCCACGGCGCGGAAGTCGACGCGAAGTCCGCAACGGATCTCATGACGCCGCTGGTGAGCGGCGAGCCGCGCGCGCAGCCGCGTCCCCCAGGCGGAGAGACCGCGATGTTGTTCGCGGCGCGCGAAGGCTGCATGGACTGTGTCAAAGCCCTCGTCGAAAAAGGCGCGAAGCTCGACCTGGCCGATCCGGAAGGCGTCACGCCGCTGATCACAGCCGTCTTCAACACGCGTTTCGACGTCGCGAAATACCTGATCGAAAAAGGCGCCAACATCGATAAATGGGACTGGTGGGGGCGCAGCCCGCTCTATCTCGCCGTCGACTACAACACGCTGCCGCATGGCGGGCGTCCGGACCAGCCGGCGCTGGATGAAACGCTGCCCATCGACATCATTCGCCTGCTGCTCGACAAGGGCGCGAATCCGAACCTGCAACTGAAGCTCTTTCCGCCCTACCGCGCCACCGGCAACGATCGCGGACTCGACGGCATGCTGACGGTCGGGACGACTCCCCTGCTGCGCGCGGCCAAGGCGCAGGATGCGCCCGCCATCAAGCTGCTGCTCGAGCACGGCGCGATCGTCGATCTGCCGAACAATCAGGGGATGACGCCGCTGGTCGCGGCTTCCGGCATGGGTTCAACAGACGCGGATACGCGCGGCTACTATGGCACGTCCGACGTCGAAGACCGCGCCATCGCTTCGCTCGATCTGATCCTCGCCCACGGCGGCGAAATCAATGGACGCGCGGGGCGGTTCCAGCAGACGCCTCTTGACGGGGCCGCTTTCTGGGGCTGGAACAAAGTCGTCCAGCATCTCCTCGAGAAAGGCGCCGATATCAACGAGGCAGACAGCCGTGGCTTCACAGCCGTCGACTACGCAATGGGACGCGCGGGCGGGAACAGCCGCGGCGGCCAGCGCATCGACGTCCACAAAGAGACGGGCGATTTACTGATAGCGAAAGGCGGCAAGGCCGGCACGCCGATTCCGCAGCCCGGCGGCGGACGCGGCGGTGGTGGACGCGGTGCAGGCGGACGTGGGGCAGGTCCCGGCCGTTAGAGACTGTGGAAGCGAATCTCGACCGTGATCCGGACGGCAACCGGCTGCTCGCCCTTTCGCGCGGGCGCGAAGGTCCATTGCTCAACGGCTTCGACGGCCGTCTGATCGACGTCCTTGTCGAGTGACGTAACGACGTGGACGTCCTTCGGCTCACCCTTTGAACTGACGATCAGGCCGACAACGACCGCGCCGGAGAGACGGAACCCGCGCGAGTCCGGTTTAGTCTGAGGTGTGACTTGGTGGGTGACACGAGGCGGAGTGATGCCCGGCCCGATATCGTACACGGGCTCGTCGGAAGGCGGAGCGCTCTGCGGAGCCCCGAGCGCCGTCCAGGCCGCCAGAATGATGACCGCTAATCCACACCGAAACACGAGAAGTGCAAATAGACGCTCCAACTGTCGCGAAGGTTGCAGGTCTGGTGGGTGCGGCTGCGCTGTTAATTCGTGATGTTGATGTTAGCCGCGGTGCTCTGGACCCCGCCGACAGTAACCACCACCGGCTGCGGCCCAACCGCCAGCCCGGCGGGAATCTGGAAGTTGATCTGAGCCACGCCGGCCAGCCCCCACGGTATGCCGACGAAGCAGTATTCGCAAATCGTCGACGCCGCCTTGCCGCCGACCGACACGGTCACCGGAGCGGGAGCGGGGAGTGATGCCAGCGGTGTTGTCGAGGCCGGCGCGGCGCCGGTAGCGATCGCCGGTGTCACGGCGCCCGCCCCGGTGATGAACATGGTCGCGACCGAATTCATGGCCGCGCTGCTGCTGGGGACGATTGTCCGGTTCTGGTCCGTGAAGATGCCGGGCGTTGCGGCGACAACTGTGAATGTTTGGGTAGTGACCACTCCGCTGTTGTTAATTTTCAGAGTCGCTGTCGAGTTCACCGGGGTTTCATAGGGAATCTGGATATTGAGTTGCGTCGGTGAGACGTAATAAAGCGGCGCGGCTTCGTCGTTAATGGTCGCTTCCACGCCCGACATGGAGACTGGCAGCGGCACCGCGGACGCGCTCTCGATGGATGGGCTCAGCGCCGCACCAAAGACCGTCAGCACCATCCCCGGCGAATAACGCTGCTGGTAGGATGCGCCGTCGGTGAGACCCATTATCGAAGGAGTGCCGTTGGAGCTTGAACCGGTCGTCCGCACGTTCATCGTCACCGACTGGGTGACTGCCGTCGATCCCGCGCCGCCATTGAAAGAAGCGGTAATGATCGAAAGACCCGACGGGAGCTGGCCTCCGGTCACGGCCAGCGTCGCGGTGGCGGTACCTGCCCACCCGGTGAGCGTTGCCGAGCCGAGCGAAGTTGTTCCAGCCGCGAACGTCACCGCGCCCACAGGCGTCACGCCGTTGTTGGATGTCGCGGTCGCTGTCAGGAAGGCCACGTCCTGCGGCCCAACGCTGTCCAGATTACTCAGCAGCGAAAGGCTGGTTGATGGCGGCGGGGTGACGGTTGCGCAGCTTCCGCTCCAGCAGGTGATCAGGTTCCAGATGTCCATCGACCCGAGACCGGTGACAGGATCGTATCCGACGCCGGCAGTGTAACCGACGGGACTCTGAGTCGGGCACGTCTGACGCCGTGGGCAATTGGTAGTCGATACAGTCACGATGTTGTCGCCGGTGGTGATGTCGTGAAAAACCGACGGCGAGGTCTGGGCCAGCGAATAGAGTTTCGGATTAATGTTCCCCTGACCTGCCGACTGTGTGTATTGGTTCAGCAACGCGATCACGCCCGCGAAAACCGGTGTGGGGACCGACGTCCCGCCGAAGACTTCGGGACTTCCGAGAGTGTCGCCGGCCGAATAGACCAGGTATCCATCATGATCGGCCGACGCGCTCATGGCGATGTCGGGGACGTGTCTCGCGTTATCGCCGGGCACGCCCGGTCCCGTCTGCCATGACGGCTTCCCAAAGTAAATGCTGGAGCCGCCGCCGCTGGCCGATGGAGAGCCGTCCGCCGCGCTGTCGTTCCATGCCGTTTCCGGAATGTAAGAGAGAACCGACGCGCTGTTGGCATCATTGGCGGCGTTCCAATACGCGCCGCCGTTTTCAGTGAACTCGGTGCCGCCCATGCCGGTGATTTCGGGAATGCTCGAAGGCAGGTCGACCGAAAGGCCAGGATTTTGGGAATCGTTGCAATCGGCGGCGCCGTTGTCACCGGTTGCGTTTACCCAGGTAATGCCCTGGATATTCGCCTGCTGAGCCCATGATTGAAACGTCGGCGCGTCGGAAGGATCCTCCGGTTCGCAGGATCCGTAGCTCAGGCTGATGACGGGCGCGAGGTTGTGATCGATCGCGTACAGCACGGCATCCATTACGTTTTCGGAATACACAAACGTGATGGCCGCATTGCGGGCCACGGCGCCGGACCATTCCAGATCGAGATCGGCTTCGCCCTCATCGGAGTTGTCCGGCCGTCGCGATCCAGGCACGAGAAAGAGCGTCGGCAGATTCGCCTGAAGGTTGAAGGCGGTCTGGAATGTCTGGATGTCAGCGAGATTGACCGTCGACTGCCCCGCGACGACAATGGACTGCCCCGAGCCGTTGATACCGGCGGCGTAGGCGGGTGAGATGTCGTATATCGCCGCCAGATCATTCGGACTCAGGTAATGATTGCCGTGAGCGGACGTGTAGTGCGGATTCTGGCTGGCGCGAGACTTGACAGAAGCAGGCTTCATCCGGAAATCATTCAGTCCGCGAATGGATCTGACGATGCCGCCGATCGCCGCCGGAACAGACGGCTCGCTCGCGTTCGCGAAGTGGGTTTCGCCGTTGACGGCGTATTGATGAAGCTCTGTCGCGAAGGCGGATTCAACCTGCGCCGCCGTGCCGCGGATCGCAATCCAGTTGCGCGCCTGCGCGATGTTGACCACCGTGAGGCCCTGGCCCCGCAACCATTGCTCGATGGAACTGAGGTCCGCCGGGCTCACGCCGAAGCGGTCCGCGTACTGGGCGGGGGTGAGCCATTTATGGTAGTTGGGCGAAGACGGGTTCTGCAGGTCAGAAAGCAGCGTGGCGAGGTCGGCCTTCTGGGCGTCCGTCTGTGTCAGAGTCAGGGTGACGTAAGAAAGCTCAAGCGACGGCGCGACGCGACCGCGGTCGTTGGCGGCATTCGCGCGCGGATTGATGTGACCGCGCAGGGTCATGCGCTGGGTGTTATCGATCCGCTCGGTAATGCGGCTGCGCTGCGCGAACGCGGTTGTTGACGCCATGCCGAGAACGAGGAGCGCGAGCCCCGCAACTCGAAAATGCGCCGGCATGTGGCGCGCGCTCTCCAGCCCGCAGCGCCGGCACTCTTGCCGGCGTTCTCTAATCCGAAGGTCCGATTGCATCAAGAGCTTCCGATGCCATCCGGCGAAATCAGGTTCCATCCCCACAAGTTATTTAACGTTGCTAACACACGGAAGACGCGCCGAGTTGCTTCGCCGCTTATTGCCGAAGTGCAAAAGTAAACAGCGAATTACCGGCGGAAACCGCGACATATTGCCGGCCGTTTATGGCGTAAGTCATTGGTCCGGAAGCCACATCTCCGCCCAGATTCGCCCGCCAGAGCTCCGCCCCGGTGCGGGCATCAAGGGCCCAGAAATATCCCTCGCGTCCGCCTGTGAAGAGAAGATCAGACGCAGTTGTAAGGACGCCGGCGCTGGTGACGTCGGTCATTTTGAACTCCCATTTTCTGACGCCGGTTTTAGGATCGAAAGCGCGAATGGCACCGTACCCTTCTTCCTCCGTGCGGTTGATCACCTGCGTCCCGCGCAGTGAAGGTACGGGCGATCGCGGGGTGCCCGCGGTATAGCGCCGGCCCTCGAAATATTCGGCGGGGAGCTTGTTGAAGACCGACGAATAGTTTTCCCATGCGGGGATATAAAAGAGCCCGGTGTGAGGACTATATGACGGCGAGAACCAGTTCGTAGCGCCCTGCACGCCAGGGTAGACGAGCGTTCCTTCGCGCGACGGCTTGGCTTCGGCGACGCGCACCGGGTGGCCGCTGTCGTCGAGTCCGGTGGTCCACGTGACTTTTGCGAACGGTTTGCCCTCGAGGAATTCGCCGGTCACGCGATCGAGCACAT
>DASZLP010000151.1:0-3078 GCA_035552355.1 Bryobacteraceae bacterium | reverse complement strand
CGGCCGCCGCTGATGAACTGCCGTCCGGCGGATGTGGCGGATATTCGCGAACTGATGGGTATCTATCGGGATGTGATTGACGAGAGCGAGCCCGGGGTTTCGAAGGAGGAACGCCTCACTGTGGAGGCGGGAAGGATTTCGAGGTAGGGTTTCAGGTTTGCTTGAGGATTAATGGAGGTCCCCGGACTCGCTCTTGCGCTACAAAACTAGCAATTGAAAATCGGCCCGGGACGCGGCTTAAGCGCTAAGTTATTGAATCCGAAGGCAAATAAATTTTGAATTGGGCGTGACCGAAGGAAAATGCCCGCTTCAATTCAGCCCAAATTCAACCGCTTCATCAGTGACCACACTGCCTCGACGCCATCGCCCGGGACAGGCGTGGATTGCGTGACCGCCACGGCCGAAGCCATCAGGGCCAAAAACTATCCAGCCTTTGGGGTCCACCTCAGGTTGACATTTCGGCGCCGCTGTACAGACGTCTCAAAGAGGCGGCGCAGGGGCGTTCCGCGAGGGAACGGATCATCCGAGGTGTCGAGAAGGTCGTCCTCGATGCCAAACGGCTGTGCACAGGCCTGTCGAGTTCCACAAACGATCAATTCGGACACCATGACCGGCCAGAATTGATTCTCGATCAGGAACGCGTCGGCGGCCGCGGCTGATCCGCGATGCGAATCCACACACGCGATTTATCATGCATTCCCGTCTGTTCGTTTCGACAGATCCAGCTGAGATATGTCGAAGCGAGAACAATGACGACGTGGCCGGATTCCAACAAATCGCGCCCGAGAGCCCGCGCGGCTTCCTGGCTCCGCTCGTCGGGCGTCGGCTGTATCAAGACCCCCTCCGCCAGCATTCTCGGGGAGTCGGTCGGGGCCTGCAGGTTTTCGAATGACCAGCCCGCGTTTATGAGCGCCATGTGGATCGACCTGGCGAATTGTACCTGTTCCAGATTGCTGGAATCAGTGCTCATCACGAAAGCTTGCCCGGAGAATTGAAGAAGGTTTTGAGCGATCCTGTCGAAATCCTCTCCCGGCAGAGTGCGGCCGGCAAGCGCCTTCTGTAGTTTCAAGCGCTCAAGTCGCTCCTTTTCGGCGCTTTCGAGGGCCAGGGCGGCCTCTTTATGCAGAACCGCAATCCGTTCCTCAGCACGGGCGAACAACGTCGAGTTAACTTCCCTGAGCCGGCCATCCTTCGCGGCTGCGCGGAACCCCAGAAGCATCTCGCCGGCGACACCCAGGGTCACGAGTATCCCTCCGATGCAGTCGACGACGTAGCGCCATTCGTGAGTAGCGAAGAATTTTGCCAGGGGCCCCCAGTACTCAATTCCGAGCCCGAGCACGACGAGTATGGTAGCGCGGTGAATCCACGGCCCGAGCCGGTCAATAGAGTTTTCAAGGCGGGATTTCACATTACTCAGTTCCGCATCATTCAATCCAGACAGCTTGGCCCCCGGCCGCCGAAAGCGGATTCTCATCTGGATTCCATCATCGTAAACCGGGTATATTGCTGCACGCCAGGCGGACCTGTCGGCCGCCGGCCAAAGGTGACCGTTAGAGGGATGAGCGCGCAGACGGGACTCGATTACCGCCAGCTATATTGCGTGAAGGCGGCAGGGTGGGCAATCCGGAGTAACACGCTGCGCGGGATCGCGCGTTGAAAAGTGTAACGCGTCTTGTCACGGAACGGCTGCAATCCGGCAGGCATTCACTTATCCCGCTCAGATCGGGAAAGGGCGTGAAGGCGTACGTACAAGGCTCAGGAGAATGCGCCAAATACCCGATGAAAGGGAGGGCGTAATTCCGTTGGCCGGAGTAATCGAGCAGACTGTGATCCCTCCAGGATTAGCGCTCCAGTGGACCCACCCTGGTGCTGAAATCAGTCAGAAGAGGCGCCGTGACCGGCGAGGAATGAGCAGCATTGCCCGCTTCGATTCAGCCGGGATTCGAACGTTTCATCACTGACCACACTGCCTCCACCCGATCGCCGCGGCAGGCATAAATTGCGTCGTGCAGGTTCACCGTGGGATCGCAGTGCGGGGGGATGAGCTCGATGCGATCGCCGAGTTGCGGTCTGGCGGAGCATTCCGCCACATCGAGGAAGCCGAATTCATCGCCGCCCCAGCGGTAGCTCGCGCCCGGCAGGTTCAACGCCTCGGGTCCATAGCCGCGATCGGTGGAAAAGGCCTTGTAACCGCCATCGACAGTGACGAAATCCGGGTGATTGGCGCTGATCACGGTAGCGAGCACGCGCAGGGCATTGGCGAAATCGAGGCCGAGCCGGCGATACGCAAGGTCCATCAATACGTAAGAACCAGCCTGCAACTCGGTGACGGCGGGCAGGGTGAGATCGATATCCCAGGTTCCGGTGCTGCCGCCTGAGAGAATATCCGCGCAGAGGCCGGCGCGAAGAAACGCGTCGCGCGCTTCGGCGGCAATGGCGAATGCGGCTTCGGATATCTGGCGGCGCTCGGCGCGGTCGCCGCCATGGGAGCCGCGAACGGAATAGGCCTGAATGCCGCGAAGCGTCAGATCAGGACTGCGATCGACGGCGCGCGCGATTTCGAGCGCCTGCTCGATGCTGGCGGCGCCGGTCCGGTGATCGCCCACGTCGAGGTCGATCAATACGTCAAGCGGAGATTCGGCAGCGGCGTACCACTCGACCTGCCGGACGTGATCGATCGCAACCATGGCGCCGGTTGCGGCGATGCGTTTCATCTTGCGGGGATCGGCAACGGGCGAGGTCAGCAGAAGGCCGGGAATGCCGGCCTGCGCCAGCAGTTCGGCTTCGGCGATGGTTGCGACGCAGGCCCCGCGGGCTTCCGCCGAAACCTGCCGGCGGGCGATTTCGAAGCATTTATGAGCTTTGGCGTGGGGACGCAGCTTCTTGCCCGCACGATTGGCGGCGTCCGCCATGCGCGAGAGATTGCGCTCGAAATCATCGAGATCGAGAACCAGCGCTGGCGTGGCGATCTCATGCTTCCACTCGGGCGCCCTGATATTCTCGGATTGTTCTTTCGTCTTCAATGAGTTCCCTGCCCCGCTCGGATCGTATCGCAGCGCTGCGCCCGACCGCCGTGAA
>DASZLP010000150.1:0-26979 GCA_035552355.1 Bryobacteraceae bacterium | reverse complement strand
CGTTTGACGAAGACATCCGCCGCCAGCGGCTCGACGGCGATTTCCGACGGATGCAAGATCGTGCAGACACCGGCGATCGCGTTCGCGGTGTCGGCGCTCTCTTCCGACAGCAGGACCGGATTCGACTTCAGTGAGATCGCGAGAAGCGCCCTCGCGGCATCAGGAGGTCCCCTCGATACTCGGCTCGACGTGGTGGAAGCCGCATTGGCGCCAAAGATGAAGGCGGCGATCGACGGCATCCGCGCCGATTTCCCGAAGGTCTACGAGACATTCCGCAAAGGGAAAGTCGGCGAGGCGGTGTTCGCGGCCTGGGAAGACGGGCATCCCGTGCTCATCGAAGAGGATTGGCAGATCGCGCCGGACGGAAGTATCGGGCACGAACGGTTTCGCGCGACCGAAGACCAGAATCTGCTGATGATCGGTTCCGGTGCGGATGCAATTCTCCGCTATGTGAACCTGAACGACGACTGGTGGAAGGCTCCGGCGCCGCAAGCGCTGGAGCGCTTGATCCGTGCCGCTATTGACGACGCGGCCGCGACGCACGCGGACGATGTCGGCGGAGAGATCGCAATCCTGGCGGTCGACGCGAGCGGACAGAAGTGGCTGCGGGCAGGGAAGTGCGCCGACACAGCCGCGCGGTAACTCAGCGCGCGAAGTCGAGATACCCGCTTTCGGGGTCCGTCGCTATCAGCGTGACCTGAATCCTGTCACCCACGTCGAGCCCCGACTGACCCCGCGCGAGCAACCCTTCGACCGGCGGATTGAGCACCCGCACGAACGTGCCCTTCGGTGTGACGCCTGTCACGACAGCGCCAAACAGCTCGCCGATTCTGTCGCGCATCGCCACCGCGGCAACCCGCTTTCCCATGACCCGCTCGACTTTGCGCGCGGCGTCTTCTTTGAGGGTGCAATTTCGAGCGATGGATTCGAGCTCCGCATCGGAGTAAGGCGCCAGGCCTTTTGCGAGAACGGCTTTGATCAGGCGCTGTGTGACCAGATCGGCGTAGCGCCGGTTGGGCGCGGTCGAATGCGTGTAGTCGTGCGCCGCGAGACCGAAGTGTCCTTCGCCGGTTTCGTTCGCGCGCGTCATGACGTATTCGCCGGGCCCCATCAGCTTGACAACCGCCAGCGAGAGATCGGCATAGTGGACCGGGTCCCCCGCCCGTTGCTTCTCGAGAAATGCGTTGAGCGCCGCCGGATCGGGACTCCCCGGCAGTTGCGTTCCGTGTTGCGCCGCCAGCTCGACTATCCGCGGCCACCGCTCCGGCGACCTCACGATGCGCCGCATCGACGAAGCTCCGACGTCTTTGAGCGTCTTCGCCATCACCTCATTCGCCGCCACCATGAAGTCTTCGATGAGATCGTTGGCGCGCGTTTTCCTCGCCGCGCCAATGGTGGAAACGTGCCCGTCCGTAACTGTCGCCACGGGCTCGACGCGATCGAAATTGAGAGCCCCGAGACGATGCCGCTGCGCTCGCAAGGCGGTGGCGGCTTCGTCCTGCAGCTTGAGCTGCGCCTGCAGTTCCGCCGATGCCGCTACCTTCGGGCCGGGGCCGGACCGTCCTTCGAGCCAGTCCCCGACAGCGTTATAGGTAAGCTGCGCAGTGTTGCGGACGACAGCGCGATAAATTTCCGAAGATGCGATGGAGCCTTCGGGTTCCACCAGCATCTCGATCACGATGGCGGCGCGATCCGCCGATTCGTTCAGGGAAGTGAGATCGGTCGAGAGCGCCTCCGGCAACATCGGAAAATTGCGGACGGCAGTGTAGACCGTGACCGTTTCCTCTGCGGCATGGCGGTCGATGGGAGAGCCGGCGCTGACGTCGTTGTCGACATCTGCGATGCCGATGAGAACGCGGATGCCGCCAGCGGTCCGCTCTGCAACTTCGATCTGATCGAGGTCCTTCGACGTGTCGTTATCGATCGAGGACCACAGCAGATTCCGAAGATCGCGCACGCCGGCCGCGGGCACGGGCGGAGGCGCCTTTCTGAGCGCGCCGATCTGCTCGTCGGAGCCCGGCGCGAAATTGGGATCGAAGCCATTGCGGATCATCTCGGCGCGCGCGGACGCTGCCAGATCGAAGTCTGCGCGGAACATGGGTCTCAGAGATTCCGCTTCAGGAATGAACAAATCTTGTAACCCGCGATGAACTTGAACGGGCTCTCCCCCAGCGTGTAGTGTCCGCACGGCATCACTACCAGCTTGTGATCGACGCCGCGCTTCCGAATATGCTGCAGCACCTGGCGCGAAAACTCCGGCAGGAACGTGGTGTCATACGTTGTATACAAAAAAAACGACCGCTTGGCCAGAGCCGCGAAACGGTCCATGTAATGCACCGGACTGATGCAATCCCACGCCGCGCGCAGGCCGTCGATATCGATCTGAGTCTCAATTCCCTGGCGGATGTGGCGCGACGAAAGCCCCGTCCACACTACGTCGCCGAAGTACGTCGAGCAGTGGTTGAATACATTGACGCGAATGCGCTCATCGTGCGCCGCCGCGAGGAAAGCGTAGCAGGAGCCGAGGCTGGTCCCGACGATTCCGAGGTCGGTGTAGCCAACCTGCTGCAGCCAGTCGAAACAGGACCGCACATCGATGACGGCCTGTCGCGTGGCGTCGATCGTACGCCCGATGTTCGCGGAGACCGCATAATCGGCGCGCGTCAGCCCGGCCGGCATGCGCCGGTCGTGGTAAGGAAGACTGATGCGAACCGCCGAGATTCCCAGCCGCGCGATCCCCTGGCACAACGCGACGTGCTGTTGCGCGCTCGCGTTCCAGTGCGGCAGCACGACGACGGCTTTGGGTCCGCGCTTGAACCGCGGATTCGCCGGGAAGTATCGCGCCTCCACCGTGTTGTTCTCCGGGTACGGGGTCGCGACGGCCGACGTGAAACGAACACGTGAATTCTCGATGCGGAAATCGGATGGCGGCTTGTACGCGAAAAACTCCGCGCTGTTCTCAATAGCGAGACGATTCAATTCCCGAATGCGGCTCTCGGGGTCGCGCTCGTCGGAATCGACTGGCCAGCCGGCCGTCCAGTCGAGCCCCCAGTCGAACGGACGCACGACACGATCAGTCGAACGCGTGGCGAGATCCATCTCCCACGCATTCATCCGGCGCTCGTACCAGGTCTTTACCATTCAATGGACTGGAAAGTCCAGGTTAGCAAACGTCACTTCGCCTTCTGGATATTCGCCAGCCACATCTCGTCGCCTTTGACGTAGAGAGTCGCGTTAATCGCCTCGCCGACGGTCAGCCTGGAAAACTCACCCGCATCTTTGATCGGATATCCCATCGTCATCGCCCCCATGAATCCCGGAATCTCCTCATGCTTGATCGTCGCCACGTGCTGGTCCGCATCGAGACCCTTGATCTCGCCGTGCAGTTGATACTGCTTCGCGGACGCGCACCCGCCCAACATCAGCACGCCTGCCAGCGCGATCAGACTCATCCATTTCAAAAACGCTTCCACCATTTGCATTGTTACACTGAATGTTCCCCTCTCATCTATGCTCTGGAGCAAGCTCTTCATCCCCACGTTGCGTGAAACGCCTGCCGAAGCGGAGGTGCCGAGCCACCAGCTCCTGCTGCGCGCCGGCTACATCCGCCAGCTTTCGGCCGGCATCTACACCTACCTTCTTCTCGCGCAGCGCTCACTGCTCAAGATTCAGCAGATCGTGCGCGCCGGGATGGACTCGATCGGCGCGCAGGAATTCCTGCTTCCGGCCCTCAACCCAGCCGAGGTCTGGCAGGAATCCGGCCGCTGGGATGTCATGGGCGACAACATGTTTCGCCTCAAAGACCGCTTCGGTCGCGATCTCTGCCTCGGTATGACGCATGAAGAGATTATGACCGTCACCGCGCGCGGCGAGCTGCGCAGCTACAAGCAGCTTCCGCAGATCTGGTATCAGATCCAGACCAAGTTCCGCGACGAGCCGCGACCGAAGTCCGGTCTGCTGCGCGTCCGTCAGTTCATCATGAAGGATTCCTACTCCTTCGACATTGACGCCGACGGGCTCGACGTGTCGTACAAGAAGCATTACGAAGCCTACCGGCGCATCTTCGCGCGTTGCGGACTCGATGTGATTCCCGTCGAAGCCGATTCGGGCGCGATGGGTGGAAGCCAGTCGATGGAGTTCATGGTGGCGTCCGATGCCGGCGAAGATCTGGTCGTGAATTGTCCCGCGTGCCACTATGCGGCGAATCTGGAGAAGGCGGTCTCGACTCACAGCGCGCCTCCTCTCGCCGACGCGGAAGCAAGTGCGAGCCCCGAAGAGTTCCACACGCCCAACCGCAAGACGATCGCGGAAGTGGCGGAGTTCACCGGGCTGCCCCAGACCTCGCAAGTGAAGAGCCTCGTGATGGTGGCCGATGGCAAGCCCGTGCTGGCGCTCCTGCGCGGCGATCATCAGCTCAGCGAGACAAAGTTCGCCGCCGCGGTGCGGGGCGTGCTCGGCATGTCCGCGACCGAAATTCGTCCGGCTCATCCGGGGGAAATCAACGACTGGTTCGGCGCCGACCCCGGCTCCCTCGGACCGATCGGCATCACGAACATGCCAATCCTCGCGGACATCGCGCTGCACGGGCGCCGCAACATGATCGCGGGCGCGAACAGGAACGACTATCATCTGCGCAACGTCACGCCCGGCGTCGATTTCAAGTCCGAGGCGGCCGATATCCGCCAGGTGAGCGCGGGCGATGTGTGCACGTCCTGCGGCGGACCGCTCGACCTGCACAAGACCATCGAGGTCGGCCATATCTTCAAGCTCGGCTACAAGTACTCCGAATCGATGGGGCTGCGCGTTCTCGACGCTACGGGCGCCGAAATCACGCCGATCATGGGGTCGTACGGGATCGGCATCGAGCGCATTCTCAGCTCGTCCATCGAGCAGTTTCATGACGACGCCGGAATGTTCCTGCCGGCGCCCATCGCGCCGTTCGCCGTCATCATTACGCCCGTCAACATCGGCGACGCCGCGCTTCGTGATGCCGCGCGGCGCATTTACGACGAATGCCTCGCCGCGGGAATCGACGCGCTCTTCGACGATCGCGACGAGCGCCCGGGCGTGAAGTTCAAAGACGCCGATCTCATCGGCGTGCCTTATCGCATCACGGTCGGCAAGAAGCTCGCGCAGGGAGCGGTCGAGCTCGTCACCCGGAAAAGCCGTGCATCGCGCGATGTCCCCGCTATGAATGTCGTTTCGGAGTTGCGCAAAGCCATCGACGAGGAAATCGCCGCCGCCGTCTGGCCGAAGAATTAGATGGATTGGAATTCGATCCGCGCCGGGTTTCCGGCGCTTGCCGACTGGACCTACCTCAACACGGCAACCTACGGGCAGATCCCGCGGCGGGCCCGCGCCGCCGCCGACCGCCATTTCGCGCGGCGGGAGGAAACCGCCAGCGCCGATTTCCTGACCTGGTTCGACGACATGGATGAGATCCGCGCATTGATCGGCCGACTGATCAATTGCGAGGCTTCGGACGTCGCATTCGCCATGAACGCCGCGGCCGCGCTGTCGCTGTTTCTCGGTGGCATTCGGTGGAAGGAAGGCGATCGCATCGTAACGTTGCGGGACGAATTCCCGAACCAGTACTACTTCGCGGCCTCGCTTGCGGCGCGCGGCGTCGAGCTCGTCGAGATGAACGAGATCAATCAGCTTCCGGAGCACACGCGCGCCGTCATCATCAGCACGGTGAACTATTCGAACGGCTATCGTCCGGATGTCGAGCTCGTCTCGCGGTTGGCGCACCGCGCGGGCGCTCTGCTCTTTCTCGACGGCACGCAGAGCGTCGGCGCATTGCGCTTCGACGTCGCGCAGGTGAAGCCGGACATGTTCGCCGTCGATGGTTACAAATGGCTGCTGACGCCCAACGGCGCGACGTTCTTCTATATTTCGCCGGAGCTGCGCCACACGCTGAAGCCTTCGGTGATGGGATGGCGCAGTGATAAAGGATGGCGCCTGGTAGACGAGCTGAACCATGGTATTCCTCATTTGCCGGACGGCGCCGAAAAGTACGAAGGCGGCATGCTCAACTTCGCGGCGATCTACGGGGCCGCGGAGTCAATCCGCATGATGCTGGAGATTGGTCCGGACCTGATCGAGGCGCGAGTCCTGGAACTGGCCCACATGACGGCCGAAATGCTGAGGAGCACAGGCGCGTCGATCGTGAACGACAACACGAACATCATCGCCGCGCACTGGCCGGATCGCGATGCGTCCGCTCTCGCGAAGAAACTGGAGGCCGAGCGCATCGTCGTCGCCGCCCGCCACGGCAATCTGCGCGTCTCGCCACATTTTTACAACAACGAAGAAGATCTGGAAAAACTGCGCGCGGCGTTGTCAGCGTCGTTGTAAGGGTCGTGGTAAGCGTCGTGGCGCGGGCACTCGTGCCCGCCGCGCCGGCACTCATGCCGGCGCATGATCAAACAGAGTTCCCCTCCCGAGCATCCACCCCTGATCGAGCGTCCGTTTCACGCTCTTCATCTGCTCGATCTCCGCATCGGAATACTGAATTCCCAACAAATGCCGTTTGCGTTTCCCCAGCCCGTGTTCCGCTGAAACCGTGCCCCCAAGCGCAACGGCCTCTCTCGCAAACTCAGTCATCAACGCCGCCGCCTGCTGCCACTCCACATCGTTCGCCGGCAGGATATTCACATGCAGATGCGCATCTCCTATATGCCCGAAGATCACGTATTGCCGGGGGAACTCACGCTCCAGCACCTCGCGATAAATCCGCAGCATGTCGCGATTGCGTTCGACCGGCACGGCAAAATCCGATCCCATCTTTGTGAGATTGCGCTGCCGTATAAGATCGTTCACAGCCTCGGGCAGCGCGTGACGAAAGCGCCGGAACTTCTCGCGATCCACCGCGCTCGATGCGAACCAGGACTCGTCCATCCCCGCTGATTCGCCCAGCCAATCCGCATCGCCCCCCTCGCGTTCCACGAGCACGCACGCGCGCGCCGCCGTCGGGATCTCCGCGAACCGCTGCCGCAGCAGATCGAGCGAGCCGCCGTCCAGGTATTCGAGCATGCGCAGCGCGGGCGTCGGGCGCCAACGATCCACCGCTCCAAGCGCCTCTTCATCCGACGCGAAAAACACCACGCCCGTGAACAGCAATGAAGGCGCCGGCAGCAGAGTAAGCTCCGCCTCGGTCACCACGCCCAGCGTTCCCTCGGACCCGATGAAAAGGTCCATGAAATCGGCATCGGCGCGCAGATAATATCCGGCCGTATTCTTCCTCGCACCCGGCGCCCCCAGCACCGGAATTTCGAATGGCGGCTTCTCCCCACGACGCAGCAGGAGCGTTTCACCGCTCGCCAGCACCACCCGCAGCGCCCGCACATGCCGCCGCGTCGGACCATACAGAAAGCTCCGCGAGCCGCTCGCATTCGTCGCGATGGAACCCCCCACTGACGCGCCCGTCTCCGTGGGATCGGGCGCGTAGAACTGCGACGGTCCGGCGGCGCGCTGTAAGTCCCGCAGCAGGCCCCCCGCGCCGCACACCGCGAAGCCGGAATGAATCGCCATCGCGGAGAGGCGTTCGAGACAGAGCAGCCAACCGCCCTGCGGTACGCGTCCGCCGGTCAGGCCGGTGCCGGCTCCCGCAATTGTGACCGGCATCTGAAGCGCCGTGGCCTCGCGCAGAATCTCCACCACCTCCTGTTCGGACTCCGGCAACAACACCCGCTCCGCGGCGCCGCGATATCCCGATGCATCCACCAGATAAGGAGAGTGGGGGCCCGCGCTACCGGACCGCAATCCGAAGCCCCTGCTGCAGCAGCGCTGCGCCAGCCGCGCCCGCCAGCGCCGGAATGAACGCCGGCCGCGCGCCCCGATGCTTCCAGTCGCTGTGCACGGCGTGCACGCCAAGGAAGAGGAATGTTCCGCCCGCGATGGCCAGCGGATAGCTGACCCAATCGGCGGGCGTGAGCCAAAGCCCGGTTGCGCCCCCCACAATCGTGGCGCATTCAACCACCGCGCACAGCGCGAAGGCCAGCGAGGCCCGATGCATCGAGGCTCTCACCATCGTGCCGAGCGCCAGCCCCTCGGGAATCTTGTGCAGGAACAGCGCCGCCGCGAACGCCATCCTCGCGCCGGGAATATGCGTGCCCATTTGGACGGCGACAAGCCCCCACCCATCTACGAATGCATGTATCGACGTCGCGGCCAGCAGCGGCGTGGCGAACCCGTGCAGTGGCTCCTCGCAGCCTTCATGGCTGTGATCGTGCGCGCAGCTTGGGCAAACGGAAAACGCGAAGCGGTCGAGGATCTTCAGCAGGGCATAGCCGACCGCGACAAGTCCCAAACCGAGCGGCCATCCGATGTCGAGCACCAGCTCGGGGATCAGGCCGAACACCGCCACGCCGATCAGCAGCCCGCCACTCAGCGGAATCAGCGAGCGCGTATGCCTGCCCTGCGCGAGCAGAGCCACGCCCGCCGCCGCGGCGGCGATCGCCACCAGTGCCGCGGCCACCGGTAACACGAGTGAGGAAGGGTTCAACTCTCTACTGTATCGGGTCGCGGCCACTAGAGTCGCGGCCACTAGAATGGAAGCAATGCTGCGGATTCCCGTCATTGCGTTCGTTCTTGCCACTCCGGTTCTGGCTCAGACTCCGGCCGCTCAATACACCGGCTCCGCCGCCTGCCGCACGTGCCATCCGGCTGTCTACGACCGCTGGAGCAAGACGCCCATGGCGAACGTCGTGCGCGATCCGAAGACGCACCCGGACGCCATCCTTCCCGATCTTTCCAAACCCAACCCGCTCGTGAAGTTCACCAGAGACGACATCGCCTTCGTCTACGGCAGCCAGTGGAAGCAGCGCTACTTCACGAAGAAGGGCGACGACTACTTTCCGCTCGGCGCGCAATGGGATATCACGCACCAGATCTGGCGGCCCTATCAGGTCGCGCCCGGCACGGACTGGTGGGTCGCCCACTATCCGCCCGATAATATGCAGCGGCCGACAGGCCCGCTTTGCGACGGCTGCCATTCGGTGAACTACAACATCCGGACGAAGACCGTGACGGAATGGAACGTCGGCTGCGAGAAATGTCATGGGCCCGGCTCGGCGCATGTCGCCAGACCCTCGCAGACCAATATCGTGAACCCCGCGCGGCTCGATACCGTGCAGGCGGTCAATGTCTGTCTGCAGTGCCATTCGCAGGGGCAGCCGCTCAACAACCCTGTCGACGGGAAGTATTACGACTGGCCGGTCGGATTCGAAGTTGGCAAGGACCTCGGCAACTTCTGGAAACTCGAAGAACACAAACTTGGCGAACAGTCGTTCACTCATTTCGCCGACGGCACCGCGCACAAGAACCGGATGCAGGGGAACGACTTTGTCCAAAGCGCGATGTACACGCACGGAGTAGCCTGCAACAGTTGCCACGACGTGCATGGCACCTCCAACAACGCGCAACTGCTCAAGCCGGCCAATGTCATGTGCCTCGAGTGCCACGGACCGCGGTCGCCCAACGGTCCGCACGCGCCGACGATCGAAGCTCATACGCACCATGCGGTGGGTACCGAAGCCGATCAGTGCGTGAGCTGCCACATGCCGAAAATCGAGCAGGAAATTGCGGACGTGAACGTTCGCAGCCACACCTTCCGCTTCGTGACGCCGGCCGAGACAGACACTCTCAAAGTGCCAAACGCGTGCAACGTGTGCCACACGGATAAGTCAACGAAATGGGCGGCGGACGCGCTGAAGTCGTGGGGAAACGTGGGAGCGTGGCGGGCCTCCAACTGAGCGTCACCCGCTGCTCTCAAGCTCCACACCTGCCAGTTGCGGCGCTGGCGAACGTCGCCGAATGAGCCATGCGCATTGCACGCCGGCCGCGCGAAACGGCATGTCAACCGCGCGATGCTACTATCAGGACATCATTCGGATGTGCCTCCATGCCTCAATCCTTATCGGAGTTGCCTCGCACCCTGGGAGAGCTGCGCACTAGCGGATTTCCCGAAGAACGTCTGGCCCGCCGCACCGTTAAAGACGAGTTGCGGGCGAATCTGATCTGCAAATTACAGCGCCGCGAGGAACTCTTCCCCGGCATCGTCGGCTACGAAGACAGTGTCGTGCCGCAGGTCGTCAACGCCGTCCTCTCCCGGCATAATTTCATCCTGCTCGGATTGCGCGGGCAGGCGAAGACTCGGCTGATCCGCATGCTGACGACGCTGTTCGATCCGTGGCTGCCATATGTGGCCGGGTGCGAGATTCACGACAATCCGTACTCGCCGATTTGCCGCCGCTGCCAGTTGCTCATCGCCGAGAAGGGCGACGCGACGCCGGTCGCGTATCTGCGCTCCGAAGACCGCTACGTGGAAAAGCTGGCCACGCCGGACGTCACCATTGCCGACATGATCGGCGATATCGACCCGATTAAAGCTGCGCGCCGCGGGCAGGATATCTCGGACGAGCTCACCGTGCACTACGGGCTGATTCCGCGCGCCAACCGCGGCATTTTCGCCATCAATGAGCTGCCCGATCTTGCCGGCAAGATTCAGGTCGGATTGTTCAACATCATGCAGGAAGGCGACGTGCAGATCAAAGGCTACCCGGTGCGTCTGCCGCTCGATCTGCTGCTGGTATTCACGGCCAATCCGGAAGACTATACGGCGCGCGGCAAGATCATCACGCCGCTCAAGGACCGCATCGGCAGCGAGATCCGCACCCACTATCCCGTAACGCTGGAACACGGCATCGCGATTACCCGCGCCGAAGCATGGTGCGACCGCGAGGCGGGGATCGAAGTCCGCCTGCCGGCTTACATCACGGAGATCATCGAGCAGCTCGCGTTTGCGGCGCGTGAAGACAAGCGCATCGACAAGCGCTCGGGCGTTTCGCAGCGGCTGCCGATTTCCGTGACGGAGAACGTGATTTCAAACGCCGAGCGGCGCGCGCTGGAGAATGGCGAAGATGTGGCCGTTCCGCGCGTGCTCGACATCTATGCGGCGATGCCGGCGATCACCGGAAAGATCGAGCTGGAGTATGAAGGCGAATTGAAGGGCGGCGATGCGGTGAGCCGGGAACTGATCCGGTCGTCTGTTGGAAAGATTTTCAATCGCTACTTCGAAGGCGTCAACATGCAGCCGGTGGTCCAGTGGTTCGATATCGGCGGCACGCTGAAGCTCGAAGAAGACGTCAGCGCGGCCGATGTCGCCGAGCAGCTCAACGGCATTCAGGGCCTGATGGAGAAGACGCGCGCGCTCGGCCTGACGGCCAATGAGCCGGATGCCGTGCGGGCGTCCGCCGGCGAATTTATTCTGGAAGGCCTGCACGCCCACCGCAAGATCAGCCGGTCGGAAGAGCGCGGTTTTGTGGCGGAAGAAAGAAAACGGCCGGCGCCGGAGCCGGAGGAGAATCCGCGGGCGCGCCAGCGGCGGCAGTTTAATTGAGTTTGGCCGCATATGTAAAGGTTCAGGCAGTCTTATGAAGTGGATCCGATTCTCGAAATATACCGGTGACGACTTCGGCATCGATGCCAACGACCTTATGCAGGCGCTGGCGAATTTCTTCCTGCAAAGTGGCTTCAACAATCCGTATACGCAGTTCTCCGAGTGGAATTCACAGACCCTCGAAGACCTGAAGCGCGCCATTCAGGAAGCGCTCGAAAGCGGCCAGCTTTTCCCCGACGACCAGATGCAGCAGATGCTGGAAAAACTGCAATCGATGTCGCAGGAGCAAATCGATCAGTTGCTCGAAAACCTCGTCCAGAAGCTGATGGAAGAGGGTCAAATCACGACGGACCAGGACGCCGATTCCTCGCCGGGGCAGGGAGCAGGTCAGGGCAGGGATGGCCAGGCGCGCTTCGAAGTCACCGACAAGTCGCTCGACTTTCTCGGCTTCAAAACGCTCAAGGATCTGCTCGGCTCGCTCGGCAAATCGAGTTTCGGCCGCCACGACACGCGCGACCTCGCGACCGGCATCGAGTCTTCGGGATCGTCAAAGCAGTACGAATTCGGCGACACCCTCAATCTCGACATCAGCGAGACGTTGTTTTCGGCAGTGCGCCGCGAGGGCGTCAAGGTGCCGATCGATCTCGAATATTCCGACCTGCACGTCCACCAGTGCGAGTATCAAAGCTCATGCGCCACCGTCCTGATGCTCGACTGCAGCCACAGCATGATCCTTTACGGTGAGGACCGCTTCACTCCGGCCAAGCGCGTCGCGATGGCGCTCGCGCATCTGATCCGCACCCAGTATCCGGGCGACAGCCTGCGCTGCGTCTTGTTCCACGATTCGGCTGAGGAGTTGCAGATCAGCCAGCTCGCGCGCGTGCAGGTGGGTCCTTTTTACACGAACACGCGCGACGGACTGATTCTGGCACAGCGGCTGCTCCAGCAGGAAAAGAAGGACATGAAGCAGATCGTGATGATCACCGACGGCAAGCCTTCGGCCCTGACGCTCGAAGACGGCCGGACGTATCGCAACGCCTTCGGACTCGATCCGCTGGTCATCAGCCGCACGCTCGAAGAAGTGAACCGCTGTAAAAAGCAGGGGATCATCATCAACACATTCATGCTGGCGAGCGATTACGGGCTCGTGAACTTCGTCCAGAAGGTGACGGAGTTGTGCCGCGGCAAGGCCTACTTCACGACACCGCACACGCTCGGCCAGTATCTGCTGATGGACTACATGAACCGCAAAACGCGGACGGTGCATTAACCGTACTGTCATTCGCCCATGGGAGACTTGGGCCATGCTTTCACGGCGCGCATTCACTCTGGCGGCAATCGGCTCGGCTGGTCGTCTGATGAGAGGTGATGCCGCGCGCATTCTCGTGCACGGGCATCGCGGCGCAAGGGCGCGGCGTCCGGAGAATACCGTTCCCGCGTTCCGGTATGCGATCGAGCAGGGCGTGGATGTGCTCGAGCTCGATGTCGCGGTCACCAGGGACGGCGTGCTGGTGGTTTCCCACGACCCGCTGATCAACGCCACGATCTGCTCAGGTCCGCATACCGGCGTCGCGATCCACACACTGACGCTCGCGCAACTTCACGAATACGACTGCGGCGCAAAGCAAAATCCGAACTTCGCCACGCAGACGCCGGTGCCGGGCACGAGGGTCCCGACGCTTGATGAGGTGTTCGATCTGGGACGCGGCAACCAGATCTGGTTCAACGTCGAGACCAAGATTTTCGCCGACAAGCCGGAGCTGACGCCCGATCCCGAAGCGTTCACGAAGCTGATCCTCGATCTGATCCGGAAGCATGGGCTCGGGAAGCGGGTGATCCTGCAGAGCTTCGATCCGCGCACGCTGCGCGTGATGAAGAAACTCGATCCGTCGATTCCGCGTGCCGCTCTGTTTGAGACCGAACGGGACTGGCCGGAAGTCGCGCGCGAATTCGATGCGACGATCTTCAGCCCGGAATATCATCTCGTAACCGCGGAGCGCGTCGCGAAGGCGCACGCAGCCGGACTGCAGGTGGTGCCCTGGACCGTGGACAAGCCGGAAGACTGGCAGCGCCTCGCGGCCGCAAAAGCAGACGCGATTATTTCGGACGATCCGGCCGCGCTGATCGCATGGCTGAAGAGCAAAGGTCTCCGGTAGGGCTTGACCCTTGTGCGCAGGCGTGCTCAGATGGCGCCATGCGCACCGCGATTGCGATTGGTTGTCTGGCATTGTTTTCGCTCACGGCGTTCTCGCAGGAGAATCGCCGGGGAACGATCTTCGGCCTGATCTCCGACCAGCGCGCTCATCTGGTGTGGAACGCCCCCATCGATTTGAGAAATATTGCGACAGGCGCACGTTTCCACGTCGAAACGGGAGACCACGGAGAGTACCGGCTCAGCGGGCTGCCGGTCGGCGACTACGATCTCTCGATCGCGATTAACGGAATCGGCAATCTCGTGCAACGGCGAATCATGGTGACGGAATCCGCGTTGCGGCTGGACATTATCCTGCCGCTCGGCTAAAACGGTGGCGCCGGTCGAAAAAGACTAGTCCTGACTTGCAAAAATTCGCGTGTGACGAGTGCAACGTCACCGGTTCTTCTGAAACCAGGTACTACGTCGGGTCGCCCGTCAGTTCGGCCCCGAACGTCGACGCATCGCCCCAAACGGTCGTATCGCCCCAAACCGTAGTATTCGCCCATGGCGGACCCGCGTCGCCCCACACCGTCGTGTCACCCCAAACCGTGGTATCGCCCCAGACGGTCGTGTCTCCCCACACCGTGGTGTCGCCCCAAACGGTCGTGTCACCCCAGACCGTCGTGTCACCCCAAACCGTGGTGTTGGCGCCCGTCCAGACGGCGTCGCCCCAAACGGTGGTATCGCCCCAAACGGTGGTATCGCCCCAAACGGTGGTGTCGCCCCAAACGGTGGTGTCGCCCCAAACCGTCGTCATTGACGTATCGTTCTGGATATGCAGAATCAGTTTGCCGGTCGAGGTAACGCCCGCTTTGACCGCCACCGGTGAGGCGGCGTTCACGTTGTTCGGAATCGTCAGAGGGAGCCCGATCGCGGCATCCAGATTCAGATTCCCCGCGCCGACGGTAAAGATGTCATCCACGACGGTGAATGTCTGGTGTGTCGTCGGATCGGTAATATGAACGGCAGTCTGCGGAAACTTCGACGCCGACATCATCAGCCGTGCCTTGATCTGATCGTTCGACAGACGACTGTTGCTGTTGTTGTTGCTGTCCTTGCTCGTCAGAAGCGCCGCCACCGCGCCGCTCGTGGCGGCCGCGGCCATACTCGTGCCGCTCAACATCAAGTACTGCGAAACCATGCCGTTGGACATACGGCTCACATAAGAGGAAAGCGGCACTACGTCGCCGGGGAACATCTGTTCCAAAGTGCCCGAGGGCAGCAGCCGGATCGAGAAAATCTTATTCCCCGGCGCGACGATGTCGGGCTTTACGACATGGTCGCCGAAGGTCGGGCCCCTGGAACTGTATGTCGTCATGATGTCGTCGCCGCGTGACGGTGTGCTGCGCGTATTCGTCGCGCCCACCGTTATAACGAGGGGGTCGTTGCCGGGCGCGGCGACCGTGAAGTAGCCATGCGTCCCGGCGAAGCGCCCACCGTTGCCGGCGGCCACAACCACGGTGATACCCGCAAGCCAGGCTTTTTCGACTTCCTGGCAAAGCGGATCCGTTTTGTAGCTCTCGAAGACGCCGCGGCCGAGTGACAGGTTGATGACCTTGATGTTGTACTGCAGCCGGTTCTGAATGGCCCATTCGATGGCCTGAATAACCTGGGCGTCGGTCGACTTGCCGTTCCTGTCCAGCACCTTGAGATTGATCAGATCGACCCCCGGAGCGAGCCCATGGATGTCGTGTGTGAAGTTGGGTCCGTTCGAATTGGAGCCGTCGCCGGCAATCATTCCCGCTACATGCGTGCCGTGGCCGAAGAAATCGTCGACCGATTCACCCGGAACAAAACTCTTCGCGAAAACGACTGTCGGGTGATTGGCGTTGTTGCCTTGTCCCCCGAGCAAATCGAGGCTCGAAGCCATGATGCCGCTGTCGATAACGGCCACTCCGATGTTTTTGCCTGCGCTCATATCAGGCGAGCCCGCCGCGCTGATCCCACGCGGGTGCAGCGTTTGCGGCAGATAATCGTACACTTGGCCGACCGTATAGGGTGCAGGAACCGGCACCGCCCGATCCGCCGTGCTCTCAATATCGTGGTTCAGCGAAATGTGCGCCACGCCGGATGTTTGGGCGAGCGCGGCGGCCGTCGTAGGCGTCATCTGAAACAAGGCGCCGTTCGGCAGATCGGCAAGCTTCGTTCCGCCGTTGTTAGTGCCCGGATTCTGACCGCCCGTGAGCGTGGGGCCGGGGACGGCGGCCGCGTACGTGACGATCACCTGCACTGGCTGATTGGCCGGCAGCCCGGCGATATCCGGCGCGACGGTGCCGGCGAACGCCGAAGTTCCGGCAAGCAAAAAGAGTGAGACGGGGTTCAGAAAGCGGGAAAGGCGCATCTCGAGGCGTCGCGTTTCCGGGCGTGACATTTCCATGTGGGCTGCTGAATTGCAACGCATCTGCCATGTCCTAATCAGGTTCTAACTTGTTGGATTCAGGTCACCCGGTACTGTCGATGGGTTGCGTACTGGTGACACCTTGTCACTTTACACTAACGATCTAGTCACAGCAATCGACCTAAATCCTGTTGCTGCTAGGGGTTATAGTACTTCCCTCTATCCGGTGGATTGACGTTTGTCGGGTGAAGTCCGGTGCGGGTCCCGACTGCCTGCTCGCACGCTTCGTCGAGCTGCTCATTCGGCGGACCTCCACCCCTGGAATATGACCCAATGATGCGCAAGGTTCGATTTTTTGGAACTCGGCGCAATTCCCGAACACAATATGGGTGCACATGGCCGAATCCGGACAAGGCGGCGATCGAGATCTTTTCGCGCGCTTTCTCGCCGGTGACCGCGAGGCGTTCACGCTGATTTACAGCCTGCACAGCCCAGCGGTGTTCCGTTTCGCGCTCCATATGAGCGGCGACCGGATGAAGGCCGCTGAGATCACCCAGGACGTTTTCCTCTGGCTGATGGGTCATGCCGGGCACTTCGATCCGTCGCGCGGTGAACCGGGGGCGTTCCTGATCGGGGTCACGCGCAAATTTCTGGCGCAGCAGCGGCGGAGCGAGCGCCGATGGGCGCCGCTCGACGAATCGACGGCTGGACAAGGCCGAAAAACGCTGGTTCAATGGCCGCTCCCAGAGCCGGTCGAGTCTTCTGCCGCGCGCTTGCGGCAGGCCATCGCGCTCCTGCCGGCGCGCTATCGCGAGGTCGTCGTCCTGTGCGATCTGGAGGGGAGTAGTTACGAAGCCGCGGCGGCTGCGCTCGAATGCGCTGTCGGCACCGTACGTTCCCGGCTGCACCGGGCGCGAGGACTGCTCGCACGCAAGCTCGGTGCGAGGAAGGAATCTCCGAGAAAGGAGTCACAAAGATGCACTGTATGAGCGGCCATCCCTTACGGAGCGACCTGATCGAACTGGCGCGGGAGCAGACCCTGCGGTTGCGCAGCCTCGGGCCGCAAGAGCGAAAGAGCTTCATGGCGCAGTGGAAAATCTGTCCGGAGTGCGAAACGTTTCTGGAAGAGCAACTGGCGCTTACCGAAGCCATGAATGACCTCGCGGCGGAGGCAATGGCCGCGATTCCTCCCGCAATCGGGAGCGCGTTCGACGCGCTGCCACAACCGTCCAGGGGACACCCGGCCCTCCGGTCCTCGCTGAGAATAGCCGCTGTGGTGGCGGCGCTGGCGGCGGGGCTCGCGTGGGTTTGGGCGGTGCACCGGGTGGCGCCGCGCCAGCACCCGGGCGCCATAGTGCGGAAAGTTCAACCCGCCACGCCGGAAGCGGTGGCCACGGCGCTTCCTGAACAGTCGCCAATTCACCCGGCCATCGGGACCACGGCTCGAAAAAACAGGGCCGCGAAAGCCGTCGCGAAACGCTCTCCCGAATCGCCAATTCCGGAGCACGTGTTCGTGCAGATTCCTTACACGCTGCCGCTCGATCCGCGGGAACGCATCGAAGTGAGGCGGATGGAGATACCGGTAGCAGCTCTGGCGGCTGCCGGCCTGACCGCCGCCTTGCCGGACCCGCGCGCGAGCGCCCAGACGGATGTGCTCGTCGGCGAAGACGGGAGAATCCGCGCCATCCGGCTCGTATCGATTTCCGGTTCATATGTTTTTTGACCGCGCACGGCGCCCGGCCATTGGCGTAGCCGCATGGCTTACCTTATCCTGGATAAGGTTGACCGAGGGGCTTCGTTCGTGGTCTGCGCTCCAATTTCAATCGCAGACAGGAGAATGAATCCATGACGAAAATGAGTATGTGGTTTTTGGGGGCAATCGTCCCATGGCTTGTCCAAACGGACGGTGCTTTTGGCCAGTTGCCGCAACCGCCCGGAATTGTGTACCAGCAGGCAGGCGCTTTCGGTTTTCAAACGGGACCGGCGGGCGCGGCGATCAAGATATCGAGCGCCGGGATTCTGAACCCGGAGACGGTTGCGGGCAGCCCGTTCTCGGGGAAAGAGGAAACGGGCAGCCTTCAGATACTGGGCGATGGGACGCGCATTGCCCGCACGGAAGACAGCATGTTTTATCGGGACAGCCAGGGGCGAACACGGAGCGAGACCGGACCAGCGGGTTCGGGGCGGGTCGTAATTCAGGACCCCGTGGCCGGCTTTATCGCCATCCTCGATACCGTAAACAAAACGGCGGAGAAACTGCCGGCGCCGCCGCCACCGGTGGCGAATGCCGCCGCTCGGGTCCAAAAAGGCCGCGTCGTCACGCAGGAGTTCAGGACGACGGCGTCCGCGGATTCCGGCGGGGGCAACGTTGCGTTTACGCAGCGGATCGCAGTTCCAGGAAGCAGTCCCGTAATGATCGGGCCTGTGACCGCGAAGATCGGAAGCCCGGAAACCGGGGCGAAGCCGGTCGTCGAAGACCTGGGCACGCAAAACATCAATGGCGTCTCCGCCGCGGGACGCAGATCCACCTTGACCATCGCCACCGGCGAAATCGGCAACGACAGACCCATTCAGGTGGTGGGTGAAACCTGGTATTCCAGCGATCTGCAGATGCTGGTGAAGAGCTCGAATTCCGATGCGCGCTTTGGCGACACGACTTACGAACTGATGAACATCAATCGCGCCGAGCCCGACCCCACGTTGTTCCAGATACCGTCCGACTATACGCTTTCATCGCAAAGAGCGATTCAGTTTTCGGACGCGGGGCCGAAGGAGTAGGTTTGAACCGCGACCGAGGGAGCGGCACGAAGGTGATCAGGCGCCTCGTATTGCCACTCCCTTACGGTCGCTGCGCCCTCCGACCCCAGCCATCCCTAAATGATGTGGGGCCAAAGGATGATGTGGGGCCAAAGGTCCGGTTGCGCAACCATAACATGCCGTGTTAATCTTTCGAGGTACCCCGAAAGGCTCAGTGGGAGGTGTGCGCCTGCTATTGATCGGCGCAGCCGCTAGGACCAATGAGGAGATATGGCAAGGAAATCAGGCAAGAAGTACCAGGCTGCTCTAAAGCAAGTTGATGGGCGCGACTACTCGCTCGCCCAGGCAGTTCCCCTCCTTCAGAAGATCAAATTCGCCAAATTCGACGAGACGGTCGAAATCCATATGCGTCTCGGCGTCGACCCGAAGCATGCCGACCAGATGGTGCGCGGCACGGTGCTCATGCCGAACGGGCTTGGAAAGTCGAAGACTGTCCTCGTCATCGCGAGCGGCGACAAACTGCGCGAAGCGACCGAAGCCGGCGCCGATTTCGTCGGCGGCGAGGATATGGTCAACAAGATCCAGTCGGAAGGCTGGACCGCTTTCGACGCCGTGATCGCCACGCCGGACATGATGCGGTCGGTCGGCAAGCTGGGCAAGGTGCTCGGTCCGCGCGGCCTGATGCCGAATCCCAAGACGGGCACGGTGACGGCGGATGTTGCAAAGGCGGTGCAGGAAGTGAAGGCCGGCAAGGTCGAGTTCCGCGTCGACAAGACCGGCATCATTCACGCGCCTGTCGGAAAGCTGAGCTTCACGCCCGACAAGCTGGTCGAAAACGCCAACAGCCTGATCGGTGCGGTGCTTAAGGCCAAGCCGTCGGTGGCGAAAGGCAAGTACGTGAAAAGCGCGACGATCTGCTCGACAATGAGCCCCGGGATTCCGCTCGACGTCGCGGATATGGCGACGAAGGAAACGGCCGCGGAAGCCTGAGAACGGATTCACCTCAAATGAAGAACAGGGACGAAAAGAAAAAAGATTTCGAGACGTTGCGCAAGGCGCTTGAAAAAGCCAACAACGTGTTCGTCACGGGCTTCGCGAAACTGACCGTCGATCAGGACTACAACCTGCGCAAGACGATTCGCGGAGCGGGCGGCAGCTACAAGGTCGTGAAAAACAACATAGCGGAGATTGCCTCGGAAGGCACGCCCGCCGAGCCGGTGATGAAGGGGCTCAAGGGAATGACTTCACTCGCGTTCACCGACGATCCGGTGGCGCTCGCGAAGGTGTTGACGGCGTACGCGAAGACGAATCCGGCGTTTACTTTCAAGGCCGGGCTGGTGGAAGGGCGGGCGATCGATATCCGGGCGATCAACGACCTCGCCACGATGCCGTCGAAGGACGAGATTTTTGCGAAGTTGCTTTACGTGATCAACGCCCCGGCCCAGCAGTTGGTAACGGCGATGAATGCGGTGGGACGCGATCTGGCGGTCGTGATCGACCAGGGCGTCAAAGAGAACAAGTTCCAGGGCTGATTTGCAGCCCCGGTTTTTTGAAAGGGTGAGTTTTTAAGATCATGGCGGATATCAACACAATTGCGGATCAGATTCAGGGCTTGACGCTGCTCGAAGCGTCGCAGCTCGTGAAGTTGCTCGAAGAGAAGTTGGGCGTGTCGGCGGCGGCAGCGGCTCCCGTGATGATGGCGGGCGGCGGCGCGGCGGCAGCGGCGGCGCCGGCGGTCGAAGAGAAAACCGAATTCACGGTGGTTCTTGTGGGCGCTGGCGCCAACAAGATCAATGTCATCAAAGCGGTTCGTGAAGTCACCAGCCTTGGCCTGAAAGAAGCCAAGGATCTGGTGGATGGCGCGCCCAAGCCGGTCAAGGAAGGCGTCAGCAAGGAAGAAGCCGAGACCATCAAGAAGAAGTTCGTCGACGCAGGGGCAACTGTCGAAGTGAAGTAGTCTGTGGCGACCTGTGGCGCGGGCGCTCTCGCCCGCCGCCAAAATCGTCGGCAGCTTACTGATCTTAAACAAGTTGCGGTTCCCGTGAGGGAAAAGACCCGGGCGGCAGGAGGGCTCACGTCCTCGTGCCTGACTGGCCCCCTTTATGGGGGCCTCAGCTCGCTATTGGCATTTTTTCAAAGTTGTAGTTGACGGATCGACTTCCCGGTGGTACTGTTGTACGTTGGCGTTGGTATCTACCGGAATCAGACCCGGATTGGTGACGGTGGCGCTGAGATCTTGGCATTTTAATTGCTCGATGGCCATACCTTCGCGTGGGGGCTTTGTGCGCCTGCGCGCCGACGCAACCCGTCCACCTTCTGGTCTTTCAGTCGAAAATACAAAGTTTCCCGTTGTCCGCAATCTTACCGAGCCGGCGTTTTCGGATGCTGGCATTTCGGTAGCCCACACGTCCAGCCACACGCGTTCCGTCTTTAAGGAGCCGACGCGTTCACGCAGTGAAGTTTCATGTCCCGCGGCCAGCCGATCAAAAGTCGCCCGGCCGTATTTGTCTCGTCGCGCGTTCTTTGTTTTGAGTTACGGCAGGTAAACGAACCCTTGAATTGTTCGTGCCTGTCGTATCGCGTCTTTTTGTGTTTTAGTAACGGAGTTCCTGAATCCTATGTCTGAAACCGGCCTTGCCCCCGACAGAGTTGATTTTTCCAAAATCAAAACTTCGATCCCGATCCCGAATCTGATCGAAGTCCAGAAAAATTCGTACGAGAAGTTCCTGCAAATGGACCTTCTGCCGAATGAGCGTGAAGACATCGGACTGCAGACGGTGTTTACATCCGTCTTCCCGATTTCCGACTTTCGCGGCGTCAGCCAGCTCGAGTTCGTCGATTACTCGATCGGCAACTGGGAATGCAAGTGCGGCAACCTGAAGGGGCTGCATCACCTTCGCTCGACCTGCCGGAATCCGGCCTGCGGCGCAACCATCAAGACTGACCCGTTCCATGCGGGCGACATCCTCTGCCATCATTGCGGAACCTTCAACCGCAACATCGTCACGTTCTGCAACAAATGCGGCGATCCCGTCGGACTGCAGTTGAAATACGATCAGGCAGAGTGCGAAGAGCGCGGCATGACGTATGCGGCGCCTCTCAAAGTCACGATCCGCCTCACCGTTTACGCCAAGGACGCCGAGACCGGCCAGAAGAGCGTCCGCGACATCAAAGAACAGGAAGTCTTCTTCGGCGAAATCCCGCTGATGACGAACAACGGCACGTTCATCATCAACGGCACCGAGCGTGTGATCGTCAGCCAGTTGCACCGCTCGCCTGGCGTGTTCTTCGAGCGCGTCGCCGCCCAGGGTTACTTCCTCGGTAAGATCATCCCTTATCGCGGAAGCTGGGTCGAATTCGAATACGACAACAAGAACCTGCTGTACGTGCGCATCGACCGCAAGCGCAAGTTCTACGGCTCGGTATTTCTGCGCGCGCTCGGTCTCGAAACCGACGAGCAGATCCTCAAAACGTTCTATCGGGTCAGCAGCGTCAAAATCAAAGACGCTAAGCTGCTGTGGGCCGTCGACGACAACCTGATCGGCCTCAAGCTTTCTCACGCCGTCAACGCCAAAGGCGGCGAAACCGTGGTGCCGCAGGGACGGAAGATCACTTCCGGCCTGATGAAGGAAATCGTCAAGAGCAAGCTCCAGAACGTGGAAGTGGCGCCGAACGATCTGGAAGGCGCTTTCATCGCGGCCGACGTAGTCGATATGTCGACCGGCGAAGTGATGATCGACGCCAATCAGGAACTCACTCCGACCGTGATCGGCAAGCTCATCGAAGCCGGCATCGACAGCTTCGAGGTGTTCTTCCCGGAGCGCGACGAAGTCGGCACCGTGATCTCGTCCACCATCAAAAAGGACCCGGTCAAAACCCGCAAAGACGCGCTGATCGAAATCTACCGCAAGCTCCGTCCGGGCGATCCGCCGACCGTCGACACCGCCACCCAGCTCTTCGACGGCATGTTCTTCGACTCGCGCAAGTACGATTTCTCGCGCGTCGGCCGCATGAAGTTTTCGATCAAGATTTATGACGCGCCCGAGTCGCCGGCCCGCAGGAAGGCCGACGGCACGAATTACGACCCGCGCATCCTGCATCAGGCCGACTTCCACGATACGATCGCCTACCTGCTGAAACTGCGCAAAGGCATTGGGGCGGTCGACGACATCGATCACCTCGGCAACCGCCGCGTGCGCGCGGTCGGTGAACTGCTCGAAAATCAGTTCCGCATCGGCCTCGTCCGCATGGAGCGGGCGATCAAGGAGAAGATGTCGGTCTACCAGGAAATGTCGACGGCGATGCCGCACGACCTGGTGAACGCCAAGCCCGTGATGGCGGCGATCCGCGAATTCTTCGGCTCGAGCCAGCTTTCGCAGTTCATGGATCAGACCAATCCGCTGTCGGAAATCACCCACAAGCGGCGTCTCTCGGCCCTCGGACCGGGCGGCCTCTCCCGCGAGCGCGCCGGGTTCGAAGTCCGCGACGTGCATCCGACGCACTACGGACGCATCTGCCCCATCGAAACGCCGGAAGGTCCGAACATCGGTCTGATTTCCTCGCTCTCGTGCTTTGCGCGCATCAACGATTACGGATTCATCGAGAGCCCGTACAAGAAGGTCATCAACGGGATCGTGATCGATCAGGTTCGCATTCTGAATCCGGGCGACACAAACTTCAAGGTCGGCGACGTGATCGAGCGCGATGCGCTCGACAAGGCCAACAAAGCCGTTGCCGCGTCCAAACAAAAGGCTGAATATGTCGCCCATTGCGACTATCTGTCGGCATGGGAAGAAGACAAGTACACAATCGCTCAGGCGAACGTCGAGCTGGATGAAAAGGGCCGCATCGTGCCCGAGCTCGCCAACGCCCGCCAGGCCGGCAACTTCGTCCTCAAGGGCCGCGACGAAATCGAATACATGGACGTCAGTCCGAAGCAGCTCGTCTCGGTTGCGGCGAGTCTGATTCCGTTCCTCGAAAACGACGACGCCAACCGCGCGCTCATGGGATCGAACATGCAGCGCCAGGCTGTCCCGCTGCTGCGCGGCGACGCTCCCTATGTCGGCACCGGCATGGAGTACGTGACGGCGCGCGATTCGGGCGCCGTGATTCTCTGTAAGCGTCCCGGGATCGTCGATTCGGTCGATTCCGAACGCATCATCGTGCGTGTCGAAGGCACGGCGCATGAAGGTCAGATGTCGCGCGAAGTCGGCGCCGACATCTACCAGATGACGAAGTTCAAGCGCTCGAACCAGAACACCTGCATCAACCAGAAGCCCATCGCCTATCAGGGCCAGCGCGTCATCAAAGGCCAGGTGCTGGCCGACGGACCCTGCACCGACATGGGCGAGCTCGCTCTCGGCCGTAACGTGCTGGTCTCGTTCATGCCGTGGCGCGGGTACAACTTCGAAGACGCTATCCTGGTCAGCGAAAAGCTGGTCAAGGAAGACTACTACACTTCGATCCACATCGAAGAGTTCGAGATCGAAGCGCGCGACACCAAGCTTGGTCCCGAGGAAATCACTCGCGACATTCCGAACATTGCCGATTCGTTCCTGCGCAATCTGGATGAATCGGGTGTGATCCGCATCGGCGCCACTGTCAAACCTGGCGACATCCTCGTCGGCAAAGTAACACCCAAAGGCGAAACGCAGCTCACGCCGGAAGAGAAACTGCTCCGCGCGATCTTCGGCGAAAAGGCCGGCGACGTGAAGGACGCCTCGCTCTACTGCCCGCCGGGCATCGAAGGCACGGTGGTCGATTGCAAAATCTTCTCCCGCAAAGGTCAGGACAAAGACGAGCGGTCGCGGCGCATCGAAGAGACGCAGATCGCGCGCCTGCAGCGTAACCTGTCGGACGAAATCCGCATCCTGACCGACGAGCGCGCCAAGCGCCTCGCCAATCTGCTCGAAGGCAAGGAAGTGCTTGCCGACCTGCACGACGAGAAAACCAACAAGAGGCTGTTCGCGAAGGGCGCCATCCTCGACCGCGAATCGATCGAGAAGACAAAGTCGCGCGATCTGAAGCGCGTCCGGTTCAACAACAAGGACGCGCGGATGAACGAGCAGATCGACGAAATCGAAGAGATGACGTCGCGGCAGATCGCCGTGCTCGAAAAAATCACGGACGAGAAAATCGCCAAGCTGCGTAAGGGCGACGAACTGCCGCCGGGCGTGATCAAGCTCGTGAAGGTCTACATCGCCATGAAGCGCAAGCTTTCGGTGGGCGACAAGATGGCCGGGCGCCACGGCAACAAGGGTGTGATCGCGCGCATTCTTCCCGAAGAAGACATGCCGTATCTGCCCGATGGCACGCCGGTCGAAATCGTTCTGAACCCGCTCGGCGTTCCCAGCCGTATGAACGTCGGCCAGATTCTCGAGACGCACCTTGGCTGGGCCGCGAAGGCGTTAGGCGTCCAGTTCGCCACCCCGGTTTTCGACGGCGCGAGTGAAAAGGGCATCAAGGAAGCGCTGACCAAAGCCGGTCTGCCGACTTCCGGCAAGACGAAGCTTTTCGACGGCATGACGGGCCAGGAATTCGAACAGCCGGTGACGGTGGGCTACATCTATATGCTCAAGCTCTCGCACCTGGTTGACGACAAGATCCACGCGCGGTCGATTGGGCCGTATTCGCTGATCACGCAGCAGCCGCTGGGTGGTAAGGCGCAGTTCGGCGGACAGCGCTTTGGCGAGATGGAAGTCTGGGCGCTTGAAGCTTACGGCGCCGCATACATCCTGCAGGAGTTGCTGACGGCGAAGTCGGACGACGTTTACGGACGCGCCAAGATCTACGAGGCCATCGTCAAAGGCGAGGCCGCGATCGAGCCGGGCGTGCCGGAATCGTTCAACGTTCTCATTCGCGAGCTGCAGTCTCTGTGTCTCGATGTCGAGTTGATGAAGAAGTTCCGCGAGCAACTGGAAGATACGGCGCTCGCGGCGGATTAATTCTGGACCGCTCGTTCGCGGGCGCGGCTCGGCAATGCTTCGGAGCCCCCCGCGACGCGCGGCCGTTTGATTTAGGTTTTACAGGTATTCAGGAGAAAAAATGCGATCCTCTCCCTACGATCGAACTAATATTTCCGCGGATTTCGATTCCATCCGGATCTCTCTGGCATCGCCCGAGAAGATCCGAAGCTGGAGCCACGGCGAAGTCACCAAGCCGGAGACCATCAATTACCGGACCTTCAAACCGGAGCGCGACGGCCTCTTCTGCGCGCGCATCTTCGGACCGGTGACGGACTGGGAATGTCTCTGCGGCAAGTACAAACGGATGAAGCACCGCGGCGTCATCTGCGACAAGTGCGGCGTCGAAGTGACGCTGGCGCGCGTGCGCCGCGAACGCCTCGGACACATTGAACTGGCGAGCCCCTGCTCGCATGTGTGGTTCTTCAAGGGCCTGCCCTCGCGCATCGGCCATTTGCTTGACATCACGCTGCGTGAGCTCGAGCGCGTGCTCTACTTCGAGGCCTATGTGATCGTCGACCCGGGCGAAGTGGCCGACCTGTCGCTCGGCGAAGTCATCTCCGACGAGCGCAAGCGGCAGCTTGAGCAGGATCCCGAAACCGCCGGCAAATTCGTCGCCATGATGGGCGCCGAGGGAATCAAAGAGCTTCTCAAGAAGATCGACGTCGAATTCCTGAGCGAAGACATTCGCGAAAGGATGAAGACCGAGACTTCGCAGCAGAAAAAACTGAAGTTCGCCAAGCGCCTGCGCGTGGTCGAAAGTTTCCGCAAGTCGGGCAACAAGCCGGAGTGGATGATCCTCGACGTGCTGCCGGTGATTCCACCGGAACTGCGTCCCCTCGTCCCGCTCGATGGCGGCCGTTTCGCCACCTCCGACCTCAACGATCTCTACCGCCGTGTCATCAACCGCAACAACCGTCTCAAGAAGCTGATGGAGCTGCACGCGCCGGACGTGATCGTCCGCAACGAAAAGCGTATGCTCCAGGAAGCCGTCGATGCGTTGTTCGACAACGGCCGCCGCGGCCGTGTGCTGCGCGGGGCCAACAATCGTCCGCTGAAGTCGCTCTCCGATACGCTTAAAGGCAAGCAGGGCCGCTTCCGCCAGAATCTGCTCGGCAAGCGCGTCGATTATTCCGGCCGCTCGGTCATCGTCGTCGGTCCGGACCTCAAGCTGCACCAGTGCGGTCTGCCGAAGAAAATGGCCCTCGAGCTCTTCAAGCCGTTCATCTATCACCGGCTCGAGCAGACCGGGCAGTGCGACACCATCAAGCAGGCCAAGGAAATGGTGGAGCTGCAGAAGCCCATCGTGTGGGACATCCTTGAAGAA
>DASZLP010000149.1:0-13904 GCA_035552355.1 Bryobacteraceae bacterium | reverse complement strand
CATGCTCAACTATTGGGCTCGATGCCAATGCGATCATTCACGGCGGATAGCGCGTTTCCCGTCAAACTGTGTGGTAGCCAACCACATGCTCGGTATCATGGAAGAGAATGCCGTCGAAGTCGGGTCGGGGTGACGAGGTCTTTGTAGAGCTGTTCGTGTCCGCGTACGAGAATTTCGCCTGGAAAGATTCCCATATCTGCTTGCTGGATCAAGAGCAGGACGGCGCCGTAGAAGCGTTAGTCACTCGGCCGAACGGAGAAACGATGGCGATCGAGCATACGCTCATTGAGCCGTTCGTCGGCGACAAGAGCGATTTCGCGGCGTTTGATCAGTCACTGGCGGCGCTGAGAAGTGACCAGTCGCTGGCGGTTCCGAATGCAGGAATCGAGGTTTATATTCCCGCGGGCACTATGGATGGTCAGAAGCCAGCAAAGCGCGATCTGATCGTGCAATCTGTTCGTGCGTGGATTTCGGCGAATCGTCTTCAACTTCGAGAGGGAGAACATCGGTATCAATGCGACGTGCCCGGCGAACCGAATATCAAACTTACGGTGAAGTTCAAGCCGTGGTGTATAGCCAGGCCTTCACCCGGCATATTGATCGTTGGACGCCAGCAAATTCTGAATGATCTCGATAAGGTCGTTGAAAAAGCGCTTCGGAGGAAACTACCGAAGCTTATTAACACGAAGGCCGGTCGCCACATCCTACTTCTTGAGCGCGATCAATTCACTTTTCAGCCCGAGCTAATCTTTGCCGAGATCGAACGGCAGCGCTCGAACTTTCCGTTACTCGATCAGGTGGACGAAATCTGGGAGGTTGAGACCGTCTTCTACAAACAGGGTGGTCATCTGGGTTTCGAACTACCCAAGGGCGACCGCTTGCTGGCAACTATGCATTTTGAAAATGGAATTCTCACCGGACATTCGGGAAGATCTGGAATACCGTATCCCATGTGAAAGTCACTGCGGCGTGTTGAACCAGTGGCTTTGCATCACTGTGAGGAATGGCTTGGTGACTATTGGGCTCGATGCCAATGCGGTCATTCACCGCGTTTTTGAAGCGTTGCTTACAGCCAAGATATCTCTCAGTCGTCTGGACGGAGACGTGGCCTGACAGAAATTGGATCTGCTCCAACTCCCCTCCGGCGTCGCGGCACAGGCGTGCCCAGGTCCGTCGGACGTCATGCGGGGCCAGGTTTTCAATGGCTGCCTTCCTGGCGCACTCCTTCACGACGTGCCACACGACCCGCTCCGTTACACGGCTTCCCCAAGTTTTGCCCGCCCGGCAAACGCACCGAAAGATGCGACCTTCGCTCACTCCAGTGGAGGCGAGCCAGGAATCAATGGCCGTTTTGACCCAGCCCGGAACGGGGAAGGTCCGAATATGCCGGGCCTTTGCCGACCAGATCGACGACTGCCCAATGGGCCTCCCGCCGTTGAAGATGAGCAACGTCCAGTTCCGCCGCTTCTTTGCGGCGCAGCCCGCACCCCAGGAGGACTCCGAGCAGTGCTCGATCTCGCTTGCCCTTGAGCGTATTCGGGTCCGGCACTTGCCAGAGCTTTTTGGCCTGGTCGACGGTGAGCCAGTTACCAAAACGAACGCCGAGCTTCTTTGGCCCCTTGACCCGCCGGATGCCGGCTGCAAGATCCGGGCTGAGAAGGCCGGAATCAGCGGCCTCGTATGCAAGCCGACGTACGGCCGCGAGCCTGCCATTAACTGTGCCCGGCGCGAGTTACCGTGATTCCAAGTGAATTCGGTAGCGGGTGACGACCGCTTTGTTGAGCGACAGTCTCGGTTCGGAGCAATACCAGGCGATGAACCCATCCATCGCGTGGCGGTATCCTCGCTGGGATTCTTTCGAGGGTAGGCTGTTCAGGACTGCCGACTTTGCGTGATCGAGATCAGGCAGGTTCAAGCTCTGCTTCGGAGAGGACTTAGGTCCGCGTTTGTTACGTTTCATAAACTGGGGCCTCCAGGCCCCCGAGTGAAGTACGTGACAATGTCGGCGGAGGGCTGATGCCGTTACACTAGGGACGAGGGCAGGAGCACCATGGACGCCTTGGCGGAGAAGCTGGACGGACGATTGCGCGAGTGGAAACCGGAGACAGCGGCAGAGGCCCGGGAGCGCATCACCGAGGTTATCGAGCTCGCCGATCACGACATCCTCGATATCGCGCGCTCGCGCGCCGCCGAACAGGAGGTCCTCGACCTGCTCGATGAACCCCCAACCCGGTGAGATCTGGCTCGCGGACCTCGGGCTTGCCGCCAAGACGCGTCCCGTCGTGATCGTCTCGCGCCAAGACCCTGACCCGCCACGATCACTCGTTTTGTACGTGCCTCTTACCACCCAGCGAAGGGACAGTCCGTATGAGGTGCCGCTGCCGCGGCTTCCGTTCCTTGATCGTGAATCAGTCGCCAACGTTCAAGGGTTGGGATCTCTGCCGACCGTGCGCCTTGAACGCAGAATCGGCAGGCTGTCGGCAGAGGTGATGGGACGCCTTAAGGGCGCGCTCGCCTTTGCTCTGGATATCGAACGGGCTCAAGAATAACGGTTCAGCCGACCTCGCATTCTACAGTGCTCTGCCACTTGGATGTGTAGTCGGCGACCCGCCGAAGTGTTGTCGGCGTCAGCAAACCGATCCACTACCGTAAATTCGACAGGCTACCGCGCCAGGACCGCGACAGAGCGGCCCCTATCCCGGATTCCCGAACAGCCGCTCGAAAAACGCCCGCGTCTCCTGCCGGATGCGCCGAGCGACGACCGCAAGCGGCCCATCATGCAGATTCTCCGGCGTCCACCGGTGAACCAGTTCGGTCAGAATCGCCACGTGAGCACGATTGGTAGGAAGGCGGCCCTCCGCGTGTCCCGTCGAGATCCGCATGCCGTGATCCACCGCGCGGTAGAACACGGCCGCATCGCGCAGGAATGCCGCGTCGTCCCGGCCGAGGTGTCCCATCTTTTCCACCACATCGATGCGCTCCGGCGTATTCAGCACTTTGAAAAACACGCCGGCGCTCTTCAGCCGCAGATACATCAGGGCGAAGTCGATGTCGTAGTATCCGCCGGCCGCGGCTTTGAGCGGATTGCGCGATCCCTGCTCGCGCGCGAGGCGCGCCCGCATGTGGGCGAGCTCGGCGCGGGAGCGGCCGCTTTGCCCGTAGCGGCGCCAGTCGATCTCCTGTATTTCGCCGAGGAACGTGGTGGCGCGCTCGATGTCGCCCGCGACGGCGCGCGCCTTCATGTAGGAGATGCCTTCCCAGGCTTCGGCGTGGTTGGCGAAGTAATCTTTGTACGTGCCTTCGGTCTGCACCAGAGCGCCTTCGCGTCCATTGGGCCGCAGACGAGTGTCGACCGTGAATACAACGCCGTCGCCGGTGTATGCGCTGATCACGTTGATCATGCGCTCGGCGATGCTTGTCCAGTAGAGCGTCTCGTGTGAGTCGCCCTCGGGGATCACAAAGAGCAGGTCGGCATCGGAAGCCAGATCGAATTCGAGCATGCCGAGACGGCCGAGCGCGATCACCATCATCTGGCTGGAAGGCGCGTAGCCGGCTGTAACGGGTTCGATGCCCGCATCGGCGACCGCAATCTCGTAAGCAGCCCGAATGATCGAATCGGCGAGCTCAGAGGTGCGCCTGAGCGTGCGGAAGACCGGCACGCGGTGGTAGACACTGTCGCTCTGGATTCGCACCATCTGCTCGCGGAAGAAGCGGCGCAGACCGTCGGGCTCGCCCGGCGCGACGAAGCCGGTGCGTCCCTGCTTCACACCGCAGGCCAGGCGGACTTCATCGAGCAGTTCCGGATGGCTCACGAGCTGATGGGCGAAATACCGGCTGTGCTCGAAGAGATCCGTCGTGCAGCGCGCGAGTTCGCGGTCGTTTTCGAGCATGCCGAGCATCTCGAGCGACGACGGATTCGCGACGATCTTCTCGAGAAAAGACTCGAAGCTCTCGACACCCTGAGACAGCGCCGCCGGCGAGACGCTGTAGTCCGCAATGACGCGCGCGAAGGCGGGCGCGTGCTGATCGATGAAGCGCCGCAGATTCGCCGAGGGGAACTCCGTGCGAACCGCAACTGTTACAGGCACGGTCACGGCAAGCTGCGAATGGATGACGCGATCGTAGAGATCCTGCACGCTGCTGAAGTGATGATCGAGCTCGCGCTCGAGCGTTCCCGCGCTGGGGAGTCCCGCGTGGGGCATCTTGCGCGCGAGCAGGTCGAGTTGCTCTTTGTCCTCGGGCAGCATATGGGTCTGCCGGTCTTCGTCGAACTGCAGCCGGTGTTCGAGATGCCGCATGAACTGGTATGCCGAAGCCAGGCGTGCGTATTCGAGCGGCGAGAGAAGCTCCTTATCGCGCAGCCGCGAAAGAGCGAGCAACGTTCCGCCGTGACGAACCCACGGCGTGCGTCCACCGTGCAGCCGCTGCAAACACTGCACGAGGAACTCGATATCGCGGATACCGCCTCTGGCGAGTTTCACGTCCGCGCCGGAGGATTTGCCGGCGCGCTGCTTATCAACGCGAAGTTTTTCGTGGATGCGAGCGCGGGTTTCGGAAACAGCTTCGATGGTGCGGAAGTCCGTGGTAGTCCGGTAGATGAGCGGTTCGGCGAAAGTGAGCAGATCGCGACCGGGACCGCGATCGCCGGCGGCGACACGCGCCTTGATCAGCATCTGCAGCTCCCAGTCGCGTCCGCGGGACGCATAATACTTTTTCGCGCCTTCGAGGGAATGGCAGATCTCGCCGAAGCGTCCGTCGGGGCGAAGCCTGAGATCGACGCGATAACACAGCCCCTCCTGCGTGTACATGGAGAGCATGTCAGTCATGCGCGTGGCGGCGGCTTTGAAAAATTCGCCCGAGGTGGCATCATCGCCCGAGTGAATAAACATCAGGTCGATGTCCGAGCTGTAGTTGAGCTCGCGTCCCCCGAGCTTGCCGAGCGCGATGACGGAGAACTCCGCGTTGGCGGGTGCCCCGCTGTAACCGGGTGAGGCGGCGGCGAACTCGCGCCGGATCGACTGCCACGTGGCATTGAGTATCGCGTCGGCGAGGTTCGAGAGATCCTCGGTTGTTTCCGAAACATCGGCGAACTGCAGCACGTCGCGCAGCAGGATGCGCAGGAGCTGACGGCGGCGGAACAGGGCGAGGTCGACAGCCTGCGGCATGCCGCTTGAAGGCAGCGACCGGGTGAGAAGCTCCTCATACTGTTCGGCGAGAAAGCCGCGATGCAGATCGCCCTCGCGGGCGATTTCGATCAGCCATTCCGGGAATCGGATCACCGAGTCGGCGAGGAAGTGGCTGAACGAGAAAACCGTCAGGGCATACCGGAGGGTGTGGCGATCCTCGGTAATAATGCGAGCCTGCTCCGGCGCCTGCGAGACGAGGCGGTTCAGGAAATGGACAGCGTCGTCCGGATTCGGAAGCGAAGGCAGCAGCGCGGAGACGCTGGCGATGGCCGGCGGTGAAAGTTTTCCGAGGTAAATAAGTTCCGGGCGCGCACGTACAGGGTCGCGGAACTGGATCTCGTCGAGGAGACTCAGCACTACCTGAAATTATAGAGACAGAGGGCAGGCCATGAAAGGATGGCCCGCCCCCACAGAGCGCTGCTTACGCGCCGGCCGAGGCGCCTTTGATCATCTGGACATCGATTTCGATCTTCAGCTCGTCGCCGACCATGATGCCGCCGGTTTCGAGAGCCGCATTCCAGGTCAGTCCGAAGTCGCTGCGCTTGATCTTCGTCGTGGCGGACGCGCCGACGCGGGTGCCGCCCCACGGGTCTTTGCCTTCGGCCGAAGGTCCATCGACGTTGAGCGTGACCTGCCGGGTCACGCCGTGAATCGTGAGGTCGCCGGTGACTTTGCCTTCGCCGGGACCGGTGTATTCCATTTTCGTGCTCTTGAATGTGATCGTCGGGTACTTCTCGGTATCGAGGAAGTCCGCGCTCTTCAGGTGACCGTCGCGCTGCGGGTCGAGCGTGTTGATCGTAGTGGCATCGATCACCGCCTCGATTGTCGAAGCGCTCGGGTTTTCCGCGTCGTGGATGGCGGTGCCTTTGACGCTGCTGAATCCGCCGCGCACATTAGTGATCATCATGTGGCGGACGCTGAACTGCGCGCTGGAATGCGCGGGATCGATCTCGTAGGTGGTTTTCATGGGTCTCCTTGTTTGTATCGGGGCGAACTCTCAATATACTCTGGCATTAAGCGCACAGCCCCACGGGCGTTGTGCGCGTTTGGATTCAGTGATACTACAAGTAATGCGAAGTCATTTCCTCGCCATCATCGTCCTCGCGCTTCTGACTGGATGCGCAAGCCAGAAGACGGATTCGGACGCGAAGGCGGCCGCGGCGTCCCAGGCTGCGCCAGCGCCAATCGACGGTTTGCCCGGCATGCCGCCGATCGAGGATCCATCCGATATCTACGCAGCGGATCACGCCGGCAAGCTGAGCCCGGTCGTGCAGGATTATCCCTCGCGGATTTACGTCCCCAACAGCGGCAGCAACACGGTCGACGTGATCGATCCGGCCACGTACAAAATCATCGAGCACTTTCCCGTCGGCAAGCAGCCGCAGCACGTCGTCCCTTCGTACGATCTGAAGCGGCTTTGGGTGCTGAACGACAAGGGCGACAGCCTGACGGCGATCGACCCGAAGACCGGCAAGAAGGGCGAGACGATTCCCGTCGAGGACCCCTACAACATGTATTACACCCCCGACGGGAAGTACGCGATCGTGGTGGCCGAGGCGCGGGAGCGGCTTGATTTCCGCGACGCGCAGACGATGAAACTGGTGGACGCCGTAAAAACGGGCTGCAAGGGGATCGACCACATGGACTTCACCGCCGACGGCCGCTTCCTCATCGCGAGCTGCGAGTTCGCGGCTACGGTGCTGAAGGTCGACGTGGCGAACCGGAAGATCGTCGGCACTCTCTCGCTCGAAAAAGGCGGCATGCCGCAGGATGTGAAGACGTCGCCCGACGGCAAGGTCTTTTACGTCGCCGACATGGAGGCGAACGGCGTTTATCTGATCGATCCGGACAGCTTCAAACGTATCGACTTCATCCCGACCGGCAAGGGTACGCATGGACTCTACGTGAGCCGCGACTCGAAGGTGCTCTACATTTCGAATCGCGGAGAGGGCAGCATAACCGTTCTCGACCTCGCGACTCGCAAGCCGGTCACGAAGTGGCAGATTCCACGAGGCGGCAGTCCGGACATGGGCGGCGTGTCGGCCGACGGCAAGGTGCTCTGGCTTTCGGGGCGCTACAACGCCGAAGTGTATGCGTTCGACACGTCGGACGGGCATCTGCTCGCGCGTATCAAGGTGGGCAAGGGTCCGCACGGCCTGTGCGTGTTTCCGCAGCCGGGACGGTACTCGCTGGGACACACTGGCGTTTTCCGATAGACTCTCGAGGCCGCACGGGTTGTACAGCCGTTGTGCCCGCCGGAGACGACAGCGGACAGAGCGTACCGCCAGCGTTCACAAGTGGCTACTGAGCCACTCGCCAGGGTGAACGGTTGTCTTGTCTTTATGGCTCCAGCCCCAATAGGGGCTGGCCTGTATTTCTCACCAATCCCAAAGACAGGCCACGCCGGCAGGAATGCCGGCGCTGCGGACGAGAGCGTCCGCAGCGTCGACACTCTTGTCGACGTTCCCGGGTGTGAGATAAGAGGGCTGGTGGACACCTCGGCAGTCAGGAACCGGTCTCACTTTCCGAAAGCGACCACGAAGATACCCTTACCTGCAACCGGGACGAAGATGTGTTTGTTGCTGGCATTCGCGGCAACGGAATGGCTCCCGAGGGGAATGCCGGCAACGAATGTCTCGCTGGCAGCGTTGACCACGGCCACGCCCCCGCTTGCCGCGGAACGCGAAAAGTAGTAGTTGTCGGAACCGGGATCGTACCAGACTTCGTCCGCGTCGGCGCCCTGTGGCACGGTCTTCAGAATCTTCCCCGTTCCGGGATCGATGGAAACCCCGCCCACACTGCCGCACACGGTCATCAAACGCCCGCTTGGACCAACGGTGAGGCCGCTGACTGTAAGACCGAGCAATCCGCCGCTGCATTCCACCGGGAAACTCTTGATCGGATTCGCGAGCTTGTGCGGATCGAACACATCTATACGGTTCTTCTTCCCCGGAACATTCTGGTAAAACAGGCCGGTCTGGCGGACCCAAACCGGTTGTTCCATACCATCCTGGCCGGGCGGATAGACGAAGTGGCCCAAAACGGCTCCGTCGGTAACGGAGACGAATGTGATTCGCGGCGGTGTGTCGCCATCGTTTTCAGCAAGCAGCATCCGATCGATCGGATCATAAGCCAATTCATCGACACGGCCCTTCCCGCCCGTGGGGATCGACCGAATAATGGCCGTGCCCGGTTTGGTTGCGTCGGCTTCGATGATGTTGCCATCGCCATCCCCAGCCCACACGTGGCCGAGGTTGTCTGTGACGACTCCGTTTGGCCCGGCGCAGTGGCGCAATTCCCGGGGTTGGCCTGGACACGGCCGGCTTCCGGTGTAGTGGCCCTGCCCGATGAACCCAAGGAATGCGTCCGTGGCGGAATCAACCAGATCGATGGCGTTATTCGTACGGTCGGCGAGGTAATACTTTCGCGTAGAATTGTCGTTCCAGCTGACATCGAAGGCAGCCAGATTCGTCGGCGAACCCCTGATCAAAGCCGGTTCCGTAAATATCCGCCCGGTTTGGCGCGGCGCGGCAGATTGAGCAGGCCTTGACGGCGGCGTCTGGCTCAATGACGTGGGCACGCTTCCCGCGGCGGCCAGCAACGCCAGGCAGACGATCGTGCAAATTCCGAGTCGTTTAGTCTTCATGCCGCAACCTCTCGCTCGAATATCGAGGCGAGAGACTTCACTTCCGGTCGACCGCGAGACCGTGAACGGAGGGCTGATAGAGCGGGCGATCGTCAGTGCCCTGCGAAAGTGAAGTTGTCGAACCACGTCACACTGTCCGCTTTGGTCCAGAGTCCGATTCGCCCCGCGTTTCGAAAAGTGGTGTCCTCGACGTCAAAGACGCGTTCATTGTTGACGTAGACAGTGGTCACCGCGCCTGCGAAGGATACTCTCAACTCGCTCCACTTCATTTTAGGAACCGGATACTTAACGCCGTAGCTGCGCGAGGGCAGCCCGCGCGGCGCAAGCGATGTACGCTCGCCCTTCTCGACTTTATACAGAACGACATTGTTCTCCAGAGCGTTTGCCCGCACGACGTAGTAGTTGTTGCGGTCGGTGTATCGCCATACCAGCCCGGCTGCCTGGTCCACTTTCCCCGCCACCGGTTTAAAGCGAACGCTGACTTCTCCATCCCGGATCGTGACGCCCCGGAGCACGGCGAGCGGGAAGCGGCCGGCCGTGCGATCCGTCGACAACTGCGCGAAAACATTCGGTCTGCTCGGCGCCGTTTGATCCGCAACAACCTGCCATCGCGAGGCGTCCCCGGCTTTAGTGAACGCGGGTTCCCACTCCGGCGGCAGGGAGCCCGCTTGCTCCCGATCGAAGTCGATGACGCGCGGACCCGGAGCGCCGAGCAGGGCAGCGCCCAGCGCTGCAAGCACGATGGCGACGAGGCGCATCAGCGTCGGCACCGCCGCCGACGCTCGGGAGTCAGGGCATTGGAGAGATCAGTCCTCGTCATGCCTTCATTTTCCGCGTTTTGCCGAAGTCTGCGCCGGACTTTTTCCAAGCTGATCGAGAGCGGCGCGGAAGCCTCCGGCAAGAGTTGCTGCAGGTCCCTTGCCCCAGTAATGCAGGAAATAGATCGTTGGGTTTGAACCTGTCATATGATTGTGGATCGCGACCACACTCAACCCATTCTTCCGCAACGCTTTCAAAACCGGCTGCACCTCGCTGTCGAGCATCGCCACGTCGCCCGCAATAGCGGCGTTTTGCTCCGTTCCGGTAAAGGCGGCCCACGTATTCAGGCCCATCCGGGAGTTGATATGAGCGCCCATTTCCCTGATCGACAAATCGTCGCGCCCGATCGTAATTTTATAGACGCTGCCATTGACTTCGCCCTGGTGCCCAACGATCTGCGCCAGTTTCGCGGTGTCGAATAAGGGCTTTGCGGCGGCGTCCGGCGACGCCGGGGGAGCGCCGGTTCCGATCAGAGCGAGGGCGGGTTTCAATTTGCGGGCGAGTTCCTGCGCGTCGCCGTGCCCATGCACGTGCATATAGAAGATGCGAGGCGTCTCACCGAAGAAGTGATTGTGGAGAGCAGTCACTTCCAGACCATTGTCGAGAAGAGCCGACATGACGGGATTGACTTCGTTTTCCTGAAGGACGAGATCGCCCATCAGAACCTGCATACCGCCGTCTCCTTTGGTCATGGCCACCCATCCCCCGAATCCAAAGGCGGTCGGTGTCGCAACACCGTCGACGGTCACTGTAAGGTCGTTCCGGGGAATGTTGACCTTCAGGACGTTGTCTTTGAAATCGCTCTTCTTATTGAGAATTTTGAGGGCTGCCCCATAGTCCGCGGGCATATCCTGCGCTACCGCACTTTGCACAAGCGCGCTTCCCGCGCACACGGACGCTGCCCATAGTAATCGTGATACGAAATTGGCGTTCACTATCTTTCTCCTTCCGCCTTTATCCTGATATTCGAATCTGAAATTCACATGTAGGGTTCGGCCGGCGCGTCGCGTGGGCTTTCAGACGTTTTTCAGTCAGCGGTGAGACGTTTGAAGAGTTTATTAAGTGCGAATTCTTGTAATCGAAGATGACCGAAAGATGGCCGAGCTCGTGCGCCGCGGGCTGGAAGAGCATGGTCACGCAGCGCGTGTCGCACACGACGGGCTTACCGGTATTGAACTTGTCCGTTCGGCGGCTCCCGATGCTCTCGTGCTCGATATCATGCTTCCCGGACTCGACGGGTTTGACGTCACGAAACGCTTGCGCCGGGACGGGTGTATCACTCCGATTTTGATGCTCACTGGCCGCGACGCGGTTGCGGATGTGGTGAAGGGCCTGAACCTCGGTGCGGATGATTATCTGACCAAGCCGTTCTCACTGAAAGTGTTGATAGCGAGACTGGAGGCGCTTGTCCGCAGAGCATCCGCGGCGCCATCGAACCGCCTGCAGATCGCCGATCTCATACTCGACCTGCAGGATCATGAAGTCTGGCGAGGCCGCACCAGAGTCACGCTGAGCCCAACGGAATTCGGCATCCTCGCCTTGCTGATGAGGCGGGCCGGTCACGTGGTCACGAGGGACGCCTTGATCGAAGCCGTCTGGGGAAATAGCGATCGTCAGATCGAGAACAACACTCTCGATGTTTTCATGAAACTCCTGCGCGGCAAGGTGGACGCCAGTCCGTCCAGACGCGTGATTCAAACGGTTCGTGGTGTCGGTTATATCGTCCGGGAGCAGGAAGGCTGACGATGCCGGGAGCGGTGATTTGAGATTCCGATCTTTTCGCGTGCGGCTGGCGGCGTGGTATTTCACGATCATTGCGACAGGGCTCTGTGTCTCCGGCGCCGGTTCGCTGGTCGCGATCAAAGCGAGTCTGTATCAATCCATCGACGACAGCCTGAGCGATCGCATCCAGGGCATCAAGCGATTCATGGATGTTCAGATTTCGGCACTGTCCATGAATGAAATTCGGGATGAATTTCGTGAGCACTCCATCCTTGGGCCCGGCGGAGACCTCTTCCAGGTATGCGACGACCGCGGCGCCTGGTTGTATCGCTCGCAGCCGCTGGAGAACAATCAGGTTCCGATCCGATTGCCATCGCAGCTTGGCAATGGCCCGGCGCGTGAGGACATTCGCGTTGCAAATACTCCGCTGCGCGTCGCGTCGCAGCGCATCGTCGTCAGCGGCCAGCCGTATACAGTCCAGGTAGCGGCGCCCATTGGAGAGATTCTGGAATCCCTGGAACGGTTTCGGTGGATGCTCGTCGTCTTTATTCCGATCGTGCTCCTGGCGTCGAGCGCGGGGGGTTATCTCGTGAGCCGCCGGGCGCTCAAACCGGTCGACGAGATATCGAAGACAGCGCGTTCGATCAGTATTCATAATCTCTCTGAACGGTTGACTGTTCCGCGGACCGGCGATGAATTGGAGCGGCTCTCCGAGACGTTGAATGGCATGCTTGGCCGTCTCGACGATTCTGTCCGAAGGATGACGCAGTTTACGGCGGATGCCTCGCACGAATTGCGCGCGCCGGTCGCGCTGATCCGGACGACAGCCGAATTGACTGTTGAACGCCGTCGTGGCCCGGAAGAGTACGAAAGCGCGATGAAGGATGTTTTGCTGGAGGCGGAGCGAACTACACACCTGCTGGACAGCCTGCTTACGCTGGCACGGGGCGATTCGGGAGTGGACACGCTCGACCTCGTTCCGATGGACCTCGGTGAAGCCGTGCGCGAGGCGATTGAGGAGAGTCAGAAGTTTGCGGCCGAGAAAAATATCGGCGTCGACTATCGCATGGCCGATCGCGGACTCGAAATCGACGGCGATTCCCACGTCGTGCGACGTCTTTTCGTAATTCTCATTGATAACGCAGTGAAATACACGAATCCGGGTGGGAATATTCGCGTAACGGTAGAAGGGAATGGCATGCTGGCGGTAGCTGCCGTGTCGGACACGGGGATAGGAATCGCCAAACACGATCAGGCGCATATCTTCGACCGATTCTGGCGTGTCGACAAGGTGCGTTTGCGGGCGGGTGGGGGCGCCGGGCTCGGATTGTCGATCGCGCGGTGGATCGTCGATCAGCATCACGGAACGATTGAAGTCGAGAGCGAGCCGGGGCGTGGGACAACTTTTCGGATATCTTTTCCCCGCGTTGTTTCCGGCTTGGAAAGGCAGGGTATGAAGACCAAACAGGCACCGGGAGGCGAAACGCAGGCATCAAAAGCGCCATCGCCCTCTTCGGGCAGTGCTGCAAATGATGAAGGCGATTCGAGGAGGCGCAGCAGTGTTTAAGAAAATCGCCGCGGCATTTCTCGTCACCGGGGCAGTCTTGACGCCCGGTCAGGCGGTGGAGCCCCTTCGGTTTGAAAAGGCGCTGCCGCTGAGCGGAATCGAGGGCCGGATCGATCACATGTCCGCCGACATAAAAGGGGGACGGCTGTTCGTGTCGGCTCTCGGCAACAAAAGCCTGGAAGTTCTGGATTGGAACACAGGCAAGATACTCAGGACCGTTGGCGGTCTTGATGAGCCGCAAGGCAACTTGTATGTTCCGGCGAACAACCGGGTCTATGTAGCGACAGGCGGCGACGGGCGAGTGCGAATCTTCGATGCCTCAACATTCAACCTGGTCAAGAGCATTGAATTGGGTGAGGATGCGGATAACGTTCGCTTCGAGGCGGGGAGACGTCTTGTATGGGTCGGCTATGGCAGCGGCGGTTTGGCAGCACTGGACCTGGACGGGACCCGGATCGCCGACGTTCGGTTGAGTCATCATCCGGAGTCGTTTCAACTGGAACGCGATGGCCCTCGAATTTTCGTCAATCTGCCTGGATCGAAGGACGTGGCCGTTGTAGACCGATTGAATAACAAGGTGCTGACAAAGTGGGGAACCGGAGTCGACCTCTCGAATTTCCCAATGGCGCTCGATGAGAAGGCAAACCGGCTCTTCATTGTGTGCCGCCTGCCCGCGCGTCTTCTGGTTTTGGATACAAGCTCCGGCCGGATCGTCACGAAACTGGACACGGTCGGCGATTCCGACGATTTGTTCTATGATGCCGCGCGTCATCGCGTCTATGTGACTGGTGGAGAAGGCGCAATTGCTGTGTACGACCAGACCGATCCGGATCACTACAAACAGACCGCGCGAATCGCCACCGCGCCGGGAGCTCGAACGAGCCTCTTTGTGCCGGAAACCGGACAGTTATTTGTTGCGGTTCCCCATCGGGATCAGCAGCGATCTGAGGTAAGAGTCTACAAA
>DASZLP010000148.1:0-5435 GCA_035552355.1 Bryobacteraceae bacterium | reverse complement strand
CTAAAGCGGATATTGGCAGCGTTCGACGGCTGCGCGGGCGACGCATCGCGTGAGCGAAATAGTGTTCGCAGGCTCGTGCTTCGCAAGGCGGCGCAGAATGGCGATCTGAGTGCGCAGCATATCCCCTTCGGCAACGGCGGCGATGACCTGTCGCGCCGCATTTTCGATGATGTTGAACGCGCTGGGGGCGTAAAGCTGAGTCATGCTTTGGGCAAGCTCAGCCCTGGCGGAATTGCTCCCTGCCATTTTGCGTGCACGTGCGAGCGCCGAGTCCAGCGCATAGATTTCGAGGATCATGTCGGCGAGCGCGGCCATGATCTCCTGCTGATCGCCGAGCGCGGCCATGTACTTCTGGCTGGCGGAGCCGGCGGCGAAGAGAAAAAGCTTTTTGGCGTTGGCCAGCATTTTGGCTTCGCGGGCGAATGAGTCTTCCAAGTCCTCTTCTGAAGAAAATGATGGCGGCGCGAAGAGCTCGTCGGTGAGATTCTTGATGGCCGGCAGCAGCGGAAGCTGTCCGGTCATGGCGCGCTTCATCACGAATCCCGCAATGATGAGGCGGTTGATCTCATTGGTGCCCTCAAAGATGCGATTGATGCGCGAGTCGCGATAGGCCCGCTCCGCCGGGTATTCCTCTACATAGCCATAGCCTGCATAGATCTGCACCGCGTGATCGACGACTGCGTCGAGCGCCTCGCTGACCCACACCTTTATGATGGAGCACTCAATGGCGTATTCTTCGATGCGCTTCTGAATCTCCTTTGCGTCTGCGGCGCCTGAGAGCGCCGCGTCAATAGCGCCGATGGTGCGGTAGGTCATCGATTCGGCGACGTAAATGCGCGTGGCGGCGTCCGCAATTTTTTGCTGGATGAGCCCGAATTCGGAGATCGACTTGCCGAATGCCTTGCGGTCGCGCGCATACTGAATCGCATTCGCCAGCGAGGTGCGTGCGCCCCCGGTACAGGCCGCTCCCAGCTTGAATCGGCCAATGTTAAGGATGTTGAAGGCGATGTGATGGCCCTTGCCCGCTTCTCCGAGAAGATTTTCCGCGGAGATTCGGCAGTCATTCAGAATGAGCGGACAGGTAGACGAGCCCCGGATGCCGAGCTTGTGCTCCTCGGGTCCGATGGTGAGCCCGGGCGTGTTGCGCTCAATGAGAAAAGCGGACATCTTCGCTTTGGCGAGGTCGGGCTCACCGGGGTCGGCGATTTTTGCGAAGACCGTGAAGAGGTCGGCGAATCCGGCGTTGGTGATCCACATTTTTTCGCCGTTGAGGACGTAATCGTCTCCTTCTTTGACGGCGCGGGTGCGGATGTTCATTGCGTCAGAGCCGCTGCTGGCTTCGGAGAGCGCATAGGCGGCGAGCCATTCTCCGGTTGCGAGTCTGGGAAGATACTTCTGCCTTTGCGACTCGGTGCCGTACCACACGATAGGCAGCGATCCGATGCCGGTGTGCGCGCTGAAAGCCACGCTGAAGCTTGCGAGCTTTGACATGCGGTCGGCAACGATGGCGGAGGTCACCTTATCCATCGCCAAGCCGCCGTAGGCCTCGGGAATATCGACGGCCATGAGGCCGAGGTCGCCGGCCTTCTTGAGGAGCGCGCGGGTTATGTCGAAGTTCTTGGCTTCTATTTCTGCCGCCGCAGGGAGAACCTCATTCGCAGAAAACTCGGCGGCGGTGGCGGCGATCTGCTGCTGCTCGTCGCTGAAGTCTTCAGGAGTGAAGACGCTGGCGGGATCAGTTAGATTGAGGAGGAAGCTTGCGCCGGTTGCGACTGTGGGTGAGAGAGTGGTGGCCATGATCGCTTCTCGTTCCTGGAGGGTAGCTTCCAGGCCTGTGTGGACGATGGTACACGGGCTGCCGCTTTCGCGGAAATTGATTACAGGAGAATAAATCCTTGGAATCAGTTGATCTTTAGCCCGACCGCTTTTGCAAGTTTTGCCTGACGATCATCGAAGGTCCAAAAACGCTCGGCTCTGAGTTCGAGAGCGCAGGCAACGTGGAGCGTATCGAGGGTGCGCGTACCCAATGCAGCAGTGTGGGTCCGCGCGAGATCGACAGACACGGCGAAGGTCAGTTCCGGCTGGCCAACTTCACGCCATAGGCCGGCTCGACGGTCGCCTTCAAATTCAAGATAGATCCGCGTCGCGCTTTGAACAGAAACCCTACGACGAAAGACATTTTGCTCGACCGCGTGCGTAAATTCCACCAGATGCAGAGGCGTGCAAAAAAGTCCGCCACTCGCTCTGAAGAGCCGGTCTGCCTCAGGGGAATGAGCGTCGGTCAGATAAATCGACACAAGAAAGCTGGTGTCCGCGTAGACTCTCAATCTCGATGACGGTCCTTGAGGAAACTCTCTACCGATTTCAGGTCCCGATTACCAAAAATCTTTCGACGCCGCGCCTCGAAGTCAGGCCATTCGATTTTTTTGGGTTCTTTGGCTTTTGATTCCGGCAGAATATGCGCAATGACTTGAGTTCTGCAGCGAAGCTCGATCGATTTTCCCGATCGCAACAGAGCTTGCAGTCTGCGCGTATTACGCAGTTCGCGTATCGTCATCGTTTCCATAGTTCCAATGTGACACATTTTGTGCCACATTGGCAAATCGCTAGGCCAGAACGGCCTCGATGTCCGATGGGTTGTTTGGGTTCCAATGCACTATACAAAGCTTATTGCTCTTCTGCGACAGCCAAAAGTTGAGATAGGCCTTGTCGCGGTTGATTTCACCCGCCGGCAGCCATCGCTCGAATTGTTTTCCATTCACTTGATAAGCTACATGCGCTTCGACGCGATAGAGAATTACACCAGGTCCGTAGCCCTATCCCGCATGCCGACCACCACAACACGTGTTTCGAGTACATGACCTGTAACCGATGGCCATGGTCTGTCAAATCGTTCGACAGCGTAATGCCGGTACAGTGGGAACGCGATCATCGCAATCACGATGGCCGCTGCCAGGAGGGCCATTATCTGTTTGCCTCCGCTCCATTCCTTCCTCCGCTGTTTCGCATGATGGTTGGACATTAGATGAGATTTTCGAATACTCCCGCCGCGCCCATTCCGCCGCCGACGCACATGGTCACTAATCCGTAGCGTAGCTTGCGACGCTTGAGCTCGTGCAGGATGGTCGCCGTGAGCTTGGCTCCGGTGCAGCCGAGAGGATGGCCCAGCGCGATGGCTCCTCCGTTCACATTCACTTTGGCGGGGTCGAGTCCGGCCTGCTGGATTACGGCAAGCGCTTGCGCGGCGAAGGCTTCATTCAATTCGATAAGGTCGATCTGATCGAGTGTGAGGCCCGCGAGCTTGAGCGCCTTAGGAATCGCGTCAACCGGGCCGACTCCCATGATCTCCGGTGAAACGCCGGCGGTCGCGAAGCTGACGAATCGGGCCATGGGCTGGATGCTGAGCTCCTTCGCGCGCTGCTCGGAAATCACGACGACGGCGGCTGCGCCATCAGAAGTCTGCGATGAATTGCCCGCAGTGACCGTGCCCTTTGCATGGAAGGCGGCCTTGAGTTTGGCCAGCGCTTCGGCGGATGTGTCCGCCCGCGGGCCCTCGTCGGTTTTGAAATCGCTGGTTTTAATCTCCGGCTTGGCTGTATGTTTTCCTGGCCCCGTATTTGTAACCGTGACGGGCACAATTTCCTCTTGGAATTTTCCCGCGGCGATCGCGGCGAGCGCCTTTCGGTGACTCGCGAGCGCGAACTCGTCTGCCAGCTCGCGAGTGATTCCGTATTTTCGGGCCACATTTTCAGCGGTAAGCCCCATCGAGAGATACACGTCTGGGTAATGATCGATGAGCCAGGGATTCGCGCTGAATTTGTTGCCTTCCATCGGCACCATGCTCATGGATTCGGTTCCTCCGGCAAGAACGGCGTGGGCGCGGCCTGCGCGAACTGAATCAGCGGCGAGTGCGATGGCCTGAAGGCCCGAGGAGCAGAAGCGGTTGATGGTCATCGCCGAGGTTTCGGCGGGCAGCCCGGCCCGAAGGCTGGCGATGCGCGCAACGTTGATTCCCTGCTCGCCTTCAGGCATAGCGCAGCCGAGGATTACGTCTTCGATTTCGCCGGCGGCGAGTTGCGGAACGCGATCGAGCACGCCTTTGAGCGCAACTGCGGCCAGATCGTCGGGGCGCGTAGTTGTGAGAGATCCTTTGGGCGCTTTGCCCACGGCGGTGCGGACGGCGGCGGCAATGTAAATGTCCGGCATTCCCTTGACGATACCGCAGAATGGGAAGGGTTGGCTTGCTATTGGCTCGCGTCGCGGGTCGTCCAGCGGCCATTTTCGAAATAGCGAATGCTGGTCGATTTTTCCACAAACGCGTCGTCGATGCCGTCATGATCGGCACTATCTTTGGGCCGCATCAGTCGAGCGGGGTGGCTAGCAATTCCCCAGGCCGAGCCGTAATCGAGCGACCATTCCACGCCCAGCCATTCGCTGTCCGGCTGATGCCGAAGGGCGATCGGGTTGGCGATGTCCGATTGGAAAAACACGTACAGCGTTGTAACGCGATTGACCGAACAAAGCGCGGCCCAGTCGTCGCTTCCCTTCTTCTCGAACGATCCTTGAATCACGTTCTCGGGCTCGCGCGCTTCGTAGGTCTGCGGAATCATGCAGCCCCGTTGGGCAAGCTGCTGAGCGACGGGCGTCGGCAGTTGCGGGAATGACGAAACGGGCAGCAGGCGGATGCGGTAGTTGAGCATAGAACGCGCGGGCTGAGTGCTACCGAGCTCATCGCGATGCGCCTGGGTCCAAGCCACGGTTCCTGTCTCGACCTGTTCGGTCTGCGGCGGCGGGATCGCTTGAGGCGTGGCCACGACGGCAACGAGGCAACAGCCAGCGAGAATCAAACGAAGAATCATTGTTCCGGATTGTTCCGGGCTTTGAGTTTAGTTCCTGAGCGGTTTGCCTGTCTTCAGCGTGTAGGCAATGCGCTCCTGCGTTTTGCGCTCGCCGCATAGCGAAAGAAAGGCTTCGCGCTCGAGATCGAGCAGCGACTGCTCGGTGATAAGAGAGCCGGGCGTGACGGCCCCTCCGCAGATGATGCGCGCGATATGGGTCGCCACCTTTGCGTCGTGATCGCTGATGAATTCGGCCCGGCGCATGAGGTGAATGCCGAGCTTCAGGTTCGCCAGCGCGGCATCTCCAGCGGCGGGAACGGTGCGAGGCGGCGGCGCGGAGTAGCCGGCATCAGCGAGGGCGATGGCAGCGGCGCGAGCGTCCTCAATCAGGTGATCGCGATTCATGGTGATCTGGTCGGCGGGAGCCAGAAAGTCGAGCGCGCGCGCCTCGGCGGCTGAGGTGGAAACTTTGGCCAGGGCCATGGTCTCGAATCGCTGGCGCAGCGCGTGTTGCAGATCGGCGGATTGCGCGAACTTCGCCGGCGTGGCGGCAGGATCAAGCCCGGACGAGGCGTGGGCGGAATCGACAGCGCGAAG
>DASZLP010000147.1:0-17679 GCA_035552355.1 Bryobacteraceae bacterium | reverse complement strand
CGCTCGATGCTGCCGCTGGCTTCTGATGTGCGATCCGGAAAAGTCTACACGCTGACGGATGCCGGCCGGGATGCGTCGCGGCAGCTATCTATCCAGCCGCAAGCCGAGGACACGGTGAATCAGGTCATCCAGATGCTCGCGGCGCGCTCGCTTTCGGCGGCATACATCAAAAAGAAAATTCCACTGGCGGATCGGATTCTGAAATCGCTCGAGCGAAAGGCGTGGATCACAGTCGAGCAGGTCGCGCAGGAACGCGATCCCCTGCGCGCGCCCGCGGCAAGGCTGCGCATCGAACTCGCCGGTCCCGAGCCCTCCGGAAAGCTTCCAAAATCAGAGCGCGAGCTGCTGGCATATCTGGCGCTGCATCCGGGATCGCACAATCTGGCGGATCTCGAAGGGATGGTCCGCAATGCGAGCACCGCGGCGCGCTCGCTGGCGCGGAAGCAGGCGGTCCGGTTAGCGGCCGAGCCGATTCCTGTTCGCGGAGCGCCGGTGCGTGCACCTCATGAATTAAACACCGCGCAGCGCAATGCCTTCGACCTCGTCGGTGCGGGAATCGCCACGAAAAAGTTCTGCACATTCCTGCTCTACGGCGTCACCGGCTCAGGCAAGACGGAGGTCTACCTCAATGCGATTGATGCGACTCTCGCTGCCGGCCGCGGCGCTTTGATGCTGGTGCCCGAAATCGCGCTCACGCCCGCGGTCGCCGGGCAGTTCTATGCGCGCTTCGGCGACAAGGTCGCGATCCTGCACAGCGCGTTTACCGATTCCGAGCGCGCCGACCAGTGGCGCCGGATTCGCGCCGGTGGGGCGAGCGTGGTCGTGGCTACTCGTTCGGGCGTCTTCGCGCCGGTCCGAAATCTCGGGCTGATCGTTGTGGACGAAGAGCACGATTCGAGCTACAAGCAGGAAGAGACGCCGCGGTATCACGGGCGCGACGTCGCGATCGTGCGGGCGCAGGCTGCGAACGCGTGCGTCGTGCTCGGATCGGCGACACCGAGTCTCGAAAGCCGGTTCAATGCGGCGTCCGGCAAATACACCCTGCTTGAGCTTCCGGACCGCATCGCCGAGCGCCCGATGCCTTCAGTGGAAGTGATCGACATGCGCCAGGAGTTCCTCGAAACCCGGAAGCATGCCATCTTCTCGCGCGCCCTGATCGGCGCCATACGGGAACGCGTCGGCAACAACGAGCAGGCGATGATCCTGCTCAACCGGCGTGGCTTTTCATCGTTCGTTGCCTGCCGCGCGTGCGGCGAGCGCATCCAGTGCATCAACTGCGCGGTGACCCTCACGTATCACCGCCGCGACCGGCGCCTGTTATGCCACTACTGCGGCTACGCGGAGAAAGTGCCGTCGGCGTGTCCGAAGTGCGCGAGCGAACATATGCATTTCCTCGGGTCCGGATCGGAGCGCGTCGAGGACGAGTTGCACGGCGAGTTCCCCGAAGCCAAGATCGCGAGACTCGATCGCGACACCGTGACAGGCAAGCGGCAGTTCGAGGACATCCTGCAAAATTTCCGCGAGCGGAATTTCGACGTCCTCGTGGGCACGCAGATGATCGCCAAGGGTCACGACATTCCGAACGTGACCCTGGTGGGCGTCGTCTCGGCGGACGTCGGGATCGGCATGCCGGACTTCCGTGCGGCCGAGCGCACCTTCCAGATCCTGACGCAGGTGGCGGGGCGCGCGGGCCGCGGGGACCTGCCCGGCATGGTCTACATGCAGACAATCAACCCCGACCACTACGCAATCCGCTTCGCCGCCCAGCAGGATTACAAAGGATTTTTCGAAAAGGAGCTGCAGTTCCGCCGGTTCATGAAGTATCCGCCCTTCGCGGCGATGGCGAATATTCTCGTGCGGGCGGCGAAGCAGGAAGATGCGCTGCGAATGTCGACCGAACTCGGCCATCACATCACGCCCGCGCCGGAGAATATGAAGATCATGGGCCCGGCGGAGGCTCCGGTGCCGAGACTAAAGGCGGAATTCCGGTATCAGATCCTGATCAAGTCGGCGAGCCGGAAGGATCTGAATGCGCTGCTGCGCAAGGCCCGGGAGTTTGCGCGGGTCCGAAAGTGGAATGCAACGGCGCTGGTGATCGATGTCGATCCGTTGACGCTGTTGTGAAGAGAGCGGGCTAACTAACCCGGAAATCTGACGGCATCCCGTGCCACAGCCAGCATCTGCATAGTGTCAGGTTTACGCCGTGGCGCGGGTGCTCCCGCCCGCCGCGCCGGCAATCGTGCCGGCGCTTGTTACAGCCAGGATCTTTGAGAAATGCGCGCTGACTCAGGGGTGCCGATGCAGCACGTGAGTTGCGATATCGGGCCAGAACTCGCGAAACGTGTTGGTGAGAGCATCACGCCCGATCGCGAATCCGTACTTCACCGCGATGTCCCCCAGCGTCTGGCCCTTTGGGTAATAGCTGATCCCGATTCCCTGCGCAATGCCTCGGCCTAAGACCTCGGACGCATTGAAACTGTTGTGCCCGTGGTAATCCGGCGTGATCAACACCCGCGACGCGGCATAGATAGCGCGTTTCATCACCGGACCCCGCCCCTTGGCGTAGTAGCGCTCGTCCTGATGAAAGATCGTCGGCATGACGAAGATGACCCAGTAGTTGCCGTCCGTCTTGTCGAGGAATCCGCGCCAGTAATATCTGCCATATCCTGCGAGTCCGTCGCCCAGTTTTTTGTGCGCATTAGAGCTTTCGGCGAAGGCCGAAGTGATGCCGACGAAAAAGAAGGACGAATAGTCGAAGCTATTCTTCGTCGCGATCGTCAGCGCTTGTATGGGCGTGGGCGGAGGTGGAATCTCCCCGGCGCTCACGGCGCGGTAATTGGGCATGATCCCGAGGATTCGTTTTGGCTGCTGTTTCGAAAGCGGAACCGCATTTTGCGACGGGGCCGGGCTCTGGTCAGCCGTTGACAAATCGTTGGACGCCTGCGTCGCAGGCGTAGTCTGCGCGCCATTGTCGAGCGCGGCGGATGCGATCAGGTCGGAATCCGGCTCCTGGGCGATAGCGCAAGCTGCCAATAGTGTGGTTACTAAGAATAGGCGATACAAAGAGACTCCCTGAGGACGCTATAGATCAAGGATATTACAGGGCGATACGTCAACGGTGGATCTCAGGTCGGCTTCTTTACGGCGCCGTGCCCGCAGCCTCGTCACTTCAGCACACTTTCTGAGGTCGCCGACGGCCCCTGACTCGAGGCCGCATCGCTGGAAGACAGTTTCAGCTCTCCAGTATTCGATTGTCCGGCAGCATCGCAACAGCGTTCGGAGAGCCATCTCGCCTCGGATTCACGGTCCGCCATTCACCTGGGCCGTAAAGGGACGTGGGGATTCTCCCGGTCGACCGCTGCAACTGGCGCGGGTATTCCGGCGGACCCGGTCCCATCGTATTCATACGCGTGCGATGACCTCACGATGACCTCACAAGGAAACGCAGGTGAGCCGATTGACGCCCCCAACGCCCGCACCGAAGAATCAGCAGCTTGCGGGTTCGACGCTTCTGCCTGCGTTTCTTTGAGAGGTCCTGCTAAATGGCGGCTATCGCGGACGCGAAGATCCCCTCCGCGATCGTCAGACCCGCCTGATTCAGATGTGTCGTATCGGAGCCGTAATAAACCGCGTTGTTTTGCGCGCCCGCAACGCCGATCGTGGAGTTGCTTCCGACGTCTGCGATGGCGTCTCCGTAAATGCCGCCCGAATTGGTCGTCAGCGCTGTATTAAATGTCTGACGGTCCGTTTCGTAACTTCCGTTTGTGACGCCGCCGGTACGCGGCAGCATTGTCGCGGTAACCACTTTCCAGCCGGTGGCTCGGCGCGCATTCACAAAATTCTGAATGTTAGTAAGGCTGCCCGCTACCCACGTCCCGGCCGCTCCGGTGGCGTTGTCGTTCGTTCCGCTCCAGATGAAGCAAATCCGCTTCGAGGGCGCTGAAGAGTAAATCGCATCGGGGCTGTTGAGCGCCGAGGTCTTTGATCCGGTGAGCCCGAAGTTGTAAGCCGTGTATGCCGGATTCGCGATCAGCCACTGCTGAAGCCAGCCGAGTCCGTTATAACTGCTCGCGGTGTAGCCGGAAGTCTGTGAATCCCCGCAGCAGGCCAGCAGCATTTGCGCCGAGATAGGCCGGCAGCGGTAAACCGCCTGCGCGTAATTCCAGATCTGATTGATGTCCGCCTGTGTCAGAGCGCGGCTATAGACGAACAGCGCATACAGGTTTCCGGAGGCGTTGAACTGACCTGCCCCAAAGCACATGATGGAGCCGCCCGTCGGACTGCTCCCCGCCACCGTGCCCGCGCTGCTTGAGAACGCGTTCCGCAGGATGTACTTCCACACCGCGGCCGAGCTCGAAAACCCGAACATTTGCGGCCCCCAGGGGATATACATGCCGGGGCTCGATGCCCCGATCGCCGGCCCGCCTTTTAGTTGCGGATTGTAACGAATATATGCGTTGTTGTTCGAAGCGCTGAAATCGAGCGCGTACTGATCGTTCGTGCCTGATACAGCGGTCGGCTCCATGATCATCACCGCGGAGAGGCTCTGAGAACTGGGCGCCACGCCCGCCGGCATGCTCATGTAACTGAAGTTGCTGGAGGCGGTTGCGCTCCCATTGAAAAGTAAAGCGCGGCCGCCGCTCACCGTACGCGTGTTGACCGCCGGTTTGTTCACGGCCGTGGATTGCGTCGCGTCAAAACCATTGCCGCTCAGGTCCTTGAATGTGCCGATCGCAGTTCCTTGCGTGCCCGCGGTGCCGCCGATCTCGTAACGCGCGATCAGGCCATTGCGCGGCACGGTGAGGCGCCCGCCGAGGATCGGCCCCAGGATCTGCGCGCGGCCCAGCGCGCCAGCTCCCAGCGTGGCCAGCACCGCGCGTCGCGTTGGATTGTGAGGATTCATGGATTGGCCGCCCATCAGTTTGCCGTCCATGAGCCGGTGGATGCCACCGTCAGGTAGTGAGTGGAATCGCGCCCCACGATGCAAATCGAGTCGCCAGCCTGGCCGCTCGAGACCATCGTTCCGGTTCCAGCGGTTCCATAACCGGTTCGGCCCTGCGTCTCGTACATGGCGGCCGATCCGAGGGCCGAGAGCGTAATCGCCGAGGACGCGTTGTCGTCATTCACCACGCAATACTGCACGCCCGCCGAGGGCACGGGAACCGAAACAGTGCAGGCGCCGGTGCAAACGAAAATTTCGGAGTTGCCGCTCAGAGTCACGCTCGTGCCGGGAGCGGGAAACGCCGTCCAGTTGGGAGCTTCCGACGCCTTCAACTTGCCGCCCGCATCCAGTCCCGCATAGCCGCTCGCGGCATCTTTGTTCCCGGTGCTCTCCGCCGTGTATCCGAGTGACGCCTGCTTGCCGTTGAGCGCCGTTTGCAGGTCAGTTTGACTCGAAAGAGTACCGGTAATGGACCCCCACGCGCCTCCGCCTCCGCCTCCGGTCACCTGTGTCCCGTAATGATCCGGAGTCAATTCGACCAGTGCATTCACGCCAGCCCCGGCCGAGCTCCTGAACACGCCGACAATGAGCGTACCTATCGGAATCGAGGCGCTGGCCGTCTGCCCGGAATCCCTGCAGTAAATCACCGTGCCTGTGCCGATGACGGCCAGATGGCCCGCTGTCGCTCCGCCGGTGTCTGCCAGGCAATTCACGGTGCCGTAGCGCGCAACTTCCACGGTTTGGCCCGCCGCGGCCGTTCCCAGCGCGACTCCATAGCTGCCGGTCGTCGCCGCGACGATTTTCAAAGGCGCGCTGTTGTCAGTCTGCGCGAGCGTACTTGCCGTTACGCCGCCGGCGCCGACGGTCCACGTTTCCGAAAGAGGAGAAGCGCCCGCTCCCAGCGATGGCGCGCTCAATCTCGACGCCGAGCCGCTGCTGCTTCTCGACGTGATCTGGGCCCCCAGAGGCGTCGCCAGAATGAGACAGAACACAAGGTATTTAGTTCTCATCGATCGATCCGAATATCCCGTCGTTCGCATTGTCGGCGTCGACGAACAGAGTTGCAAAATTGTAACTGTTTACCGAGACGTTGTTCGTGATTCCCCAGTCGTCACCCGGCTTCAGGATGGTAATCACGTTGAGGCGGGTGGCTTTGACCATTCCCGCCGTGCCGATGTAAACACGCCCCGCGTTATCGGGGTCCGCCATCACATCGATCTTGTTTACGGTGACGGTGTCGCCGTTCAGGCAGACGCCGTTCGCGATGAGAGTGGAAACGAGGGGCACTGGTGTCCCGGGTGTAACGACTTTGACCGAACCGATCGGCTCGGGTCGCGTTTTCTGTACGTACATGTGGTGGTTCTCCTTTGGTGCGTTTTGTCCGGCATGCCGGGTTGACTGAGATCTGTTTGGCGTCTGGTGCGGGTGCCTCGAAGGCTGTCGATGTCTGTTCGGCGATTTGCGATTCCCCGCGGAAATGAAAAAAGCCGCGACAGATGCCGCGGCTAAAAACCAGCGTCATACCGCTGGCCCGATTCGAATATAGGCGAAAGGCCGCGGCGAGGCGCCAGCCGCTAAATCCGGTGGGCTCGTAAGTTACAGATTCGACAACACACTATTTTTTTTGGCCCGTGTGTGAATGAAAAAGTTCGCATCACCAGGCGGCCCGCCAGCCTCTCGCTCCCGCCATTCCAGCCCGGCCCGCTGATGAGAACTTTTTCGTTGACGCCCAATTGCCATAAGCAGTACCCTGACGATTCATGTCTTTCAGGTCATCGTCCGCCGCGGCGCTGTTATTATTTTTCGTTTTTTCAGCGAATTCCCCGGCAGCTCCGCTAAATCGCATCGTGCGCACGGTAAATCGTGGCCAGACACGCGCGTTGCGAGGGAATTTTCATCCTCTCGCGCGTCCCGAGTACGATCGCGGCGAAGTCGACCCCGGCACGCCCATGAGCCATCTCCTGCTGCTGTTCAAGCCTTCCGCGGCGCAGCAGTCGGATCTCGATCAGTTGCTCGTCTCGCAGCAGAATCCATCGTCACCGAACTTTCACAAATGGCTGACGCCGGAAGAATTCGGCGACCGCTTCGGGTTGAGCGCGAGCGACACTTCGAAAGTCGTCGCATGGCTGCGGTCGGAAGGGCTCACCGTCAAACAAACGGCGCGCGGCCGCAACTGGCTGTCGTTCGGCGGAACGGCCGCGCAGGTATCGCGGGCGCTCGGCACATCCATCCATCGTTATGACGTGAACGGCGAAACGCACATCGCGAATGCGTCGGAGCCATCCGTGCCGGAAGCCATCGCGGATGTGGCCGGCGGGTTCATGGGTCTCGATGACTTTCACCTGAAGGCGGCGCCGGCGAAGTTTGTGCCGGTGCCCGACCCGAGTTACAACCGCGGCGCGGTGCACTATCTGGTGCCGGAGGATTTTGCGACGATCTACGATGTAGCGCCGCTCTATCAGGCCGGCTATGATGGCGCGGGTCAAAGCATCGCCATCGTCGGGGCATCGGACATCCTGATCAGCGATATCCGTTCTTTTCGGACGCGTTACAATCTGCCGGCCAACGATCCGAGGCTTGTTCCCTACGATGTCGACCCCGGATTCAACGGCAATCAGGTCGAAGCCAACCTCGATCTCGAATGGGCCGGCGCCATCGCGCCGCGCGCGACGATCTATTACATTTACGGACCCGATCCGCTGATCGCGACGATCGCGGCGGTGGACCTCAACGCCGCTCCCATCATCAGCGTCAGCTTCGGGAACTGCGAGATCGAGTTCCCGAGCCTCTTATACAGGACCGTCGCACAGCAAGGCAACGCGCAGGGCATTACGACGCTCACGGCCTCCGGCGACACGGGAGCGGCCGGTTGCGACCGGCAGGGCGCGGAAACATTCGCCACCCGAGGCAAGGCCGCCACGTTCCCGGCCAACCTCCCCGAAGTGACCGGCGTGGGCGGCACGCAGTTCAACGATGCAAACGGCAACTACTGGGCCGCGACGAACACGGCCAACTCCGGCTCGGCGCTCTCCTGGATTCCCGAGGTCGCGTGGAACGAAAGCGCGCCGGGCTTCGGGCTGGCCGCGAGCTCCGGCGGGGTGAGTTTTCTCGTGAGTAAACCCGACTGGCAGGCTGGACCCGGCGTTCCTCAGGATGGCGCGCGTGATATTCCGGATGTGGCGATGGCGGCTGCCGTACATACCGCGTACTTCATCACGTATCAGGGCGGCCTTGGGGCGGTCGGTGGGACCTCGGCTTCGTCGCCTTCGCTGGCCGGTATTCTCGCCCTGCTCAACCAGTATCAGGTCAAGAAAGGTTTCCAGAATACCGCCGGACTCGGGAACGTCAATCCGCAGCTGTACAGGCTGGCGCAGAGTGCGCCGGGTGTTTTTCACGACATCGCCGCCGGTGACAACATTGTGCCGTGCGCGCAGGGCACGCCTGATTGCCTGACCGGTTCATACGGATATACGGCCGGGCCCGGCTATGATCTGGCGACGGGCCTGGGCTCGATCGACGGCAATAATCTGGTCATCCAATGGAACACCGCCGCATCACCGGTGATCGTCACTTTGACGACTTCACCCGCGAAGGCCACGGTCAACGACGACATTCAGCTCACGGCCACCGTAGCAGCGGCAAGCGGCAGCGCTGTTCCGACGGGAACAGTCAACTTCCTCGCGGGCTCGGTTGCGCTCGGCTCCGCGACTCTCTCCAACATGGGCGGCGCGGCGATTGCGGGTGTGACGATTCAGGCCTCGCAGCTTGGGGGTGTGGGGTCCGGGACCGTTACCGCCGTATATTCGGGCGACGCCGCGTTCAGTGGTGGATCCGCGTTGGCGAAGATTCAGATTACGAAGCCGGCCGGCGTGGCAGCCATCCTCGCGAGCGTGGCGCCGAACCCCGTCTATGCGGCTCCGGCGGGAGCGCAGGGGCTGAGTTGGCAGACGATTCTCACGTTGAGTGAGATCGCCGGCGTTCCTTCGGCCGTGACTTCATTCGCGATCGACGGGCAGCAGCAGACTCTCGCAAATTATTTTCCATCGACGAGTGTTCCGGCCAATGGCGTGTTGACGGCCGACCTGGTGTTCCGCGATCTGCCGTATCCGGTTACAAAAACGTTCACCGTCGCGGGCGTCGACTCCACCGGCGCCACGTGGACCCGCACGGTGACGGCCACGTTCCTCGGCCCGCAGGTATTCCAGAATTTCAATCTCACGGCGTCGCCTCTGACGATGCAACAGAACACGGGCACTCCAGGTTGCGAGTTCTCGCAGAAGCTGATCCTCGACGAGACCGGCGGGTTCAGTTTTCAGGTCATTGGGCTGCAGGAAGGGAATGTCGACATCACCGACAAAGTGCTTGCGACATTCGGCACGACGCGGCTGGCTCCGTGGGGATCATTGCAGGGTACATTGTGCTGGAACGGCGTCGCCGCGCCCGCGACCGATTTCGTATTGATCGCGCTCGAGGATGACGTCGGCAATGTGCTCGAAGCCGAGCTGTCCGTTTCATTCGCCGCCGCGGGACCAGCGGTATCCACCGCGCTCGCCGCTTCGCCCTCTGCGCTGACGCTGCCTCCGGCCCTGCCGTCGAGCGCGCTGCTTGTGAATGCGGATAAATCGCAGGGCTGGACAGCCACCGTTTCGCCGGGTAACCGGACCACCGGATGGCTGCGCCTGTCGCGATATTCGGGAACCGGTCCGGCGACGATCGTCGTGACCGGGGCGGGTACAGGATTCGAGAATGGAGTGTATCGCGCGCTGATCACGATCGAGGCATCCGGAGGCGCCCAGCAATCCGTCACCGTTCCGGTGATGTACGTTTTGGGCGGCTCGGGGCCATCGAGGATCACAGGCGTTTCGAACGCGATCTCATACAAGCCGGTCGCGAGCCCGGGAGAGATTCTCGCAGTGTTCGGATCGCAGTTGAGCGATACGGTCCAGCAGGCTTCGACGCAGCCGTTGCCGTTCACGCTGGGCGGCGTCTCGGCGACGGTGAACGGGGTGGCGGCGCCGCTCTATTACGTGTCGCCGAATCAGCTCAACGTTCAGGTGCCGTATGAGACAGGCGCGGGGCCGGCGGTAATTGGCATAAACAACAACGGCAGGATTGTCGGCTTCCAGTTCCAGGTGACTCCGACTGCGCCCGCGATCGCGGCGGACGCGGCCGGGACGTTGCTTCCAACCGGTACGGTCGCGCAGGGTAAGATCGCGACGCTCTACATGACCGGCGACGGCGACGTGACACCGGCGCTTGTTACGGGCGCGAGTCCGCTGACGGGCACGCCCGCGGGAAGTCTGCCGCATCCGCGCTCACCGGTGACAGTGACCATTGGAGGAACGCAGGCGTTTCTGCAATTCATCGGCATCGTGCCGGGCGTTGTGGGGTTGACACAGGTGAACTTCACCGTGCCTTCGTCGGTGCCGGTGGGGAATCAGTCCGTAGTGGTGACGGTGGGTGGCGTGCCGAGTCCGGCGGTGAATTTAGCGGTGACAGCGGGGCAGTAAGCATAACCCTGTGGGGCAGACCATCGATTCTTGTGGCCTGCCAAGTCGTCGGACAGGTCGAAAAGGCCGCCGGTCGCCCGCAGGATGCCATCCCGCCCCACAGCGTTTTTCGTCCTGCCATAATCGGCACAAGGAAGGCGCCCATGCCGGAAACATCCCCACAGGGTCCGCTCAGTCCGGAACAACTGAGAAGAATCGATGGCTACTGGCGGGCCGCCAATTACCTCTCCGTCGGCCAAATCTATCTGATGGAAAACCCTCTGCTGCGCGAGCCGTTGCGCGCCGAGCACATCAAGCCGCGGCTGCTGGGGCACTGGGGCACTACGCCTGGCCTGAATTTTATATACGCGCATATGAATCGCGTGATCCGCGAGCATGATCTGAACGCGATCTACGTTTGCGGACCCGGACACGGCGGCCCCGGCATGGTCGCGAATACTTATCTCGAAGGAACCTACTCCGCGATCTACCCTTCGATCGCCCGCAATGAAGAAGGGATGAAGCGGCTGTTCCGGCAATTTTCGTTTCCGGGAGGAATCCCGAGCCACGCAGCGCCGGAGACGCCCGGTTCGATCAACGAAGGCGGTGAGCTGGGCTATTCGCTGCTGCACGCTTACGGGGCCGTGTTCGACAATCCCGATCTTCTCGCCTGCTGCGTAGTGGGCGACGGCGAAGCGGAGACCGGCACATGCGCCACCAGTTGGCATTCGAACAAGTTCCTGAACCCGGCGCGCGATGGTGCGGTACTGCCGATCCTGCATCTGAACGGCTATAAGATCGCGGGGCCGACTGTGCTCGCCCGCTTGCCGGAGACCGAACTGGAATCGCTCTTCACGGGCTACGGATACAAATGCTGGTTCGTCGAGGGTCACGAGCCCGAACTCATGCACCAGCGTATGGCTTCCACGATGGATGCGGTGATCGCGGAGATTCGCGGGATCCAGCAGGATGCCCGTACCAACGGATTTCATTCGCGCCGCGCGTGGCCGTTGATCGTCCTGCGCTCGCCGAAAGGCTGGACCGGCCCGAAGGTGTTGGACGGGAAGCCGATCGAGGGAACTTTCCGGGCGCACCAGGTGCCGCTCGACGCGGTGGTCCAGCGTCCGGATGAGCTTCGCATGCTCGAAGAATGGATGCGGAGCTACCGCCCGGAGGAGCTGTTCGACGAACATGGCGCGTTGCGCGATGAATACGCAGCGCTGGCGCCGGCCGGCGAGCGAAGGATGGGGGCGAATCCGAATGCCAACGGCGGGCTGCTGCTGAAGGACCTTGAGCTGCCGGATTTCACGAGCTATGCCGTGGAGGTGACCACGCCCGGTGTGTCCATCGCGGAAGCGACGCGCGTGATGGGGACTCTGCTGCGCGACGTCATGAAGCTCAATGCAGTGGCGAAGAATTTCCGCGTCGTGTCGCCGGATGAAACAGCGTCGAATCGATGGAATGCCTTGTTCGAAGTGACCGGCCGCGAGTCGACGGCCGAGATCCTTCCGAACGACGACCACGTGGCGCCGGATGGCCGCGTGCTGGAAGTGCTGAGCGAGCACATGTGCCAGGGATGGCTCGAAGGCTATCTGCTGACGGGCCGGCATGGATTCTTCTCGTGCTATGAAGCTTTCGTCCACATCGTCGACTCGATGTTTAACCAGCATGCGAAGTGGCTGAAAGTCTCGCGGCACCTCGAATGGCGCCGGCCGATCGCATCTCTTAACTATCTGCTGACTTCGCACGTATGGCGGCAGGATCACAACGGTTTCAGCCACCAGGATCCGGGTTTCATCGATCACGTGGTCAACAAAAAGGCCGAAATCGTGCGCGTCTATCTGCCGCCCGACGCCAACACGCTGTTGTCCGTAACCGACCACTGTCTGCGCAGCCGCGACTATGTGAACGTGATCGTGGCGGGCAAGCAGCCGGCGCTGCAGTGGCTCAACATGGAGGATGCCGTGCGCCACTGCACCGCCGGGGCCGGCATCTGGACCTTTGCGAGCAACGACGCCGGCGCCGAGCCGGACGTTGTGATGGCCTGCGCGGGCGATATCCCGACGCTCGAAACACTGGCCGCGGTTGCCTGGCTGCGGAGCAATATTCCGGATCTGAAGATTCGCGTCGTCAACGTCGTCGATCTGATGACTTTGCAGCCCTCGACCGAGCATCCGCATGGTCTCGCCGACAAGGATTACGACGCGCTGTTTACACGCACGCGCCCGATCATCTTCAACTATCACGGATATCCCTGGCTGATTCATCGGCTCACATACCGGCGCGCCAATCAGCGGCTGCACGTGCGCGGCTACAAAGAAGAAGGCACCACGACCACGCCGTTCGACATGTGCGTGCTGAACGAGATCGACCGGTTCCATCTGGCGATCGACGTGATCGACCGCGTGGAGAAGCTTTCCGGAGCGGCGGTGCATCTGCGGCAGGAACTGCAGCAAAAGCTGATCGACCACGCGCGATACGTGCGGGCGCATGGCGAAGATATGCCGGAGGTTCGGGACTGGCGCTGGTCCGCGCGGCCCAACATTCATGAACGTACTCGTTCTTAACGCGGGAAGCTCTTCACTGAAATTCCATCTGTTTGATGGCGATTCCGAACAGGCATTGGCGGGCGGCGAGATCGAGCGCGTGGCCAGCATGAGCGACGCGCTCCGGGATGTGTTCGGCAAGATCGATGCGTCACAGGTGAAAGCCGTCGGACATCGCGTAGTCCATGGCGGCGATCGCTTCCACGAGTCGGTGATCGTCGATGACGCGGTCGAGCGCGCGATCGAAGAGCTGAGCGTTCTCGCGCCGCTGCACAATCCACATAATCTGGAAGCGATTCGCGCGGCCCGCGCGCATCTGCCCGGCACGCCGCAGGTCGCGGCATTCGATACGGCATTTCATTGCGCGCTGCCGCCGCGGGCTTACTTGTACGGACTGCCCTGGGACTACTGGACTGAGAAGAAAATTCGCCGCTACGGCTTCCACGGCATTTCGCACCGCTACGTCATGGGCCGGTATGCGGAGCTGCAGGGAAAGCATCCCGAGGACTTCCGCATGATCACCTGTCACCTCGGCAATGGCTGTTCTGTCTGCGCGATTGAGAACGGTCGGTCCATCGATACGTCTATGGGTTTTACGCCGCTCGAAGGGCTGATCATGGGAACGCGCAGCGGCGATGTGGATGCCGGCGCGGTGCTCCATCTGGTGGCGCACGAGAAGATCGCGCCCACGGACCTGCTCGGTGTGCTCAATCAGGAGAGCGGATTGAAAGGGCTTTCAGGCATCTCGAACGATATGCGCGATCTGGAGCGCGCGGCGAGCGCGGGGAACGAACGGGCGCGGATCGCGATCGATGCCTTCTGCTACCGGGTGCGGAAGTACATCGGCATGTACCTTGCGGCGATGAACGGCACGGACGTGCTGATCTTCACGGGCGGTATCGGCGAGAATTCGAGCGGCATCCGGAAACGAATCTGCGAGGGCCTGAGCAATCTCGGAATCGCGATGGACAACGGGGCGAATGAAGCGGCGGACCATGAAGCGCGACGAGTCGGGGCATCGGCGATTCCAGTCTGGGTGGTGCCGGCCAACGAAGAGCTGATGATCGCGCGCGATACGATTCGCTGTACGGCCTGACGATGATCGCGACTCCGGCTACAGCTTCGAAGCGAAAGCAGGCCGTGATGGCGGTGGTCCGCGTCTCGAGTGGGAATTTCCTCGAGATGTACGACTTTATGGTCTACGGCTATTACGCCAGCGCCATCGCGCGGGCTTTCTTTCCGACGGGCAATGAATTTTCATCGCTGATGCTATCGCTGGCGACCTTCGGGGCGGGGTTCCTGATGCGTCCTTTGGGAGCCGTGGTGTTGGGCGCTTATGTGGATCGGCACGGGCGCCGCAAAGGGCTGATCCTGACGCTGGGGTTGATGTCGTTCGGCACGCTTTCGATCGCGTTTCTGCCGGGCTATACGGTGCTCGGCCTGGCGGCGCCCGTGCTTATCCTGTTGGGACGTTTGATTCAGGGCTTTTCAGCAGGCGTCGAGCTGGGCGGAGTGTCGGTGTATCTTGCGGAAATCGCGACGCCGGGGCATCGCGGCTTCTACTGCAGTTGGCAATCGGGAAGCCAGCAGGTCGCGGTGATTACGGCGGCGGTTATTGGCGTGGTGGTGAGCCTGCGGCTCTCGGCCGCGCAGATGGCGGCATGGGGCTGGCGCGTTCCGCTGATTGTGGGATGCGCGATCATTCCGTTTCTGTTTGTGATCCGGCGGTCGCTGGCCGAGACGGAAGAATTTCTGGCGCGAAGGACACGTCCGACCGTGCGGGAAATCCTCGACTCGCTGGCAACCAACTGGCGGATCGTCGGGCTCGGCGTGATGCTTTCGACGATGACGACGGTGACGTTCTACATGATCACCGCGTATACGCCAACCTTCGGGCAAACAGCACTGAAGCTTTCGAGTCTCGATAGTCTCGCGGTGACGATGTGCGTCGGCGCGTCGAATCTGTTCTGGCTGCCGGTGATGGGATCGGTTTCGGACCGCGTGGGGCGCCGGCCGCTGCTCGTGCTGTTTTCGGTGTTGTCGCTCGTGACGTCGTATCCGGCGCTGCTGTGGCTTACAGGTGGGCCTTCGTTCGCGCGGTTGCTGGCGGTTGAGTTGTGGTTATCGTTTTTGTTCGGCGGATATAACGGCGCGATGGTCCCGTTTCTGGCGGAAATCATGCCGGAGAAAGTGCGGGCGTCGGGATTCTCGATCGCCTTCAGCGTGGCGACAGCGGTGTTTGGAGGCTTCACGCCGGCGGTCTGCACGTGGCTGATTCACGAAACGGGCAATCGCGCCGTGCCGGGCGTTTGGGTTTCGTGCGCGGCGGCGCTGGGGCTGACGGCAGTGTTTCTGACGCGGCGGATGGCGAGTGGGTTCAGGGTGGGATCCTGAAGAGAGATGGCCAAAGAGATCAGGACTGTCGACGACTACATTGCGGCGCAGCCGGAAGGCGTCCGGGACATTCTCGAGCGCGTGCGGAAGACGATCCGGCGCGCGGTTCCGAAAGCGGAGGAGAAGATCTCGTACAAGATTCCCGCGTATATGTTTTCCGGGCAGCCAGTTCTCTATTTCGCGGCGTGGAAACAGTTCTATTCGATCTACCCGGCGACGGGACGTCTGCTGGCGGCGTTCCGCGAAGATCTGGCTTCGCGCGACGTCAGGAAGAGCACGATCCGGTTTGCGTTTGACGAGCCGGTCCCGGTGGGGCTGATTGGACGTATCGCGAAATTCCGGGCGAAGGAAGAGGCTGAAGAGTCGAAATCCGGAACCTGAAATTGTGGGCCCGGCAATGTGGTGCGGCAGTTCGTGGATGAGCTTCGAAGTGTTGTGCGGGAGCACAATCTGCGGCTGCCTGAGCGCCGCTCGAGTTCGTCTATTCCGGGAACTTCTGCATTCTGCGCGATCCACAAGCGATGAAAACAATTCGAATTACGTGGAGTGTACCAGGCGCTCACCGGATTTGCGGAGGCAATGCCGGCTCCGCGGGCGAAATCGCGTGGCGGGAACCGGATCGGTGGAAGCCGGCCGGCGCTTCTCACATCATTTCGGAAGCTTCTGAACGAATCATGAACGCAACCGAAGCGGCCCAGGCCTTCCTGGCCCGTATCGACTGAGCCGCGCACGTCAGTAAACGGTGCTCCGGGACTTCTCCCCCCGCCTGACGGAAGAACAGGATGATCTCTACTTGACCAGCCTGACGATCTCGAGGCTTTCGAGCATGCGCACCGAACGCGCGCCGGCTTTATCACGCGGACATTCAAGGCGCAGCGGCCCCAAATTTCCGGCAAGTGGCTTGCCGTCGCGTTTATCCGCGACGATGATCGGCTCATTGCCGAATTCCGTATCGACTTCGCCCAGAGTGAATACCGCGGCATAGCCGTCGTGCGCTCTCGCCAGCACGTAAGTGGTGAGCGCTTTGCCACGCAGGCTTCCCATCGGTGCGCCGGCGCGCTTCAGAATTTCCCGCAGCGGCACGCCCTCGTATTCGACTTCTTTGCCATCCGGCTCGGGTACTTTGACCTTCTCGCGGGGCATGCTCGCAAGGTCCTCCGCCCGAATGGTGACCGGCGTGGGGATATCGCCGGTGATCGAGATCTGCGAAGGCCCGGACTGCGCAAAGGTGAGGCCGGTAGCGACGACGGAAACCACGAAAACACGAGCCGAAAGAAGCATAATCGTGTGCGCTCCTGCGGATGTTATCTTAACATGACAATGTCCACTGAGTTATCGCCTCGCGCGCGCTGCTATGATCCTGGCAGAGGACTTACAAAATGGCTCTTTCCGCCCGAAATCAGCTTGTGGGCAAGGTAAAGGAAATTGTAATCGGCGACATCATGGCCCACGTGACCGTGAAGGTGGGCTCCAACCTTATCGAAAGCATCATCACGCGCAACAGCGCGGAAGAACTGCAACTGAAGAAGGGCGACACGGTGCGGGTTGTGGTTAAGTCAACCGAAGTCATGATCCAGAAGGATTGACGCCAATCAAAATGCCGGACAGGTACACGGAGCCCGAGCCCGCCCGTTCCGCGCTGCTCACGATCGACGTGCAGCGTGATTTCGCGGAGCCGGGCGCTCCCGCCGAAATCGCCGGTACAGCGGATTGCGTTCCCGCGATGCGCACGGTCCTCACTGCATATCGCCAGGCGGGATTGCCGATTGTCCACGTCGTACGGCTGTATCTTGCGGATGGGTCGAATGCGGACATTTGCCGCAGAGAGATGCTTGAGAACGGAGAGGCCTTCGTCAGCCCGGGCAGTGACGGCGCGGAGATTTTGGATTCGCTGAAGCGCGGCCCGGATATCCGGCTCGATGCGGCCGCGCTGCTCGCCTCAAAGCTGCAACCCGCCGGCAATAACGAGTGGATACTCTGCAAACCCCGCTGGGACGCATTCCATGCGACGACGCTTGAGCCGCACCTGCGGGAATGCGGGGTCACGACGGTGGTTGTGGTGGGCTGCAATTTTCCGAATTGTCCGCGCTCCACCGTTTACAGCGCGAGTATGCGCGACTTTCGCGCTGTGCTGATTCGGGATGCCGTATCCGGCGTTTACGAGCGCGGCCTCGCGGAACTGGTCAACATCGGCGTAGCCACGCCTTCCAGCGTTGAATGGGCAGAGAAGATTAGTCGGCTTTCGCCGGCATAGGCAGTTGGAAATCTATTTTTCGTTCGCAACCCCCGGCATATTTCTTTTCACGCC
>DASZLP010000146.1:0-18862 GCA_035552355.1 Bryobacteraceae bacterium | reverse complement strand
GATTTGAACGAACGCAATGTACCGTCTCAAGGATCAAAGCGTGATATTGATCACAGACCGGGCGAGAACGAGCAGGACAACGAACAGATTTTCGACCCCATCACTTTCATCGACAGAGGCCGGATTATCGATTCGATGGACAAGGAGACTTACCTCGACCGGTGGCGGCTCTGCGGCTCGAAGTTCCGCGCGGCATCGCGCGGCCGGTGTTGCCGGGCATTATCGGCGTAAGGCAGGGACCGGAAGATCGTGTGGGACGCGAAGCCTTTTCCCTGCGCCGATGGACGAACCGACTGCTCTCCCGCGCAATCCGCCGCGGTAACGCCGATTCCGGGCGTCGTCTTCTCGGGCTCCGTCGACGGCCATCTGTGCGCTTATTCGACAGCGACCGGCGCAGTTGTTTGGGACACGGATACAGAGCGCGAATTTACGACTGTGAACGGCAAACCCGCACACGGCGGTTCGATAGATGCGGCGGGGCCGGCTGTTGCGTCTACCTGGCCGCGAAGTCCTCCAGCACCGCCTTGCGCAGAAGATTCGGCGGCAGCAATCCCTGCGAAAGGATGAAGTCGTGGAACTTCATCACATTGAACCGCGGTCCCATTGCTTTCTCCGCTGCCTGCCGGATTTCGAGCAGCCGCGTCAGCCCGTCAAAGTAAGACACCGCCTGGCCCGGGGTTCGGATCGTGAAGCGCTCCACTTCTTCCGTCGCAAACGCCTTCGAGCAGACGACGTCGTTTTCGAGCACCTGCATCGCCTGTTCCGGCGTCACCTTCCCCTCCTGCAATTCCGGATCGAGGAATGCGCGCGCCGACCGCAGCATCCGCAGCTGCAGCGAAATCAGCTTGCCGTCATCGGGCATGTAAGGAAGCATGAACCATTCCGAGTAAAGTCCCCAGCCTTCGACGTTGGTGCTGTTGAAGGCGAACAGCGCGCGCGCAAGCGACACCCCCTGCTCCACCATGGCGTCGAACTGCAGCTCGTGGCCCGGACGCGCCTCATGCGCCGTGATCGTCCACGACGCGGCCGCGAAGGTGAAATCGTCGTACTTCAGCTTCGCGCCGCCGGTGCCGGTGGTTTCGAGGGGAAGAACGAACGCGCCGCGCTCCCCGTGATTATTCAGCAGCGGCGGAGGCTGCATATGCGGCGCCGGCTGCTGCGCCGTCTCCGCGGCGGTCGCGAGCTTGATGATCGCGGGCCGCGACGGCAGCGTCACCAGATGATTCTTTCGCAGAATGTCTTCGATTTCCGCCAGCCGGTGCTGGTAGTGCGGCAGAACTTCATCGCCTTTCAACTGCTCCTTCTTCAGCTCGCGGATCACGGAACGGTAATCGGTGTCTTTGAATCCCCGCTCCTTTGCGACTTTCGCCGCGAGGTCCTGCATCTGCGCCTGGATATCGGTGAAGCTCTTGTGCGCCATACGCTCGAGCTCGGCCGGAGTGTAATCGACGCCGTAATCTTCGAGCCGGTTCGCATAAATCGCCGGAGGCTGCCGAAAACTCGCGCGTGCCCTCGGCAGCACTTCCCTGCGCACGAAATCGTCGTAATCGGCAAGCTGCTCTTTGAGCCTCGCGAAGGCCGGCTCGTAGCCCGCGATCTTATATTTTTCGAACAGCAGCCCGATACCCGTGATGTAGGTCGAGGTGTTGCCGAGATTCTTCTCGACCGCTTCCTTCGACGGACCCAGCAGCCCCGGCGTCTTCAACTTTTCTCGGAAGCGCTGTTTGGCCTGCTCGGTGAGCGGCGTGTAGCCGGAGGTCATGCCGGTATACTTCTTCAGCCGGACAAGCGCCGCTGGCCGCCGCCCGGCCTCAATCTGATCGTCGAGCAGCGTCTTCACACCGTTGAAGATGTTGGACGGAATGTCCACGTACGGCAGAAACGTTTTCTCGCCCGCCTCGGATTCGCGGACGTCGCGATCGGCCTGCCCAATGAGGATTTGCAAATCCTGTTTGACCAGTGCATCGGTCTCGTCGGCGAGGCGTTTTTGCAGCTCATCGCGAATCCTGCGCAAATCGGAACGCTCGGCGGCGCGCTGACCGGCTGGGAAGGACGAAACGCGATCGTCAATGCCCCTCACGCCCCGCGACACTGCATTTTCCGGATTGTATTTAGTTTCGATGTCTATCAATAACTGCGCGTTTTGATTGCTCTTTGCGATCCACGCGCGCGGCGCTTGGGCAGCGGCGATTGACGCCAGCAGGAGAGCAACACAGATGGGGCGCATGACTTCAGAATACCGGGAAGCCGGCACGAAATAGAAAGGCAGGCCGCGTTTCAAACGGCCTGCCTCGGGAACCACCTGCGGATTGGGGGACCCGCCTACCCTTCGCTTTCTTCTTCCGCTTCCTCAGGTTCGCGGCCTTCCTGCTGCGCTTTGAGGCGTTCTTCCTTCCGCTTCGCCCGGTCGGCGGCGCGCTTCACCAGCTCCGATCCGACCAGCTCGAGCATGGCCAGCTCCGCGCCGTCGCCCTGACGGTGTCCAAGGCGCGTAATGCGCGTGTAGCCGCCTGGCCGTTGTCCGAAGCGGCTGCCCAGCGTCTCGAACAGCTTCTGAACCGACTTCGGAGTCGTCAGGAAAGCCGCCGCCTGGCGGCGCGTATGCAGACTGTCGCGCTTAGCGAGAGTAATCATCTTCTCGACCAGCGGCTGCACGGCCTTAGCCTTCGGAACCGTCGTGATCACCCGCTCCTGCTCGATCACGCTGGTCGTCAGGTTCTTGAACAGGCTGTTGCGCGAGCCGACGTCCCGCTTGAGTTTTGCGTTGCCAAATCGATGTCTCATTGTTTTACCGTCTTATGCGAATTGATCTTCGTCCGGCAATTCCTCCGGCACCGAGCCCGGCGGCGGGGGCGGGGGAGAGATCAGGCGGCCGTGCGCATCGGGCTTCATGCCGAGCGAAAGCCCCATGGTCTGGAGGATTTCCTTGATTTCGTTGAGCGACTTGCGGCCGAAGTTCTTCGTTCGAAGCATTTCCGATTCCGACTTCTGCACCAGCTCGCCGATGGTCTGAATGCCCGCGTTCTTGAGGCAGTTGTAAGAACGCACGGAAAGCTCCAGCTCTTCCACGCTGCGGTTGAGCTGATCGCTTACTCGATCCAGGCTGCGCTCGGCCGGCTCTTCGGTGGCCTCGGTGATTTCCTCGAAGTTGATGAAGATCGTCATGTGATCTTTCAGCAGCTTCGCGGCGTGGCCTATGGCGTCCTGCGGGGAGATGGCGCCGTTGCTCCAGACTTCAAGGGTGAGTTTGTCGTAGTCGGTCATCTGACCGAGACGGGCGGCCTCCACCGTGAAGTTGACTTTGCGGACCGGCGAGTGGACCGAGTCGATCGGAATGTAGCCGATCGCGAGATCTTCGTCGAAATTCTTGTCGGCCCCGACATAACCGCGGCCGGTCTTCAGTCGCATCTCGATATCGAGCTTGCCGCCTTCGCTGACGGTGGCGATGTGCAGGCTGCGATCGAGCACTTCCACATCGGCATCGGTCTGGATGGCGCCGGAGAAGACTTCACCGGCTTTTTCCGCGACCACGCGCACTGTCTTCACACCTTCGCCGATCACTTTAAAAGGCACCTGCTTCAGGTTGAGGATGATGTCCGTGGCGTCTTCCACAACGCCCGGAATCGGACTGAATTCGTGATCCACGCCTTCGATGCGGATGGCGGTGATGGCCGCGCCTTCGATGCTCGACAGGAGCACGCGGCGCAGCGAGTTGCCGATGGTGGTGCCGAAGCCGCGCTGGAACGGCTGGGCGGTGAACTGCCCATAGCGCTCCGTCAGGGTCTCGGTATTGGCGACCAGACGTTTGGGTTTTTGAAATCCCTTGAACATACGTTTTTTATTTACTCCAAATTACGGCGTGGCTTTGTCTCAATCCGCGCACGCCGGATTTTACTGCTGAAACCAAATGCAAATTTCTCGCAAAGACGCAAAGGCCGCAACGTGAAATACCAAATCGAATTTCTTTGCGTTCTTCGCGCCTTTGCCAGACACGTCTTTACTTGCTGTACAACTCGACGATCAACTGCTCATTGATCGGGATCTGCACCAGCTCGTCGCGGCGCGGCGTCGAGTTGATGCGGCCCTTCAGATTTTCACGATCGACATCCATCCAGGAGGGCGACGGCGCATGCGCGGTAGCGTCGCGCGACGAAAGAATCGTCGGATTGTTTTTACTCGATTCGCGCACCGCGATTTCCTGGCCCGGCTTCACGATGAAAGACGGGATGTTGACCTTCTTCGCGTTCACTTCGATGTGCCCGTGACGGACGATCTGGCGCGCCTGCGCGCGGCTCGCCCCGAGCCCCATCCGGTAGATCACGCTGTCGAGACGCCGCTCGAGCGTGCCCATCAGGTTCTCGCCGGTGATGCCTTTCATCTTGACGGCCTTGTGGTAAGTATTACGGAACTGGGCCTCGAGGACGCCGTAAATGCGCCGAACCTTCTGCTTCTCACGAAGCTGCAGACCGTAGCCATCCATCTTCTTGGTCTTGCGGTCTTTGCCGTGTTGTCCGGGGACGAAGTTGCGCTTCTCGATCGCACACTTCTCAGTGTGGCAGCGCTCGCCTTTGAGGAATAGTTTCATGCCCTCGCGCCGGCAAAGCCGGCAGACAGGGCCTCTGTAACGTGCCAAATGGTGCTCCTTTTTTGCTCACGTGCGGTTTACGATCCGATGGACCTTCTTCCCGCTTTATTTCTAAAAACCGCTAAACTCTTCTCTTCTTCGGAGGCCGGCAGCCGTTGTGCGGAATCGGCGTCGTGTCGCGAATCGACCGCACGTCCAGGCCCGCCGTCGCCAGCGCGCGCACCGCCGATTCACGGCCCGAACCCGGTCCCGACACCCGCACTTCAACCGTGCGCAATCCGACTTCGTTGGCCTTGTTCGCCGCCGTCAAAGCGGCCTGCTGCGCGGCAAACGGCGTGCCTTTGCGGGAGCCGCGGAAGCCCAGAGAGCCCGCGCTCGACCAGGACACCGTGTTGCCTTCGGGATCGGAGATCGTCACGATCGTGTTGTTGAACGTCGCCTGCACGTGCACAACGCCGACGTGTACGACCCGCTTTTCCTTCTTTTTGAAGGTTTTTTTCTTCGTGCCCTTCGCTGGTGCTTTCGCCATTATGTTTTCGACGTCGCTTTCTTCTTGTTGGCCACGGTGCCCTTACGCGGACCCTTCCGGGTGCGCGCATTGGTGTGCGTGCGCTGGCCGCGCGTGGGCAGGCCGCGGCGGTGCCGCAGTCCGCGATACGAGCCCATTTCGATGTGGCGCCGGATGTTGAGCGAAACTTCCTTGCGGAGATCGCCTTCGACCGCACCTTCTTCTTCGAGGATGTTACGGACGTTGTTGACTTCTTCTTCCGTCATGTCCCCGATCTTCTTGTTGGCATCGATGTTCGCGCGGTGGAGCAGGCTCTTTGAGCGCGTGCGGCCGATGCCGTAGATATAAGTGAGGCCGATCTCGGCCCGCTTTTTCGGTGGTAAATCAACGCCGGCAATACGTGCCATTTTCCTGAACTCCTATCCCTGACGCTGCTTGTGTTTCGGGTTGACGCAAATGACGCGGACGACACCTTCGCGGTGGATCAGCTTGCATTTGTCGCAAATCTTTTTGACTGACGCTCGAACCTTCATATCCATTCTTTCTCGCGCACAACGGCCCTTCGGTTTGTGCGCTACAACTTCTTCACTACCCGCCCCCGCGTGAGATCGTGCTCACCGAGCTCGACTTCCACGCGGTCGCCCGGCAGCAGCCGGACCCAATTCCTTACCGCCGCCCCCGCGCCGTGCGCGAGAACCTGCGCTTTGTTACTCAGCTCGAGCCGGTAAAGCAGGCTCGGCAATTCTTCGATCACCACGGCTTCGACGGTCAAGCTCGAAACCCGGACAGGCTAAAGCCTGTCCCACCTGCGTTCACCAGAAATCGGTCTCTTATCCCCACCGAAGCACTGGCATCCACTCACGGCCGGGTCAAAACCCAGGGGCCGTTCGCCGTCACCGCCACGCAGTGCTCGAAGTGGGCTGAATACGACCCATCCTTCGCCACCGCGGTCCACTTATCCTTCAAGACCTTCGCTTCCGGCCGGCCGGCATTCACCATCGGCTCGATCGCGAGCACCATTCCTTCGCGCAGCCGCGGATTCTCGTTCCGCTTGTCCACGTAATTCGGAATCTGCGGCTCTTCATGAAGCTGCGTCCCGATCCCGTGCCCCACATACTCGCGCACGATCGAGAACCCGTTACCCGTCACGTAATTCTCGACCGTACCGCAAATATCGAACAGGCGATTGCCTTCGCGGACCTTATCGATCGCCAGTTCCAGCGACTCCTCGGTCACCTTCAAAAGCTTCTTCGCCTGCTCGCTCAGTTCGCCAACTCCCACCGTCAGCGCTGAATCGCCAAAATATCCATCCAGCTGGACGCCCGTATCGATCGACACGATGTCGCCCTTCTTCACAACCCTTCTCGGGTTCGGCATGCCATGCACGATTTCTTCATTCACCGAGGTGCAAAGCACGTACTTATATTTCTCTCCGGCGGCCGGCACGAAGTAGTCTTTGAACGCGGGCTTCGCCCCGGCGTCCCCCATCATCTTCACCGCCGCTACTTCCAGATCCCAGGTCGAAACGCCGTCTTCCACCATCGCGCCCAGCGCATGCAGGATTTTGTGAACCAGCAAACCGCTGCGGCGCATCTTTTCCAGCTCCGACGAAGTCTTGCGGATGATCATGAACTGGCTTCCGGCAGGACATCCCTCAGACCGGCGCCCAGACCAACCCCTCGCAACTCCGTCTTGATTCGTTCGAACACGGCTTCCGGCCGTTCGCGGCTCGCATCCACTTCGATCAACCGGTCGCTGGTCGCGCGGAAAAATTCAATCAGGGGCCGCGTCTGGCGTTCATACTGCGCCAGCCGCTCCCGCACCACTTCTTCCCGGTCATCGTCGCGAATCACCAGCGTGGCTCCCTCGAGATCGCAAATACCGTCGACCTTCGGGGGGCGGGAGATTGCATTATAAAGCGTGCCGCACACCGGGCACACTCGTCTCCCACTCATCCGCGAGATAATTACATTGTAATCAACAACAAGGTGAATTACCACCTCGCCCGCTCCGCGCGCCGCGAGCAGCCTCATCATTTCTTCCGCCTGGGCCGGCGTGCGGGGGTAACCGTCCAGGATGAAACCGCGCTTCGCGTCGGGCTGACTGATCCGCTCGAAGACCAGTTGGTTGACCAGTTCGTCGGAAACCAGCATGCCGGCGCCCATCCGCTCGGAGATCGCTTTGCCGATGGAATCGCCGTGGCGGATGTGTTCCCGCAGCATGTCGCCCGTCGAAATCTGCGGAATGCCGAGCCATTCGACCAGGTATTTCGATTGCGTTCCTTTGCCGGAACCGGGGGACCCGAAGAGAATGATCGCGACTGGATGCGTTAATGCCACGGGCGCGGCGCCGTCCACAACGACGGTGCTCACCGTCTTCCTTGAGCTTGATTTTCCCGCCATTTAGTACGAGCTGCGGCGTCCGCGGACACGTCCGGCTCGCGGAGTAAACCCTTCATAGTGGCGCATGATGAGCTGCGCTTCGATCTGGTTGATGGTGTCCATCGCCACGCCCACGACGATCAGCAGCGACGTGCCGCCGAAGTAGAACTGAACATTGAGACCTTCCAGAATGAACCGCACCGGTAACTTGTCGATCCAGTTCCCGATCAACGGCAGGTGCTGCAGGTGAATGCCCGAGATCATGATGTCCGGAATCAGGCAGAGGACAGCCAGATAGATCGCGCCCACGAACGTGATCCGCGTGAGGATCGTGTTCATGTAATCGGACGTGCTGCGCCCCGGCCGGATGCCCGGAATGAATCCGCCATACTTGCGCATGTTGTCCGCTGCTTCATTCGGATTGAAAATGATCGAAACGTAGAAGAAGCAGAAGAAGATGATCAGCGCGACGAACAGGATCACGTAGAGCGGCTCGCCGTGGCGAATCACGAGCAGAGTATTGCTGAGCCAGGCATTATTCTTGACGAACGAAGCCGTCGCGATGGTCTGCGGAAAGGCCAGAATCGAGGAGGCGAAGATCACCGGAATGACACCGCCCGCGTTGACCTTCAGCGGCATGTGCGTCGATTGCCCGCCCATCACGCGCCGGCCGATCACGCGCTTGGCGTACTGGACCGGGATGCGCCGCTCGGCTGTTTCCACCATAACGATGAAGGCGACGACCGCGATCATCATGACCAGAATCAGCACCAGTTCCAGCACGTTCCACTCGCGCGTGACGAAGACGTTTGTATAGAGGTTGCCAATAGCGTTCGGAACCCCGACCACGATGCCGGTGAAGATGATCAGCGACATGCCGTTGCCGACGCCGCGCTCGGTGATCTGCTCGCCAAGCCACATGATGAACGCCGTGCCGGTGGTGAGCGAAAGAATCGTCAGCAGAACGAACGGAAGTCCGGGGTGGATTACGATGTTGTCCTGCATGGCCTGCAGGCTCATGGCGATGCCGAACGACTGGGCGATGCCGAGCGCCACGGTCAGGTAGCGGGTCCACTGCGTGATCTTGCGCCGGCCGAGCTCGCCTTCCTTCTGCAGTTTTTCGAGGGTCGGAACGACGACGGTGAGCAACTGAAGAATGATCGACGCCGTGATATACGGCATGATGCCCAGCGCGAATACCGACAGCCGCCGGATGTTACCGCCCGCGAACAAGTCGAAGAATCCAAAAATGCCGCCCGATTGGCGCGTCAGGAAGTCCTGCCAGCGGATGACGTCGATGCCCGGTGTCGGCACATAGCTGCCGAACCGGTACACGGCGAGCATGGCGAACGTGAACAGGACGCGCTTCCGGAGGTCCGGAATACGGAATATGTTGCCGATGGCTTCAAAAAGCTTGCCCACAGGTTTTCTCGCTCCAACGCCGACTATTCTATGCCCTTACGCGGCCGCGCCGATTACGTGCGCCTGGCCGCCTGCCTTCTGAATCTTTTCCGCCGCTGATTTGGAAAAAATATGCGCTTCCACGTCGATTTTTCGCGTAATATCGCCCGTGCCGAGGATCTTGAGTCCATCGCCCAGCTTTTTGATTACGCCTGCGGCGATCAGACTATCCGCCGTGAAGCTGTCGCCGGAGAGCCTTTCAAGATCGCGCAGGTTGACGATCGCGTACTGCTTCTTAAAGATGTTGGTGAAGCCGCGCTTGGGCAGACGGCGATGCAGCGGCATCTGGCCGCCTTCGAATCCGCGCATGATGCTGTAGCCGGAGATGGAGCGCGCGCCCTTGTGTCCGCGGGTCGACGTCTTGCCCTTGCCGGAACCCATGCCGCGGCCGATGCGCTTTTTCCGGTGCTTCTGACCTGTCGGGGGTCTGAGTGAACTGAGATTCATTTGAAATTCCTTGACTAGTCTACGAGCGCCAGCAGATGCGGAACCTTTTTCACGAACCCGCGGAACGACGGCGTATCCGGACGCTCGACCACCTGGTTCATCTTCCGCAACCCGAGCGCGCGCACGATCGCTTTGTGCTTTTCCGGTGTGCAGATCGGGCTGCCGATCAGCTTGATTTTGATTTTGCCCGCGCCTGCGGCGGTTTGATTATTTGAAGCAGCCATTACATCTTCTCCGGGTTGAGGCCGCGCATTTCCATCACGGCCTTCCTGTCGCGCAGTTTTTCGAGAGCGTCGATGGTCGCCTTCACCACGTTGTGCGGATTGTGGCTGCCGATCGATTTCGTCAGCACATTGGGAATCCCGCAGGCCTGCACCACGGCGCGCACCGGACCGCCGGCGATCACACCTGTTCCATCCGGCGCGGGCTTCAGCATCACCATGCCGGCGCCGAAGCGCCCCAGCACCTGATGCGGAATCGTGTTTTCGAGCAGATGGATGCGGCGCAGATTTTTCTTCGCCGCCTCGATGCCTTTGCGGATCGCCGAGGGAACTTCCTTCGCCTTGCCTACGCCGAACCCGACGACGCGCGCCGAGGAATCGCCGACCACCACGAGCGCCGAAAAGCTCATGTTCTTGCCGCCCTTGACGACCTTCGTGACGCGGTTGATCGCGACGACGTTTTCTTTAAGATTCAACGACTGCGGATCGACCCGTTTCACCGTTGCTGTTGCCATTAAAACTCCAATCCTGCTTCACGCGCCGCGTCGGCGAGCGCCTTCACGCGGCCATGGTAAAGATAGCCGCCGCGGTCGAACACCACCTGGTTGATGCCGTTCTCTTTGGCCCGCTCGGCCACGCGCTTGCCGATCGCGCTGGCGGCCTCGACGTTGCCGCCGGTTTTGAGCGCGGTCGCTTTTTCGGTCGAGCTCGCGGCGACAAGCGTCACGCCTTTCGAGTCGTCGATCACCTGCGCGTAAATATGCGCGGTCGAACGGAAGATCGCAAGGCGCGGCCGCTCGCTCGTGCCCTGCAGCTTCTTACGAATGCGCACGTGCACGCGTTCGCGGATCTCGTTCTTCGAAGTCTTACGGATCATTACTTCTTGCCTCCGGTGGCGCCGGATTTGCCGACCTTCTTCTTCAGCGCTTCGCCGGTGTAGCGGACGCCCTTGTTCTTGTAGGGATCGGGCTTGCGCAGCGCGCGAATGTTCGCCGCCACCTGCCCGATCATCTGCTTGTCGTGTCCGGACAGAACCAGATGGGTCTGCTTGTCGATCCTGAGATCGACGCCTTCCGGCAGCAGAACTTCGATCGGATGCGAGTAGCCCAGCACGAACGTGGCGATCTTCCCCTTCACGTCGGCGCGGTAGCCGATGCCGACGATGTCGAGCTCGCGGGTGAAGCCGGTCGAAACGCCCTGTACGGCATTCGCTGCCAGCGCCCGGGTCAGCCCGTGCAGCGCGGCATGCTGGTCGGATTCCCGATGGATTTCGAGATTCGCGCCGTTTTGCTGAACGCTTATCCCCGCGGGGATCGGCACTTCGAGCGTGCCTTTAGGCCCCTGCACTTTCAATTGGTCGCCGATCTGAAACTTCACGCCGGAGGGAACCGGAATCGGCTTTTTACCTACTCTGGACATAGCTGTTCTTTCAAAGCTGAATTGTTCAACTTATCCCCACCATCGGTATTCGCAGACGCGCGGCTGGTGGTCACTACCAAACCCTGCAAAGAATCTCGCCGCCGACGCCTTCCTTGCGCGCCGTGCGTCCGGTCATCACGCCGCGGGGCGTGGTGAGGATGCTGATGCCGAGCCCGCCCTGCACGCGCGGGATGTCGGTGGTGCCGACGTAGGTCCGGCAGCCGGGGCGCGACACGCGCTCGATACCGGTTACCACCGAAGAACTGTCGGAAGCATATTTCAGATAGATCTTGATGACCTTCTTGACGCCTTCCTCGGCGACTTTGAAGTTGGCGATGTAGCCCTCTTCTTTGAGGATGCGGGCGATCTCGGTCTTGAGCTTCGATGCCGGCACGTCGACTTTGGGATGGCGCGCCGCCATGGCGTTGCGCACCCGCGTCAGCATATCCGCGATTGGATCACTGGTCACTGAACGGTCCTCCTTCCTACCAACTCGCCTTGACCACGCCGGGCACTTCACCATTGAGCGCCAACTGGCGGAAACAAAGCCGGCAGATGCCGTACTTACGCAGGAACGCGCGCGGCCGGCCGCAGCGCCAGCAGCGGTTGCGATGGCGGCAGGCGAACTTCGGCTTCTTCTTTTGCTCGTGAGCCAGCTTGTTGGCAGCGGCCTGTTTTGCGTCTTTTGCGATCTTGGCGGTTGTTGCCATCTAATCTCGTTCTCCTGCTGCTGTTACTGAGTTCTGCTACTGCGTGCGAAACGGCATGCCCATCTGCTTGAGCAACGCCATGCCTTCGGCGTCGGTGCGTGCCGTGGTAGTGATGGAAATATTCATCCCCTTCGTCTTTTCGACTTTCGAATAGTCGATCTCGGGGAAAATGAGCTGATCTTTGACGCCGAGCGTATAGTTGCCGCGCCCGTCGAACGATTTGGACGACACGCCGCGGAAGTCGCGCACGCGGGGCAGGGCCACGTTCATCAGCCGGTCGAGGAACTCATACATGCGGTCGCCGCGCAGCGTGACCATGGTTCCGATCGACATGCCTTCGCGTAGTTTGAAGGCGGCGATCGATTTTTTCGCCTTGGTGATCACCGGCTTCTGGCCGGCGATCGCGGTCAGTTCGTTGACGGCGCCATCCATCAGCTTGGCGTTGCCGGTGGCTTCACCCAGCCCGATATTGATCGACACTTTGTCGACCTTCGGGACCGCCATGACGTTGGTGTATCCGAACTCCTTCGTCAGGGCCGGCACCACTTTTTTCAGATAATGCTCTCTCAGTCTCGCTGCCATGAAATTTTCCGTTTACTTATCGAGCGTCTGGCCGCACTTGCGGCAGATGCGCATGCGCCGCGCCTTGCCACCGGGCGTTTCGGTCACGTGATGACCGATGCGCGCCGGTCCGCACTTGCCGCAGAGAATCATCACGTTCGAAACCGCGATCGCAGCTTCCTTCTCCGCGATGCCGCCGGCGATCTGTTTGGCCGGGTTCTTCCGCGTGTGCCGCTTGATCATGTTGACGTGTTCGACAACCACGCGGCCGGTTACCGAATCCACGCTGAGGATACGCCCGGTCTTGCCGCGGTCACGGCCCGCGATCACCTTCACCTGATCGTCCTTCTTGAGCTGGATGCGAACCGGCGGGCGCTTGTCTTTGAGCAGTTTCTGCGACATCAGATAACCTCCGGGGCAAGCGAAACGATTTTCATGTAGCGCTTGTCGCGCAGCTCGCGGGCCACCGGCCCGAAGACGCGCGTGCCGACCGGCTCGCCGACTTCGTTGATCAGCACCGCGGCGTTCGAATCGAAGCGGATGTAGCTGCCGTCACGCCGGCGGGTTTCCTTGCGCATCCGCACGATCACGCAGCGGACGACCTTGCCCTTCTTGATCGCCGAATCCGGCGCCGCTTCTTTAACGGAGGCCGTCACGACATCGCCGAGCCCGGCGCGGAGCCCGAGGTCGCCGCCGCGCGGCGCGATGCACGAGAGACGGCGCGCGCCGCTGTTGTCGGCTACCTCGAGAATGGTTCTCATCCCAATCATGGTTTATTCCTCAAAAATCAAAACCCGACAGGCCGAAGCCTGTCCTGCCTAAACCTTCACGTCGAGATCGGAAGGCTGCGCCGTTCCGACCAGCGCCGACCGCCGGATCACATCGCCCAATCGCCACCGCTTCAGCTTGCTCATCGGACGGCACTCGACGATTCGCACCACATCGCCCACTCGCGCCGTGTTCTCTTCGTCATGCGCGTAGAATTTCTTGTGCTTCATGACGATCCGGCGATAGAGTGGGTGCGGCACGCGGCGCGACACCTGCACGACGATCGTCTTCTGCATTTTGGTCGAAACGACTTCGCCGACCTTTTCGTTCTTGTGCTGGTTCGGAGCCTGATTTTTTTGAGCTTCGGTATTCTCAGCCATCTACTTCGCCGCCTTCTTCAGTTCGTCCTGGCGCAACCACGTCAGCAGGCGCGCGCGGTCCCTGCGATTCTCGCGCAGGCGCTTCAGCCCGTCGGTCTGCCCCATCGACATCTGGAACTTCACCCGGAACGACTGCTCGTCAATCTCGGTGAGCTTCGCGCGCATCTCCCCGGGGTCGAGCGCTTTCAGTTTCTGTCTCTTCATCGTCGGTTACTCCGCCGCCGTTTCGCGCGCCAGAAATTTCGTCCTGAGCGGGATCTTGTGGGCCGCGAGGCGCATGGCCTGCTGCGCGATGTCGTGCCCGACGCCTTCCATCTCGAACAGCACCTTGCCCGGACGAATCACTGCCACCCACTCCTCCGGCGCGCCCTTGCCCTTACCCATACGGGTTTCAGCCGGCTTCTTGGTGATCGGCTTGTCGGGGAACAAACGGATCCACACCTTGCCGCCGCGCTTGATAAAGCGGGTCATCGCGATACGGGCCGCTTCGATCTGGCGGGACGTGATCCAGCCGCACTCCATGGCCTTCAGTCCGTACTCGCCGAACGAAATCGACGATCCGCGCCAGGCTTTGCCCTTCATCCGACCGCGTTGTACTTTGCGGTATTTGACCTTCTTGGGCATCAACATAGTCGGTTATTCCTTGTTCTCCGGTTCGTCCGAGGGCGTGGTTTCGGGCGCCTCGGGGGCTGCCTCCGGCTTCGGTTCTTTCCACGCGGGCTGCGTCGGCGGCATCAGCGGCGGCATGATCGGTCCGCCCGTACGCTGCACCACCGGACGCGCTTCCGGAGGCGGCGCCTGCACGGGCGCGGCGGGTTCGCCGACGGTGTGCTCACCGCCGACTCGCGCCGGCGGACGATCTCCATCTCTGCGTGGCGGACGGCGGTCGCGATCGCGTCCACCGGGCCCGCGTTCGTTGCGGCGCGGCTCGTCGCCCATCGGGGTGCGTTTGCCATCGGCCAGAATTTCGCCTTTGTAGAGCCACGCCTTGACGCCGATTACGCCGTAGGTCGTGTGCGCTTCGGTCGTGCCGTAGTCGATATCGGCGCGCAGGGTGTGAAGCGGAAGCTGCCCCTGCAGATACCATTCGCTGCGGGCGATTTCGGCGCCGTTCAGCCGTCCCGACACCCGGACTTTGATTCCCTTGCAGCCAAAGCGCAGCGCGGAATCGACGGCTTTGCGCATCGCACGCCGGAAAGCCACGCGTTTTTCGAGCTGCAGCGCGATCGATTCGGAGACAAGCTGCGCGTCGAGCTCCGGTTTGTGCACTTCCTGAATGTCGATGAAGACTTCGCGTTTGGTCTTCTTCGCGAGGGTGGCTTTGAGCTTTTCGATCTCAGCGCCTTTGCGGCCGATGATGATGCCGGGACGCGACGTGCGGATGGTGACCCGCAGCTTGTTGCCGGGGCGGTCGACTTCGATCGAGCTGACGCCGGCGGATTTCAACTGCGATCGCAGCCCTTCCTTCAGCTCGAGATCTTCCTGCAGCAGGCCCGCATAGCCTTGCTTGGAGAACCAGCGCGAGCGCCACGGCTTGTTGAAGCCGAGACGAAAACCATAAGGATGTACCTTTTGTCCCATTATTTCTCCGCTACCTTGACGACAATGTGCGACGTGCGTTTCTGAATCCGGTAAGCGCGGCCCATCGGAGCCGGACGCACCCGCTTCTGCCGCGGACCTTCATTCACATACGCTTCCGACACGTAGAGCTGATCCACGTCGACGTCTTCGTTCTTATTGGTCGCATTGGCGATGGCCGAATGCAGCACTTTCTCGACGGTCGGCGCGATCCGCTTATTCACCGAGCGCAGCGTGATGATGGCGTCGTTGGCTTTGCGGCCGCGGATGAGGTCCACCACGAGGCGGGCTTTCTGCGCCGAGACCCGGATATATCTGGCTTCTGCTTTGACTTCCATATCGCCCTCGTTTAAGCCTTCGACGACTTTTCAGTCGCCGCCTTCGCCTGATGCCCCTTGAACGTGCGGGTCGGGGAGAACTCGCCCATCTTGTGCCCGACCATGTTCTCGGTCACATAGACCGGAATGAACTTGCGGCCGTTGTGCACGGCGACGGTGTGGCCCACGAACTCGGGCAGAATAGTCGACCGCCGCGACCACGTGCGGATGACCTTCTTCTCGTTGGCCGCGTTCAGCGCGTCGATGCGCTGTTCGAGATGAGTGTCGGTAAATGGTCCTTTTTTGACGGAGCGTGCCATGAGCTACTTTTTGCCCCTTCGATTCACGATGAATTTGTCGGTGCGCTTGTTATTCCGCGTCTTGAATCCGCGCGTCGGCTGGCCCCACGGTGTAACGGGGTGGCGTCCGCCGGACGTCTTGCCTTCGCCGCCCCCGTGCGGGTGATCGACCGGGTTCATCGACACGCCGCGATTATGCGGGCTCTTGCCGAGCCAGCGTTTGCGTCCGGCCTTGCCGAGCGAAACGTTTTCGTGATCGCTGTTGCCGACCACGCCGATCGTCGCCATGCAGTCGGTCGAAACGCGCCGCACTTCAGCGGAGGGCAACTTCAGCAGCGCGACACCGCCTTCGCGCGACACCAACTGCGCCTGCGTGCCGGCCGAGCGCGCCATCTGGGCGCCTTTGCCGGGTCTCAATTCGATGTTATGGACGATGGTGCCGGCGGGAATATTTTTGAGAGGAAGGGCATTGCCGACGAGGATGTCGGCTTCCGGTCCCGAAGAAACGGTAGCGCCAACTGCGAGGCCTTCGGGCGCGATGATGTAACGCTTCTCGCCGTCAGCGTAATGCAGCAGCGCGATGCGCGCCGAGCGGTTCGGATCGTACTCGATCGCGGCAACTCTGGCGGGAATCCCGAACTTGTCGCGCTTGAAATCGATGACACGATACGCCTGCTTGTGGCCGCCGCCGATGAAACGCGAGGTGACGCGCCCCCCGCTGTTGCGGCCGCCCGATTTCGGGCGCGGCTCGACGAGTGATTTCTCGGGCGTATCTTTGGTGATGCCCGCGCGCGACACCACCGTCATGTAGCGCCGGCTCGGGGTTGTGGGTGAGAACTTTTTTATCGCCATGTCTATATCCGAGGACGCCCTACATTTCCGTGAACTCGGGCACCTTCTGGCCTGCCTCGAGTTTCACGTATGCCTTTTTCCAGTCGGAACGGTAGCCGGTGAAGCGGCCGCGGCGGCGCAGCTTGCCTTCGAAATTCGCCGTCCGCACTTCTTCCACTTTGACTTTGAACAGCTTTTCGACGGCCTGCTTCACCATGATCTTGTTGGCATCGGCCGAAACCTGGAAGCAGAGCGTGCGCTCTTCTTCTTTCTTCGTGATGCCTTTTTCGGTGACGAGCGGCCGGATCAATGTATCGTGAATCGTCATTTATTCCTGCCCCTCTTTCGGCCTGGGCGCTGACTTTGCAAGAGTTTCGCTCAGCTTCGCGGCGGCGGCCTGCGTCAGCAGCACATGCTTTGCGCCGAGCAACTGATACGGATGCACCTCGTGGCTGCGGACCACTACCACGCCCTCGACATTTCGCGCGCTCAGCTCGAGATTGCGATTCTCCGCCGTTTCGACCAGCAGAACCTTCTTGCCGGTTTCGAGCTTCGACAGCGTGCTCGTAAAATTCTTCGTCTTGTGATCGGCAAGCTGGAAAGCCGAGATGACTTTCAGCTCACCGTCGCGCAGCTTGGCCGACAGCGCCGAGCGCAGCGCGCCCAGTTGCATCTTGCGCGGCAGCTTGTAGCTGTAGTCGCGCGGCTGCGGTCCATGCACCGTACCGCCATGCCGCCAGATCGGGCTGCGGACCGAACCCATGCGGGCGCGTCCGGTGCCCTTCTGCTTCCAGAGCTTCTTGCCGGACCCGGCGACTTCGTGGCGGGTCTTGGTCTTGTGCGTGCCCGCGCGCGTGCCTGCCAGATAATGCCGGACCGATTCGTAGAGCAGGTTCTCGTTCACTTCCGCTCCGAATACGGCATCGGAAAGCTCGACGGTGCCGACCTTCGCGTTGTTCAGATCGAGGACGTCAACTGTGGGCATTAGCGCTTCGCCCTCCGTACGACAACATATCCGCCGTTGGGACCCGGGACCGCGCCCTTGACCACCAGCACGTTGTCCTCGGCATCCACTTCGACGATTTCGAGATTGCGCACCGTTACCTGCGCGTGGCCCATATGGCCGCCCATGCGCATGCCGGGCACAACGCGGGACGGATAGCTCGAAGCGCCGATCGAACCCGGCGCCCGGTGGTGCATGTCGCCGTGTGATTCTTCGCCGCCTCCGAAGTGGTGGCGCTTGACGACGCCGGCGAAGCCGCGGCCCTTCGAAACCCCGATCACATCGACCTTCTCATTGGGTTTGAAGTCGCTGGCCAGCACTTTGTCGCCCTGCTTCAGATCGCCTTCGCCCCCGGTTTGACCAGGGTGCAGCCGGAATTCGCGCAGGAACTTCGCGCCTTCCGCCCCGGCTTTCTTCAGGTGACCGGTGGCCGGTTTATTGATCCGCTTCGGCTTCACGAACTCATTCAGACCCAACTGGACCGCGTCATATCCGTCGGTCGCCGGCGTCTTGCGCTGCACGACGAAGCAGGGCCCCGCCTTGAGCAGAGTCACGGGGACCACCTGCCCGTCCGGCCGGAACAACTGCGTCATGCCGATCTTCTTTCCCAGAATTCCTGGACTCATATCTCTCTATCTCCGGTACAGGCGGCTGCCCGCCGCGTTCCCTCTAACTCTTGCCGAACGCTTTGATCTCGACGTCCACACCCGCCGGCAGATCGAGCTTCATCAGCGCATCGACCGTCTGCTGCGTCGGCTCGAGGATGTCGAGCAAACGCTTGTGCGTCCGGATCTCAAACTGTTCCCGCGACTTCTTGTCCACATGCGGCGACCGCAATACCGTCGTCCGTGACGTCGACGTCGGCAGCGGAATGGGGCCCGCTACCGTGGCCCCGGTCCGCTTCGCCGTGTCTACAATCTCCGATGTCGATTGATCGAGCACACGATGGTCGTATGCCTTCAACCGAATCCGAATTCGATCTTTTAAAGCCATTCGTTAATCCAAAATCTCGCTGACCGTGCCCGCGCCGACGGTCCTGCCGCCTTCGCGGATGGCGAAGCGCAGGCCCTTATCCATGGCGACCGGCGTGATCAGCTCGACGTTCAGCTGCACGTTGTCGCCGGGCATTACCATTTCGGTGCCTTCCGGCATCTCCGCCACGCCCGTGACGTCCGTCGTGCGGAAGTAGAACTGCGGACGATAGCCCTTGAAGAACGGCGTGTGACGCCCGCCTTCTTCCTTCGACAACACGTAAACTTCGCCCTTGAACTTCTTGTGCGGCTTGATCGAATTCGGCTTCGCGATCACCTGTCCGCGCTCGACTTCGGTCTTTTCCACGCCGCGCAGCAGCAGCCCGACGTTGTCGCCGGCGCGGCCTTCATCCAGAAGCTTC
>DASZLP010000145.1:0-37148 GCA_035552355.1 Bryobacteraceae bacterium | reverse complement strand
CCGGACGACGCGATCCGGGGCGCCCTCGCCGATGCGGGCGCGGCGAATCTGGCGGAGATGGACACCATCCTCGCGCGCGGTTACGAAGGCGGCACTGAGCTTTCCGGAGGCCAGTGGCAGCGCATCGCGCTCGCCCGCGCGTTGTGCGCCGTGAACCTGGGCGCGGGCGTCGTGATTCTCGACGAGCCGACCGCGCAGCTCGATGTGCGCGGCGAAGCCGAGATTTTCGACCGTCTGCTGAAAGCCACGCGCCACACCACGACAATCCTGATCTCGCATCGATTCTCGACGGTCCGGCACGCCGATCGTATCTGCGTGCTCGAACATGGTCGCGTTGTCGAGCTCGGCACACACGACGAGCTGATGGCTCTCGGCGGACGCTATTGCACCATGTTCGAGCTGCAGGCCTCGCGCTTCGTTGAGGAAGGAGAGGCGGATGCCGTCCGGCTTGACTGAGGCGCCTGCGGCGGTTTTATCGGAGATGCCGCCAGCGCTGCCGGCAATGTGGCGCGCGCTGAAGCGCGGCTACGAAGCCGAGCCGCGCATGTTGACCGTCGCGTTCGGACTCGTGCTGCTCGCCGCGCTTCCCGATGCGTTGTTCGCGCTCTGGCTGAAACTTCTCACCGATGGGCTGGTTGGACATCGGAGTACTCTCACCATCGGCGCCGCCATGGGACTTGCCGTCTCGGCCGCCGGCACGTGGTTCCTGCGCGTCATCAGCGACCGCACGCAACGGCGTTTTCGCGACCGAGTCACCATCGCGCTCGAATCCCACGTCGCCCGGCTGCAGGCTTCGGTTATCACAGTCGCCCATCACGAGCGGCCCGAATACATCGATCGCCTCTCGATGCTGCGCGATCAGGTGTTCGTGCTCGACCACATGTACATGTCGCTTTTCACGACCTGCGGATGGATACTGCGCCTCGCTGTCACCATCGCTCTGCTCATTTCGATTCAGCCGGCGCTCGTGCTGTTGCCGTTGTTCGCACTGCCTGCCGTTTGGACTGCCTCGTGGCGTCCGGCGGTCGAGCGCAAGGCGGAGGAACGTGGGACGTCCGCGACGCGGCTCGCCCGCCATCTCTTCAACACCGCGACGACCGCGCCGCCCGGCAAAGAAGTTCGTGTCACGCGCATCGGCGATTTGCTGATGCGGAAACGCCGCGAGGCTTGGGAGCGCTGGTATGGTCCTGTGGCGGGCGCGCGCTGGGGAACGGCATTCTGGCACATGCTGGCGTGGGCGTTCTTCGGGTCGGCCTACATCGGCGCCGTGTGGTTCGTATCCTCGCGGCCCGGCGCCACGCCGGGGCAGGTGTTGCTCGTCCTCGCGGCGGGCGCGCGTCTTTCGGCGTATGTCGGCGCGACGGTCGGTGAGATCGGCTTCCTGCGCGGGTTCTGGCTCGATGGATCGCGGCGCCTCGCCTGGCTCGAAGACTATGCGGCGTCTCTCGAAGAAGGAACCGATACGCCGGCACCCGACAGGCTGAACGATGGAATCCGCTTCGAAAACGTTTCGTTTTCCTATCCGGGCACGGAGCGCAAGGTTCTCGAGGACGTGAATCTGGAATTGAAGCCCGGCTCCGTCATCGCCATCGTCGGTGAGAACGGGGCGGGCAAGAGCACACTGGTGAAGCTGCTCTGCCGCATGTACAAGCCGGACAGCGGACGCATTCTCGCCGACGGCCGCGACATCTCGCGCATGGACGCGCGGGAGTGGCGCAAACGCACGGCCGGCGCTTTTCAGGATTTCTTCCGCTTCGAGTTTCGCGCGAAGTCGACGGTCGGGATCGGCGATCTTCCGCGCTTCGAAAACGTGTCGGCTATCGGGGCTGCCGTCGAGCGGGCCGGCGCGAACGACGTCATCGAGCGCCTTGGCGCGGGGCTCGAAACCCAGCTCGGTGCCACGTGGCCGGACGGCGCCGAACTCAGCTTCGGTCAATGGCAGAAGCTGGCGCTCGCGCGCGGCTTCATGCGGGACGAGCCGCTGCTGCTGGTGCTCGACGAGCCCACCGCTGCGCTCGACGCGGAGACGGAGCATGCGCTTTTCGAGACCTTCACGTCGGCGGCGCGGGCGGCGAATTCCAACGGACGCATCACAATTCTCGTCTCGCACCGCTTCAGCACGGTACGGATGGCGGATTCGATCGTGGTGCTCGACGCTTCGCGCGTCGTCGAAACGGGCACGCACGAAGCCCTGATGGCGAAAGGCGGGCAGTACGCCGAGCTGTATGGAATTCAGGCCGCGGCATATCGCTGAAACGGCCGATCTGCTGTCCGCATCCAACAAACAGATGTCCGCCATCAGATGGCCGGGTGCCATCTGCGCTCTCATTCTCATGACCTCGACCGCTTTTGCCGCTGAAGTTCTCCGCGACGTCGAATACTCACGCCCCGCGGGTGTCCGACTGGCCCTGGATGCTTCGATCCCGGACGGCGACGGCCCTTTTCCCGCCGCGATCGTCGTGCACGGCGGCGGCTGGGTGCGCGGCGACAAGCGCTACGACGTCGCGCCGCTTTTCCAGCCGCTCTCGGAAGCCGGCATCGCCTGGTTTTCGATCGACTACCGGCTGGCTTCGGATCCCTTCCAGTTCGGCGTGGCGATCGACGATGTCGAGGCCGCTGTCCGCTTCGTGAAGGCGCACGCGGCTGAATACCGGATCGACCCGGACCGCATCGCGCTCATCGGCGAATCCGCCGGCGGACAGCTTGCGGCGATGGCCGCATTGGAAACTCCCGTCAAAGCGGTCGTTGCGATCTACACGCCGACGGATCTCGTATCGCTTCTCAAAACGTCGGAGCTGATTCCGGCGCAGATCCGCAATTCGCTCAAAGGCACGCCGCTCGAAGGACTGCTGATCGCGCGCCTGGCACAGTTGTCACCGATCGAGCAGGTGCGGGCGGGAATGCCGCCATTTCTGATGATTCACGGCACGGCGGATCCGCTTGTGCCTTTCGAACAGTCGAAAGCCATGTGCGCGAAGATGCAGGCCGTGGGCGCGAGCTGTGATCTGTTTCGTGTGCCGGGCGGCGGCCATGGAATTCGCGGCTGGCAGTCGAACCCTGCGATTGCGGAACCTTATAAGAGGGAGATGGTTCGGTGGTTGAAGCAGCAGCTCGCGGCGAACGGGATCGTCGTGTTGTGAAGCAAGCGCCGGCAAGATTGCCGGCGCGGCGGGCTAAGAGCCCGCGCCACCTGCTTTACACGTACTGATAAGCCTTCAGGGTCAAAAATTCATCGAAATGCGGCGCGACCATCATGTCTTCATACAACCTGGCCGCCAGCTCGAACTTCCCGCCGTCGAACCGCTCGACTCCAATCATCCCCCTGATCTTTTGCAACTCTTCCTTCATCGTCGCCGAAACGAGCTCCTTCGTGATGGTCCGGCCATCGGACGTCTTCGCCTCGTGCCGCACCCACTGCCAGACCTGCGCGCGTGAGATCTCCGCCGTGGCCGCGTCTTCCATCAGGTTGTAAATCGGCACGCAGCCGTTGCCGCGCAGCCACGATTCCAGATACTGCAGCCCGACATTGATGTTCAACCGCAGCCCGGCTTCCGAAATCTCTCCGGTCGGAACTTCCAGCAGATCTTTCGCGGTCACATTCACGTCTTCCCGCTTCACAGCGATCTGATTCGGCGTCTTCATGTACTCGTCGAAGATGGACTTCGCAATCGGCACGAGGCCCGGATGCGCCACCCAGGTGCCATCATGGCCGGCCTTCACTTCCCGCAGCTTGTCCTGCCGCACCTTCTCGAGCGCCGCCTCATTCGCCGCCACATCGTTCTTGATCGGGATCTGCGCCGCCATGCCGCCCATCGCATGGATGTTGCGGCGGTGGCATGTCTTGATCAACAACTGCACGTAGGAGCTCAGGAAGTGGCGGTCCATCGTGACGAGCACGCGGTCGGGCATCAGGAAGTCCGCGCGCGTGCCGAACTTTTTGATGTAGCTGAAAATATAGTCCCAGCGCCCGCAGTTCAGGCCGGCGGAATGGTTGCGCAGTTCCCAGAGAATCTCCTCCATCTGAAACGCGCCGAGGATGGTTTCGATGAGCACGGTCGCGCGGATCGTCCCCTGCGGGACGCCGCAATAATCCTGCGCGAAGACGAAGATGTCGTTCCAGAGGCGCGCTTCGAGATAATGCTCCATCTTCGGCAGATAGAAATAAGGACCGGTGCCCTTCGCCATCAGCGCCTTCGCGTTATGGAAGAAGTAGAGGCCGAAGTCGAACAGCGATCCGGACATCGGCTTGCCCGCGACGAGACAGCGCCGCTCCACCAGATGCCAGCCGCGCGGACGCACCAGCAGCACGGCGGTCTTCTCGTTCAGCGCATACTTTTTTCCTTCGGGACTCATGAAGCCGATCGTGCCGCGGATCGCGTCCCGCAGATTGATCTGGCCCTCGATGTCGTTCTGCCAGGTGGGCGAGTTCGAATCTTCGAAGTCGGCCATGAAGACATTGGCGCCGGAGTTCAGCGCGTTGATCACCATCTTGCGTTCGACTGGCCCGGTGATCTCGACGCGGCGATCCTGGAGGTCGGCGGGGATCGGAGCGACGGTCCATTCCTTCGCGCGGATGTCCGCTGTTTCGGCGGGAAAGTTGGGGAGAGCGCCACCGTCGATCGCCTCCTGCACCTTGACGCGCGCGGCGAGCCGTTCGGCGCGAACCGGCTCGAACCGCCGGGCGAGCTCGCCAAGAAACTTCATCGCATCAGGCGTCAGAATCTCGGCATACGCCGGAGTAATAACGTCGAGAATCTCGACGCCGTGCGCTACGGTGGTCGAAGCCATGGCTCTTATCGTACGACGACTGGCAGGCGCGTGCGCGGGCGCCCGCGCTAATCCCTGATGCCGAACATCGCGGCGTATTTATCCGGTAGACGTACTGGCCGCAACCCGTTGGCGGGGTCGCGCCTGAGGAACACGTGCCGCGTTTGCCCGATCGCCACTCTGCGCCCCTGGCACGTCATCTCGTAATCGAATGAGACGAAGCGACGGTTCACATCCGGCACGCTGGTTGCGATCCGAATCTCCTCATCGAAATGCGCCGGGCTCACATAGCGGCAGTGCGATTCGGCGACGGCCAGCAGAACGCCGTCGTCGAGTTCCATGTCTTTGTAGTGAAATCCTGCAGCCCGGCAGTAATCGACGCGCGCCACTTCCATCCAGACAAGATAGTTGGCGTAATAGACGACGCCCATCTGGTCGGTCTCGGCGTAGCGCACTCTTACGGTCGTGACGTGGGCTTTCGTCGCGGGATCGGGCACGGTCTTCGATTGTAGCGAGGCGTTTCTGGCGGCCGGAAAAATCTAATGCGGCGCCACGATAACCTGTAAGGAGAGGCGCGCAGATAATGAGCCTTCACGTTTCGCAGCAAACCGAAGCTCGGCTGACGGAAGAAGCCCAGCGGCAAGGCTTCTCCGTGGATGCGTTAATCGAGCTGCTCGTGAACGAAAGCACGGCCAGCGTTCCGGTCGCACCGAGCGAACCGGCCAACCAAACCATGTTTGAGCAGGGCCTCGGAATGTTCGGCAGCCCGGAAGATGCGGCGTTGATTGATGAAGTCGTTTCGCTTGCCTATGCAGACCGGCGGCGGACCGGCAAAGACCAGCCACTTGCCCTCTGCCAGCCACTTGCCCTTTGATGGACAAGTGCATTCCCGATACCGAAATCTTGTCGGAATATCTGAAAGGGCACAACCCAGTCATCATTGGCCGCGCGGCGCAGTACGCGCAGAGCACGGTGTGTTCAGCTTCACCAGCGTGACGGTGTACGAGATCGTTTACGGCCTCGAAGTGAAGAGCGCAACGGCGCAGTTGCAAAGAGTGTTGCCCTGGCTCCGGCAAAACGATGGAATCCTGCCCAGTGTTGAAGACGATCGGGCGGCAGCCTCGACCCGGGCAAAAGCCACGCGGCAAGGTGCACCGCTTGAGCTTACGGATTGTCTCGTCGCGGCTGTCGCCGGGCGGATGGGCCGGCCGCTCGTCACCGGCAATACCGACGACTTTCGCGCTATCCAGAAAACCGGTGTAAAGCTCGTCATCGACAACTGGCGCGAATTTGTTCAGCCCGCCGACGAAATTCCAGGAGGACTTCCGCCCCATGAGGCGGCATTCCGCGATAGCCTGAAAAGAAGGAGCGCGAGTGATGGCAAACAGTCTCGACTGGGCACAATGCCCCGCGGTGGAGAGTGTTCCCGGCAGGCGCAGCGGCGCATGGGTATTCCGCGGAACACGGATGCCGGTTTCGGCGGTTTTTGAAAATCTTCAGGACATGAGCGTTGACGAATTAGTGGAAGAATTCGGCGTTACGCGGGAGCAGGTTCAGGCTGTGCTCCAATTCGTCGCCCATAGCACCGAAGCCCCTGCGCCCCGGCCCTGATGTTGGTTTTGTTTGACCACGGTACGCCGCGAACGCTGGCCCGCCATCTCATTGACCATCACACGGTGACGGAGGCCCGCGCGCGCGGCTGGGAACGTGTGGAAAACGGCGAACTGCTCACGCTGGCCGAAGAAGCAGGGTTTGAAGTGCTGGTGACGACCGATCAAAATCTGAGCTATCAGCAGAACTTCACGAGCCGCAAAATCGCGATTGTTGTTTTGGGAAAAGGCCAGTGGGGTTTAATCAAGCGGCATATTGCGCAGATCGTCAAAGCGGTGAACGCGGCAACGCCCGGCAGCTTTACTGAGGTTGATATTCCGTACCCCGACTAACCCGCGTTCGCCACGTGGCGAGGTGCAGCAGCAGTAGTGCTGCACCCGAAGAAAAACAGAATCACGGCGCGCACGTATAGTGCGGCAACCACGCTAGCCTTGAGAGGAGGGCACTGAAAATGAACCTTGAAATTCATAAGCCAGAGCTGGTGCAGCGCGTGAACGCGCAAATTCAGATCCGCCACCTGCGCAACGCGGACGAGCTGATCGAACAGGCGCTCGACGCCCTCGACGAAATCCCCCGCACCGGCAGTTGCGCCCGCGAGGGATATCGAGGAACTGTTCGCACCGCTGCGGGGCCTCAATCTCGATTTCAGCCGTAACCCGTCCACCGGACGACCGGTTGACCTGTGACCGGTTATCTCCTTGATACGAACGTCCCTTCGGAGTTCAGTCGCGATCGGCCAGAGCCGCGTGTGGTGAAGTGGCTTAAGGCGCAGCCGGTCACGACGCTGTGTCTCAGCGCGATCACCATCGGCGAAATTCGGAAGGGATTGTGGTGACACCGCAGGGCCGTCGCCGCGCCGATCTCGAGACGTGGTTTCGCGTCGACCTGCTTGCGTGGTTTCATAGCCGCATCTTACCGGTGACACACGCGATTGCTGATCGCTGGGCGAATTGGATGGCCAGTGTCAATTGAAAGGAAGGCCGCTTAATACCGCTGACGGATTGATCGCAGCGACAGCCCTCGAACATGATCTAACTGTGGTGACGCGCAACGTCAGACATTTCGAAGACCTGGGCGTTTCAATCTTAAATCCGTGGGAACTGCCGTAGCGCCCCCTTGTTTCTCTGCGGCGCGAAGCGTCGCCGAAAGTTCTGGAAATTTCAGGCGAACAGTTGAGCTAACGCTTTATCTTTCTCGTCCAGTGAAAAACAGCAGTTGAAGAGATATATGAAAACGTTGAACATTGGTAACGGCCTGCTGATCAATTTCCATAAGCGAAAAAACGAGCCGTCCGGCACTCAAGGACGGTGCGCCGCAGTTCGAACCGCTATCTCAGAAAGGATAGGTCCTGCAACGACTCGGGGTCAGGGTTCTTTGCAGATTTCGATAGCGTTTCCTTCCGGGTCGCGGACCTCGAAAACCTGCGTACCACCCGCATCCTGGATTGAGCCTGCCGGAGCGATCCCAACGCGGAAGTGTTCGTGGGCTTTTTTCAGATTAGTGCAAAATATCAACGGGTGATCATTGTGGCGGTCATACCCGGCTCGCTCAATTTCCGTTTTGTCCCCTAGCAGGATAGTGGGTTGATCAGCTCCGGGCAATTTCAGTGCAACATCCGAAGGAAGGGGGCAATCCCAATCCACCGGCGCCTTTGTTTCCTTGCAGTCGAAAGCTGCGATCCACCATTGCTTTTCAGCCTGAACGTTCAAGCACGCTAACGACAGGAATTCCGTATAGAACAGCGCCACCGAGTTTGCCCTCTGCCACACGGTTATATCAAAGGGGGCTGCCCGTCACTTTTCCGTGTCCCGGAGTGGTTAAGCTTTGCATCATCGTAGTGTGGAAGCTAAAATCTCAACGTTCCCTCAGGAGATTGCCCGCGGTCTCGCTTTTGATAGCCTTGACTCAGTGCAAGTCAAAGTTCTGTTTTTCGGGCTTTTGAAAGACGTCTGCGGGCGTGCCGAAGACCGCCTCGATCTTCCCGCCGGCTCTACTGCGGGCTCCGTCTTCGAGCACTATGCGCGGGTCTTTCCGAAGCTGCATGCGATGGCTTCGAGCATCGTCCTCGCCCGGAATCAGGAATTCGCCGCCCTTTCCGACGCGCTGGCCGAAGGGGACGAAGTCGCACTGCTTCCACCCGTGAGCGGCGGCAGCATGCCGGAAATTTGTGACCCGGAAGGCCATTTTTTCGCGCTCACCCGCCAGCCGATCGACGTTCCGGGTCTGGAATCTCGTTTATTGCGCGGTTGCGATGGGGCCGTTGTAACTTTCCAGGGCGTAGTCCGTAACAATACCAGTGGCCGCAAGACTCTGCGTCTCGAATACGAATGCTATGAGGGGATGGCGATCCGCAAGATGGCGGAGATCGGCCGTGAAATCGCCGGCCAGTGGGCTGTCAGCCGGGTGGGGATGGTGCACCGGCTGGGCACGATGGAGATTGGCGAAGCCAGCGTCGTTATCGTCGTTACCTCGCCACACCGCAAGCCCGCTTTCGAGGCTGCTCTCGAAGGAATCAATCGGCTCAAGCGACTGGTGCCGGTCTGGAAGAAGGAGTTTTTCGACGACGGCGAGGTGTGGGTGGAAGGGGATTGGGACCAGAGTGCGCCTCGGGTTTCTGCTACTTAGTACGGTTGTGTTTGCATCCGCGCAGGATACCGGACGCGCCGAGCCGGAAACCGTCTTTCATTCCGATGTGCAGCTCGTCCGCATCCTCGCCACCGTGAAGGATCGCGCGGGCGCGCTCGTCGGCTCGCTCGAAAAAACAGACTTCACCGTGCGCGACAACGGCGTGCCGCAGCAAATCTCGGTCTTCGAGCGCCAGACCGACCAACCGCTCTCCGTCGCGCTCCTGATCGATAACAGCGGCTCGACGGCGAAGGACCTGAAGTACGAAACCGATTCGCTCACCCGCTTCCTGCGCGCCATTCTGCGCGAAGGAAATCCGGAAGACGCGGTGTCGCTTTACAGCTTTAACTGGGAGATCGTCAAGCTGAACGGCTTTACGCGGAACATACAGCCGGTCGAACGTTCGCTGCGAGCGCTGCGTGGGGAGGCCGGTACGGCGCTCTACGACGCGATCCTCCTCGCCGCGCGCGACATCGAAGACCGGCCTGGCCGCAAGATCCTCGTAATCGTCACCGATGGCGGCGATACGGTCAGTCACAGCGATTTCGCGCGCGCGACCGAAGCGGCGCAATTGGCCGATGCGGTCATCTATCCAGTGCTGGTGATTCCGATCAGGAATGACGCGGGCCGCAACTCGGGCGGCGAGAACGCCCTGACCACGCTTGCCCAGCGCACGGGGGGCCGTGTCTTCGAGCCTTCACTCGGCCCGGCGCTCGACCAGGCGTTCGAGCAGATTCTGCGGGACCTTCGCACGCAGTATCTGATCGGCTTCTATCCTCATAACGTTCCTTCCACAAAGGAGCGTTTCCATACTCTGGACGTGGGCGTCTCGAATGTGGATTTTTCAGTGACAGCGCGCAATGGATACTATGGAGAGACCCAGCAGCAGCCGAGCGCTCCGGCGCGCGTCGAAGCCGGCGCACCCGGCAGCGATTCGATCCGGGCGCCCCGGAAGAAGCCTGTTGTGCAGCCCGATAAACGAAGGAACGCGCAAAACTAACGTGGCACAATCCAAGGGCAAAAGCTCACGGCCCGCCGAACAGACCCTCGAAGAAGTGAAGTACCTCAAGCAGCTGATCGAGCACAAGACCCCCATTTGCGTGAAGCTGAGCGATGGGGAGGAAGTGCGCGGCGTGATCGAGTATTACGATCAGCGGTTCATCCGTGTCACCCGCGCGGGCGCGCCGAACTTATTCATCTTCAAACACGACATCAAGTATTTTTACGAAACGAACAACCTTTGAACCGCGATCGTGAGGGAGCGGCCATGCTCCGGCCATTGGATAGCCGCACCCTTACGGTCGCGGTTCATACATGCGCAGGGGATGAAATCTAATGAGCCACCACCTGGAGCGCGCGGTAGCCATCGCGCATGAGGCCGGATCTCTCCTTCGCCACTACTTTGACCGTCATGTGCATTTCGAGCTGAAGGGCGATTTTGATCTGGTGACTGAAGCCGACCGCGCGTCTGAAAAGCTCATCGTCGAAAGGCTCAGGCAGCACTTCCCGGACCATGCCATCCTCGCGGAAGAGGGCAGCGGGCATGACGCAGCGTCCGAATATCGCTGGTACGTCGATCCTCTCGACGGCACGACCAACTTCGCGCACGGCTATCCGATCTACAACGTCACGCTGGCGCTCGAAAAGGGCGGAGAATTGATCGCCGGGGTCATCTTCGACCCGAATCGCGACGAGTTGTTCACGTGCGAGAAAGGCGGCGGCGCTTTTCTCAACGGCGCGCGCATCCACGTCTCAAAAACGCCTCGCATCGAAGAGTCGCTCTTCAGCACCGGTTTCCCCAGCCGGCGCCGGCATCTCGACGTGAACATCCACTTCTACTACCAGCTCGCGATGGCGTCGCATGGAGTCCGGCGCGGCGGGTCCGCCGCCATCGATCTCGCATGGGTGGCTTGCGGACGTCTCGACGGCTATTGGGAGTTCGGCCTGAGCCCCTGGGATATGGCCGCCGGTAAGCTTCTGGTTGCGGAAGCCGGGGGAGTCTGCCGCGACATGCATGATGAACCGCACCATTTGACTTCGGCTCACATACTGGCCGATAACGAAGGAATCCACCACGAGGTGGTGACGCTGTTTTCCCAAATCTTCCGGGGTGAATATCCCCATCCGATGCCCACGATTCCACTTTGACGGCGGTTGTCCTTTACTATCAGTGGGTTAACATGGTAGGCTAAACGATTAACATGCGCACAGTTGACCTGATCCTGCGGAAACGCGGGGGCGAAGAGCTCGGTGTGGAAGAAATCCGGTATCTACTGAATGGATACACCACCGGCGAAATTCCCGATTACCAGATTGCCGCGTTTCTGATGGCAACGTATTTCTCCGGTATGACAGACCGTGAACTCAGCTCGTTCACCGAAGTCATGATGGCTTCCGGTGAAGTTCTGGATCTCTCGGACATTCCAGGCGTTAAGGTCGACAAGCATTCGACGGGCGGCGTGGGCGACAAAACGAGCCTGATCTGCGCTCCGATCGCTGCCGCCGCGGGCGTTATCGTGCCGATGATTTCCGGGCGCGGGCTCGGCCACACCGGGGGCACGCTGGACAAGCTGGAATCGATTCCGGGTTTTCGGACCGATCTTTCGGTCGAGCAGTTCCGCGGGCAGTTGGCGGCGCTCGGCCTCGCCTTCATCGGCCAGTCGGAAGAAATCGCGCCGGCAGACAAGCGCCTCTATGCGCTGCGTGACGTTACCGGCACCGTGGAGTCCATTCCGCTGATCGCCTCGTCGATCATGTCCAAGAAGATGGCGGAGGGTCTGGACGCGCTCGTACTCGACGTCAAAGTCGGGCATGGCGCTTTCATGAAAAAGCAGGTGGAAGCGCGCCGCCTGGCGCAGGCGATGGTCGGCATCGGCCGCCGCCTCGACAAGAAAGTGCAGGCCCTGATCACCGACATGAATCAGCCGCTCGGCTATGCGGTCGGCAACGCGCTCGAGGTGATGGAAGTTTCGCAGACACTGCAAAAGGCCGGTCCGGCGGATCTGACGCGGCTCAGTCTCGAGCTCGCCGCGCGCATGATCCATCTGGGTAAGGTGACCGCGACTCTCGACGAAGCGCGCAAGATCGCCGAAGACAAGCTCATGGATGGCTCGGCCTACCGCAGGTTCAAGCAGGTCGTCGATGCGCAGGGCGGCAATTCGCAGGCGCTCGACAAGTTCGAGCTGCTGCCGAACGCGACGGGCATGCGCGAGATCCTTTCGCCGCGCGCCGGCTTTGTCAGTGCGATTATGGCCGAAGACATTGGCCGCGCTTCGCAGATGATGGGCGCGGGGCGCATGCGCAAGGAAGACGACATCGATCCGGCCGTCGGCGTGATCCTCGAAGTCAAGGCCGGCGAAAAGGTGGACGCGGGCGCGGTGCTCTGTCGCCTGTACTACACGTCGGAAGAAAACCTCGAAGAAGCCGCCGGGCAGGTGGAAGATGCGTTCCGGATCTCGGGTGCGCGTCCCGATGAGCGCGAGTTGATTCTCGAGGTGGTCGGGTAAGCCCCGGTCCGCGCCGATGGGTCGCTTTACGGGCCTTCTCGGGCTGATCGTGATCATGGGAGTCGCCTGGCTCCTGTCGCGCCAAAAAAGCGCCATCAAGCTGCGCATCGTTCTGTGGGGACTCGGGCTGCAGTTCGGATTCGCGCTCCTCGTTCTCGATACGAAGGCAGGCAGCGTATTTCAGGCCGCCAGCGGCGCGGTCACCGCCATGCTGAACTACGCCGAAGCGGGCAGCTCGTTCGTATTCGGCGATGTGCTCGGAAAATCCAGCGGCTCATTGGGAACGGTGTTCGCGTTCCAGGTGCTGCCGATCATCATTTTCATCGCGTCGTTCTTTTCGATTCTCTACTATCTCGGGATCATGCAATGGATCGTGAAGGCTTTCGCGATCGGCATGCAAAAAGTGATGGGCGCGAGCGGCGCCGAATCGCTCAACGTCGCGGCCAGCATCTTCATGGGGCAGACGGAAGCGCCACTGACCATCCGGCCGTTCATTCCGTCGCTGACGGAATCGGAGCTGTTCACCATTATGGTCTGCGGGATGGCGCACGTGTCGGGCGCGGTAATGGCGGCGTACGTGAAGTTCGCGCACGTGGAAATCCAGCACTTGTTGACCGCTGTCATCATGACCGCGCCCGCCACCATCATGCTGGCGAAGATCATGCAGCCGGAAGTCGGCACGCCGGTGACGGCGGGCAAGGTCGAAGTCAAGCTGGAGAAGAACGCGGTCAACATCATTGACGCCGCCGCGCAGGGCGCCGGCGACGGATTGCAGCTCTGCCTCAACATCGGCGCCATGCTGATCGCCTTCCTTGCTTTGATTGCGCTGATGGACGGCATCTTCGCATGGGCCCACGGTCTCGTGGCGTGGATTCCGAAATCGATGGAAGAGCTTTTCGGGTTGATCTTCGCGCCGGTGGCCTGGCTGCTCGGTGTCTCCTGGAAAGATTCGTATGCGATCGGGCAATTGCTGGGCGAGCGGCTCGTGACCAACGAGTTCATCGCCTTCATCGATCTCGGAAAGATCAAAGACAAGCTCGACCCGCATTCGTTCATGATCGCGACGTATGCGCTTTGCGGATTTGCCAACTTCAGCTCGATTGCGATTCAGGTGGGCGGCATCGGCGCGCTGGCGCCGTCGCGGAAATCCGATCTGGCGCGCCTCGGGATGCGGGCGGTCGCGGCCGGCACAATGGCAAATTTCATGTCCGCGTGTATCGCCGGCATACTGACGTGAGCGATCCGGTCCAGTTCATCCAGTCGAAGATTACCCAGTATCCGAAAGTTGCGGTAGTGCTCGGCAGCGGGCTCGGAGCTTTCGCCGAGGCGCTTGAAAATCCACAGACCATTCCTTACAGCGACATTCCCGGCTGGCCGCCATCGACCGCGGTGGGGCACGCCGGCAACCTCGTGATTGGCGCGATCGACGGACTTCCCGTGGCCGCGCTCGCCGGCCGCGCGCACCTTTACGAAGGCTACACGGCGCAGCAGTCGGTGTACGGAATTCGTGTGCTGGGCAGGATGGGCGTGCAGTCAGTCGTGCTGACGAATGCGGCGGGGGGTGTGAACAAATCGTTCGGCCCCGGTCAGCTCGTCCTGATTTCCGACCACATCAACTTGCTCGGACAGAATCCGCTCACCGGGCCAAATGACGACTCACTTGGTCCGCGCTTTCCCGATATGAGCGAAGCGTATGCGAAGCGCTATCGCGAGGCGGCGCGCGAAGCCGGACGTGAGCTCGGCCTCGATCTCCCGGAAGGCGTTTACGCGGCGCTGCCGGGTCCGAGTTACGAGACGCCGGCGGAGATTCGCTATCTGCGCGCCATTGGCGCCGATCTCGTGGGGATGTCGACCGCGCTTGAGGCCATCACCGCGAACCATATGGGGATGAAGGTCCTCGGCATTTCGTGCGTGACGAATTTCGGGGCGGGCGTAACCGACCAGAAGCTCGATCACAAGGAAGTCCTGGCCGTCGGAGAGCGCGTCAAAGGGACGATGGTCGATCTGCTGCGGCGCGTGCTGCCGCGGCTGCACTGATCATGGAGGCCCTCGTTGCCGCCGCCCTCGCCGCGCGTGAGAATGCACATGCGCCGTTCTCGAATTTCAAAGTCGGGGCCGCGGTTGAAGATTCGACCGGCCGCATCCACACCGGCTGCAACATCGAGAACGCGACCTACGGACTTACCGTCTGCGCCGAGCGAATCGCGATTTTCAAAGCGATCTCGGAAGGAGCGCGCGGCTTCAGGCGGGTCGCGGTTGTAGCTGATACGGACAAGTTGACGCCGCCATGCGGGGCGTGCCGCCAAATCCTCTGGGAATTTTGCGGCGATGTCGAAATCGTGCTCTCGAACCTCGCGGGGCAGATGGAAATGCTGCGGCTGGGCGAACTTTTCCCCCGCCCCTTCGACAACTCATACCTGTAGGTGGCGCTTTTTTGACCCTGCGCCACATGCGCCCTACCCGACCGGCACCTGCTCAACGATCTCGATCCCAAATCCCTCGAGCGCCACAATTCTTCGCGGATGGTTCGTCAGCAGCCGGATCGTGTGCAGTCCGAGATCCGAGAGAATCTGGGCGCCGATGCCGACTTCGTGCTGCGGCGGCGACTGCGCGAAGTTCCGATCGTGTCCGACGATCCTCCCGTGCTCGGTGCGAAGTCCAAGTCCCGTCTGGTGCAGATAGACCAGCACCCCCGCGCCTTCTTCGACGATCCGCTTCAGCGAGCCGCGCACCATCTGCTCGCAGTCGCAGCGCGCCGATCCGAACAGGTTCCCATATGCGCAGTGCGAATGCATCCGGACCAGCACCCGCTCCTGATTCGTCACCTCGCCATGCACCAGCGCCAGATGCGACTCCGGACTGATCTCGCTCGCGTAAAGCACCGTGCGGAACTCGCCGAACTCCGTCGCCACACAGCCTTCGGCGGTGCGGTGGACGTAGTGCTCGTGGCGCATCCGGTGGCGGATCAGGTCCGCCACCGAGATCATCTTCAGGTTGTGCCGCCCGCAGAATTCGCGAAGCTGCGGCACGCGGGCCATGGTGCCGTCCTGGTTCATGATTTCGCAGATCACGCCGGAGGGGTCGAGTCCGGCGAGCCGCGAGAGGTCCACCGAAGCCTCGGTCTGCCCCGCGCGCACCAGCACGCCTCCCTCCCGCGCGCGTAACGGGAAAATGTGTCCGGGACGCGCGAGATCGTCGGGCCTGGTGCCGGGGGCGATAGCCGTGAGGATTGTCTTCGTTCGGTCGGCCGCCGAAATCCCGGTCGTCACTCCGGCGCGCGCGTCGATCGACTCACAGAAAGCGGTGCCGAAATTGGACGTATTGTGCGGAGACATGAGCGGCAGCCGCAGAGCGTCGCAGCGCTCGCCGGTCAGCGTCAGGCAAATCAGACCGCGCCCAAAGGTCGCCATGAAGTTGATGACGTCGGGCGTGACCTTCGCCGCGGCGATGGTCAGATCGCCTTCGTTCTCGCGGTCCTCGTCATCGACGACAACGAGCATGCGCCCGGCGCGAGTCTCCTCGATCGCCTCGGGAATGGAAGCGAATTCCATGGTTTGTGAATACTCCAATATATCGTTGGCGGGAACGAAGAGACAGGCCGAGAGGCTGCATCGGTCAGCGCGGGATGCCGACCCGCGTCATACGCGGCTCCCCCGATACAATAGCGGCAGCCAGACTCCGATGCCGGCGGCCCTCGCTTTTCCGATTCCGACCCTCACCGTTTCCGCCGTGATCGACATTGTCGCGGTCGCCTTCATCATCTACCAACTGCTCGAAATCGTGCGCGGCACACGCGCGGCGCACATCCTGATCGGAATTCTGGCCGTTTTCGTCGCATACGAAATCGCGCTGCGCACCGGACTCGAAGCGCTCCGTTCGCTCCTCGCCTCGCTTGCGCCCTACTCCGCGATCGCAATCATCGTGCTGTTCCAGTCGGAGATTCGCCGGACGCTCGCGCGGCTTGGCAGGAAGAGACTCTTCGGCGGCTACCGGCGTCCGGAATCCACGGCTGAGATTCTGCTTGCGATCGGAACGATGTCGCGCAACCACGTCGGCGCGTTGATCGTCATGGAACGGGATATCGGGCTGCGCACGTTTATCGAAAGCGGCGTCCGGCTCGATGCCGCGATTTCGCGCGATCTGCTGCTCTCGATATTTATGCCAGGCACGGCGCTGCACGACGGGTCCGTCATCATTCAGAAGGACCGCCTCGCCGCCGCGGCCTGCTTCCTGCCGCTCAGCGTGAATCCGGCTTTCACGTCGAACACCGGCACGCGGCATCGCGCCGGCATCGGGATCACCGAAGAAACCGATTGCCTCGCCCTGATCGTCAGTGAAGAGACCGGCTCCATTTCCGTCGCGGCTTTCGGCGACATGGAAAGCGGGCTGAGCATCGAGCGCGTGGATGAGCGCATTCAGCAGCACTTCGGCGCCCAGCGCCATCGCACGCTCTCGGGACGAAAGACGGCGGCCCAGCCGCTGGCGCACCGGCCAACCGGGGCCGCTCCCGAGGATGCTGAACGCAACCGGCGTGCAAAAGTAAAACGGCGATGAAGTGGATCACGCGCAATCTGCTCTGGAAGCTGCTGGCGCTGGCGGCGGCGTTCGGTGTCTGGCTGAGCGTTGCCAATGAGCCCGACCTCGCGACCATCGTGTCGGTGCCGGTCGAGTACAACAATTTTCCGCCCGATCTCGAAATCAGCTCCGACATCGTTGAATCCATCGAAATCGAGGCGCGCGGACCCTCCGGCCAGCTTCGGACCCTGGGCGACTCCCGCGTCGCCGCCATCATCGACTTCGCCAGTGTGAAGGGGCCGGGGGAGCGAACGTTTACTCTGACTGCCTCGCAACTCAATCTTCCGCGCGGCATCGCCCTGATTCGCACCATCCCGGCCCAGCTTCGTTTCGATTTCGAGAAGCGCGCGTTTCGCGAGGCGCCGGTCGACGTTCCGTATTCCGGCAAACTGCCCGCCGGATTCTCCGTGGCCGGAATCGAAGTTCACCCCCCGCGACTTAAGATCGTGGGTCCCGAGAGCCACGTGGTAAAGTCGAGCCGGCTGGCGGCGGATCCGTTTGATCTTACAAATGTCAGCAAAGATACCGAACAAACTCTGTCTGTCTACGCCGCGGAGCCGGAAGTCCGGATCGTCGATCCCCCGCAGGTTAAAGTAAAGGTTCACGTCGAGCGGCATACTCGCTGAGCGATATTTAATTAACAATGGGCAAGCGCTTATTTGGGACGGATGGAATCCGCGGCGTTGCGGGGGAGTATCCGCTCGACGCACGCACGATCGCGGCCCTCGGTATCGCGCTCGGTGACGACCTGCGCCGGCAGGGTCTGGCGGAGATGCCCGTCCTTATCGGAATGGATACCCGGGAGTCCGGACCCGCCATCGCAGGCCAGCTCGCCGAAGGACTTTCGCGGACAACGGTCGGAAGCCGCTTCGCCGGAGTCGTGACGACCCCCGGCGTGGCTTACCTGACACGCACCGGCGACTTCAGCGCTGGGGTGATGATTTCGGCTTCCCACAATCCATTTCACGACAACGGGATAAAGGTATTCGCCAGAACCGGTTACAAGCTCCCGGATAAAGATGAACATGAGGTGGAGGAGGAGATTTTCAGGATCGTCGATCAGGTTACTGGCGCGCCTGAAGCCTCAATTCCCGATCGCCATCACAACATTCGTCCTTATCTCGATTTCCTGCTCTCCACTCTCGCGACGAAGTTGAACGGGCTGAAAGTGGTGCTCGACTGTGGAAATGGCGCGGCCTCGAATCTCGCCCCGCAAATCTTCCGCGAAGCCGGCGCGGAAGTGATTTCGATCTGCAATCACCCGAACGGCCGCAACATTAATCTGGGATGCGGCGCGCTCGACACCACGGAGTTGCGCAAAACGGTCCTCGAAACCAGCGCAGATGCCGGCGCGGCTTTCGACGGAGATGCCGATCGGGCCATACTGATTTCGCATTCGGGCCGGACGGTGGACGGCGATGCGTCAATGTTGATTGCCGCGCGGCGTCTGCAGGCGGATGGGCATTTGGACGGGAACCTCGTCGTGTCGACGGTGATGTCCAACCTCGGCCTCGAAAAAGCGCTCGGCCGCCTGGGGATTTCAATGGATCGGACGCCGGTCGGCGATAAGTACGTCCTCGAGGAGATGTTGCGCAAAAATGCGGCGCTGGGCGGGGAGCAATCCGGCCATGTGATTTTCCGCGAATATGCGACCACGGGCGACGGCATGCTGACGGCGCTCAAGATCCTCGAAACGTCGGCCCGGGAAGGCAGGACACTCGACGAACTGGCGGCCGATCTCGTCGTCTTCCCGCAGTTGCTCGTGAATATCCGCGTGAAGGAGCGCAAGCCGCTCGAGCAGCTTCCCGGCGTGATGAGCGAAATTCACGCCTGCGAGTCCGCTTTGAACGGCCTGGGACGTGTTCTGGTCCGTTTTTCGGGTACCGAACCGCTGGCGCGGGTGATGGTCGAAGGTCCGGACTCGCATCAGGTCGAAACCTGGGCCGAGCGGATTGCGACCGCTATCCGCGGCGAGTTGGGATAGTTCAACTCACCGCTCCATCTCCCACGCAATCCATGAGTTTTATTACAGATCCGCCGCAATACCGACCATTCAAAAAATGAATTGGACCCGCCCTCTAAGTTCTCTCTACACTACGGTTTGACGGGGGAAAACACATTGGCGACGCCGGTGGAAACTTCGACTTCGACCCAGGTAGCTCTGCTGCACCGAATCAGCAATATTGTCAGTTCGGACCAGGATATCGAGTCGATACTTCACGAAATGGTCAAATTGGCCATGAACGTGACGCATTCCGACGCTTGTCTCGTATATTTGATCGATCACGGGACAAACGAGATTGTGCTGCGCGCCTCGCAGCTTCCGCATGACGCCGAAATCGGCAACGTCCGGATGAAGATGGGGGAGGGAATTACCGGCTGGGTCGCGGCTCATAACGCGGTGGTCGCGCTGCCGCGCAACGCGGCTGCCGACGCCCGTTTCAAAGCCTTCAGCTCGCTGCAGGAAGACACCTATCAGGCGTTCCTTTCGGTGCCGCTCGTCGACAGCGGCGAGATCATCGGCGTCATCAACGTTCATCACCGCGAGCCTCATCAGCACTCGAGCGACGAGGTCGCACTCGTCACGTTCATCGGCGAGCAGATGGGCGGCTTGATCGCGCGCGCCCGGCTGGCCGAACAGTCGCAGACCGCCGTGCGCCGCATGGAGACGCTGGCCGCCGTCGCGCAGGCGATTTCAGCCGAGAGCTACCTCGAGCGCATCTTACAGGCCATTTCGGAGATGCTGGCCGAGACGCTCGATTCGGCGGTGTGTTCGATTCTGCTGGTCGATGACGAGAAGAAGGAACTGACCGTCAGCGCGGCGCGCTGCTCGGCGCCCGATTACATGCACCGCATGCCGATCCGTATGGAAGGCTCGCTCATCGAGTATGTGATCCGGCAGGGACACCCGATCATCATTCCGAACATCCACAACGAGAAGCAGTATCGGTACCCCGAGCTGGCGCGGAAGTCCGGTCTGATGTCGCTGCTCGCCGCGCCGCTGACTTCACAGGGCAAGGTGATCGGTTCGATCAACATCTACACACGCGACGAGCGCGCTTTCAGCGACGACGAGGTTGGCTTTGTAAAGGTTGTCGCTGGCCAGGCGGCGATTGCAATCCAGAACGCGCGCCTGATGTCGGAAACGCTCGACATGAAGCGGACGCTCGAAGCGCGCAAGCTGATCGAGCGGGCCAAGGGCATCCTGCAGCACAAGCACAGCCTGACGGAGGAAGAAGCGTACCTCCGGCTGCGCAACGAGAGCCGCAGGCTGCGGAGGTCGATGCGGGATCTGGCTGAAGCGGTGATCCTCGCCGACGATCTGAACCGCAAGGACGGCGCGCTCAAAGTCGCGGTGCGCGACGACGAAGAGATCATGTAGCGTCAAGCCCCCGGTTGGGTCGCATTCGGATGAAATAACTGTATTCCGTCGATTCTGTAATCGCCGATGTCTTTCTGTCCTTCCGGAGAGATCAGATAGTCGATGAATCGCTGGCCGGCTGCCTTCCTGACGTTCGGATGCTTTGTCGGATTCACAAGCATCACGCCGTATTGGTTGAATAGCCGGCGGTCGCCTTCAACCCCGATCCGCAGACGGCCCTTGTTCCGGAAATGAATCCAGGTCGCGCGGTCGGCCAGCACGTAAGAATCGCTGGCTGCGGCGGTGTTCAGAGCCGCGCCCATGCCTTGGCCGATGGATTTGTACCATGGCCCTTTGACGCGATCGATGTCGATGCCCGCGTCTTTCCACAAAGCGAGCTCTGCAAGGTGAGTGCCCGAGCGGTCCCCCCGCGAGATAAAGGAGGCGCGTTTCTCCATGATCTTCCGCAGAGCTTTTGTTACATCGCGAACGCCGCTGATACCGGCGGGATCGTCTTCCGGCCCGATGAGGACGAAATCGTTGTACATCACCGGATATCGCCGCAGGCTTTCCCCTTCGGCGACGAACTTGAGCTCCTCGTCGCGCGCATGCACGAGGACGACATCGGCGTCGCCGCGCCGCGCCGTGTCGAGCGCCTGGCCCGTGCCCTGCGCCACGACCTTGACGACGATGCCGGTCTTTCGGCGGACGATCGGCAGCAGATAGTCGAAGAGACCCGAATCCTGTGTGGACGTCGTCGAGGCGACCACGATTGTGTCTTCCTGCGCGACCGCAAGCGGCACTGCTTGCCGCGAAAACACGGTCAGCGCGACCACAGCGAGAAAGCGCCGCGCGGTCAATCGAGAAGGTCTCCAGCCAAAAATTTTCGCGCTTCTTCCGTCGCCGGGCATTTGAAAAATTCATCCGCCGGCCCGGTTTCGACCAGACGGCCGCGATGCAGAAAGACTACGTCACCCGCCAGGCGCCTGGCGCAACCCAGATCGTGTGTGGCCATAACCACCTTAACGCCCGCTCCGCTCATAGTACTCACAACGTCTTCGATGGCGCGCGCGGCATAAGGATCGAGGCTCGCACCCGGTTCGTCGAGAAACAGAACGGATGGATCGCGCGCCAGAGCCCGCGCCAGCGCGAGCCTCTGCTGCTCGCCGCCGGACAGGCGCCGGGCCGGTCGCGCTTCGAGTCCCTCGAGCCCGGTCTGCTTAAACAACTCGGCGACTCGCCGTTTCCGGATGCGGCGTTCCACGCGCGCTGCCGCCAGGGCATATCTCACGTTGGCCGAGGCGCTTCGGCGCAACATCACCGGCCGCTGGAACACAATGGCGCGCGCGGCTCCCGGATCTCCCCAAATAACCCGGCCGCGCGAAAGCGCGATCAGCCCCATCGCCGCGCGCAAAAGCGTTGTCTTCCCGGAGCCGTTGGGCCCGAGCACCGCAGTCGGCGGTCCCTGCCGGATCTCCAGCGTGATGCCGTCGAGGATCGTCGCTCCGCCGCTTCGGACCACCACATCCTCGAAGCGGATCGGCGATTCAAGCGTAGCGGTCATGGGCGCGCCGCGCTCCCCAGGCCAACGCACTGATCGCCGCCACAATGAACATCAGGACGATGCCGAGTCCGAGCGCGAAATTCAGATTGCCCTCGGACGTTTCGAGAGCGATCGCCGTCGTCATCGTGCGCGTGAATCCGGCGATGTTCCCGCCGACGATGAGAATGGCGCCCACTTCCGCGGACGCTCGTCCGAATCCCGCCAGCAGCGCCGTCACCAGCGAAAAGCGCGCCTCGCGGATCAACGTCAACATGCGCCGCAGCGGGCCCACGTCCATCGCTGCGAGTTCGTCGCCGTATTCGCGCCACAGGTCTTCGATCGTCTGTCGGCTGAGGGCCGCGATTATCGGCGCCACGAGCACTGTTTGCGCGATCACCATCGCCTGCGGTGTGAACAGTAAACCGAATTTGCCGAAAGGGCCAGAACGCGACAGCGCAAGAAACACCGCGAGACCCGCGACGACGGGAGGCAGACCCATCAACGCATTCAGCGCGACGACCACGGCTTCGCGCCCGCGGAATTGCGCGAACGCCAGCAGCGCGCCGCCTGGCACTCCGAGCAGCGCTCCGAGCAGAGTCGCGCTCAGGCTGACGGCAAGCGAGAGCCGCACGATTGCGAATAACGCCGGATCCCAGGTAAGGATCAAGTGCAGAGCGGAAGCGTTCGAAGGCACGGATAGGTACATCCAGCATAAGCGGCACGGGGAGTTCTGCGACAATGTAATCGCTTGCCGCATGCGGCCTTTCGATCCGCTCTTTACCAATCCTCACGTCCTGACGATCCTCGCCAACTTCTGGCCGCGCAAGTACGACTGGTCGCGTTTTCCCATGGAAAACCGGCTCATCCAGACCGATGCCGACACGCAGGTTCTCGTGCAGACGCAGCATCCGGAGGGCAGTCCGATCGGCGAGGTGGTCCTCGTCCACGGCCTTGAAGGCGGCGGCGATGCCGGATACATCGTCAGCATGGCCTGGCACGCATTGCACGCCGGATTCGTCGTGCACCGTTTCCACATGCGGACCTGTGGCGGCACGGCGCAACTCTGCAAAACGCTTTATCACGCCGGGCTGACGTCCGATCTGCGAGTGTTTCTCGAATCCCTGCGGCGCGAGCATCCCGTGTTTCTCGTCGGCTTTTCGCTGGGCGCGAACGTGTCGGTGAAGCTCGCCGGCGAACTCGGTGAAACCGATCTCATCCACGCCGTCTGCGGCATCTCGACGCCGCTCGATCTCGCGGCCGGCGTGCGGCGTCTCGGCAAGCTGGATAATCGCCTCTACGAGCGCCGCTTCCTCAAACGGATGCGCCAGCGCGTCTTCGCAACCGGCCGTTACGCATGGAATGACCTTAAAACCGCGCGCACGCTCTACGCGATCGACGACAAAATCACCGCGCCGTCATTTGGATTCGAGGGCGCCGATCATTATTACGCCACGCAGTCGTGCCAGAACGTGCTCGCGCGCATTCGCGTCCCCACGCTGCTGATTCAGGCGAAGGACGATACCTACATCCCGTTCGAGATCTTCAGCCATCCTGCGATCGAGGCGAATCCGCATATTCGCCTGCTCGCCACCGAGCATGGCGGCCATCTCGGCTTCCTCAATCGCACGGGCCAGCGCTTTTGGCTCGACGAGGCGGCGATTCACTTCCTGAAAGGCGTTGTCGTGGGCGAAGGTTTACCACAACCGCAGCTCCTGCCGGAAAGCTAACATTAAGTACATGGAGTCGATCGGCCGCTACCGCATTATCGGCGAACTTGGCCGCGGAGCGATGGGTGTGGTTTATCACGCCACCGATCCTTCCATCGGGCGTTCCGTAGCCATCAAGACAATCCGCATCCACGACATCAACGACACCGCGCAGCGCGACAAGCTGCGCGAGCGCCTGTTCCGCGAGGCGCGGTCAGCCGGCGTGCTTTCGCATCCGAACATCGTCACGATTTACGACATGGATGAAGTTGACGGGCTCGCCTACATCGCGATGGCCTACGTCAACGGTCCCACGCTCGAAAAAATCCTGGAGTGCGAGGCCGCGCTCTCGGGCACGCGCATGCTGCGCATCCTGCGCCAGACGGCCGCCGGACTCGACTACGCGCACGGACGCGGCATCGTCCATCGCGACATCAAGCCGGCCAACATCATGACGGATGAAGACGGCAGCGTGAAGATCACCGACTTCGGCATCGCGAAGATCACCGCGGTGACCAACATGACGGAGACCAAAACCGTCGTCGGCACCCCGAATTACATGTCGCCCGAGCAGGTGCAGGGGCTCGCCATCAACGGCCGCTCCGACCAGTTTTCGCTGGCCGTGATCGCGTACGAAATCCTGACGGGTGAGCGTCCGTTCATCGGCGAGCATCTGAGCACAGTGGTCTATAAGATCGTCGCGGAAGAGCCGGTGCCCGCGCAGCGTATCAACGCAACGCTGACGCCGCAGATCGATCAGGTGCTGCGGCGCGGTCTCGCCAAGAAGCCCGAGGACAGATATCCGAACTGCTCGAATTTCATTGGCGCGCTCGAGATGGCCTGCGCGGAGTCGCGCGGCTGGACGACCATCGCAGCGGGCGCGGCGAGTGCGACGCCGACCGAAGGTGTCAAGCCGCGCGAAGTCCCCGTGCGGGCTCCGGAGCCGGCGCGGCCATTGGCATATCCGGAGCCGCCCAGGCTCACAGACACGACGGAATCTCGTCGCAGGCGGCCGTCGACTCTCGTGCCTCTGCTGCTCAGCGTCATGGTTGTGCTCGGCGTGGCGGCGGTGATCGTTTGGCAAGCCGGATTGATGCCCGGCGTGGTTTCCGGAGTGGCTTCGTTGTGGCAGAGCGCGCCCGCGCCGCGGCAGGCAAGCGCCCCGCCCGTACCGCCTGCGCCGGCAGATCCGAAGCCGGATGACCAATCGCCGCCGGCGGTGGCGCCGGATGGCGCTCCTGCGGCTCAGGCGGCTGATGCCCAACCCGCAAAACCCAGCCCGCTCGGGCCGCCTCCAACTCCGACTCCCGCCGAGGAAACCGCGCCTCCGCCTGTCGCGGCGAAGCCCGTGCGCGATCCGTCGCGCTCGGCTGCGGGGCGTTTGCAGGATGTCTGGGTCAGCACCAATCCACCGGGCGCAAAGGCTGTCCTCGATGAAGATCTTTCGCAAGCCTGCCAGACGCCGTGCATGGTGCACGCGACGACCGGCACGCACAATCTGGCGATCTCGCAGGCGGGGTATGAGAGCGAGTTCCGCGAGATTCACATCGGGGATACCGCTACCGACGTTCCGCCAATCACGCTGCGCAAGCCAAGTGGGACGCTGTGGCTCTCCACATCGCCCTCGGGCGCGAGCGTGCGCGTCGACGGCAAGCTGATTCCGCAACTGACGCCGGCGCAGATCACGCTCGCGCCCGGTTCGTACACGATCACCGTCGAGAAGGGCGGGAAGCAGCAGACGCAGCGGATCGACATCCAGCAGAGCCCGGTTTATCTGAAGATGCCGCTATAGCAGCATGAAACGCCCGGGCATCGCCATCGTGCTCTCGGTCGCGCTGGTGCGAATCGCTCTTTATTGCATCGCCGCGCCGAACTACGGCTACTTCCGCGATGAGCTCTACTACCTCGCGTGCGGTGAGCATCCGGCGTGGGGATATGTGGATCAGCCGCCCCTCATCGCGTGGCTCGCATGGCTTCTCGAACACACGATCGGAACGTCGCTGTGGGCCTTGCGGCTGCTGCCCGCCTTCGCCGGTGCGGCGACTGTGTTTCTGGCCGGTTGGCTCGCGCGCGAATTGGGAGGCCGCCGGTGGGCCATGTTTCTGGCGGCACTGGCTGCGCTCGCCACGCCGATTGGGCTCGCCCTGTCGCATATCTTTACGATGAACGCGTTCGATCCGCTGCTTTGGACCGGCGTAGCCTTCGTCGTGGTTCGCATAGCGAAGGGTGGCTCCGAACATCTGTGGCTCGCGGCGGGCGCGCTGGCGGGCGTTTCGCTTCTCAACAAATACGGCATCGCGTTCTGGCTCGCGGGCCTGGCGCTCGGGATTTGCCTGACCCCCATGCGGCGAAGCTTCCGCCAGCGTTGGTTCTGGTATGGCTGCGCGCTGGCCGTGATCATCGCAGTTCCCAACGTGATCTGGCAATGGCGTCACGAATTCCCATTTCTTCAGTTGATGCAAAATGTGCGGAGCAGCGGCCGCGATATCGCGCTTCCTCCGCTCGCCTATCTCAGAGCCCAGGCCGAGATGCTCGGGTTCGTCGCCGCGATTCTCGCGCCGGCCGGGCTTCTCTACTTTTTCTCGAAGCAGGGCAGGCCCTTCCGCGCTTTGGGATGGGCATACCTCGCGTTCCTCGCGCTGATGATGGTTCTCAACGGCAAGATGTACTATCTCGCGCCGGTTTACCCGATCATGTTCGCCGCGGGCTCCGTCTGGATCGAAAACTTCACTGGCCAGGGGACCCTGCGGGCCGTCCGCCCGCTGCTTGCCGTTGCGATTATCGGTGTTGGCGTCGTCGTGGCGCCGACCATGCTGCCGATCCTGACCGTGCCGGCGTTTCTCGCGTGGGAACAGAAAATCGGCGTGGGGCAACAGAAGTTCGAGCATCAGCAGGAAGGCGTGCTCCCGCAGCTCTACGCCGACATGTTCGGCTGGGAGGAGATGACTCGAACCGTTGCCGCGTACTATCGAACCCTGTCACCGGAGGAGCAACGCAGGACCGCCATCTTCGCCAACAACTACGGCGAGGCGGGAGCGATCGATTTCTTCGGCCCGCGCTATGGTCTTCCCAAAGCGATCGGCGGTCATCAAAACTATTGGATCTGGGGGCCGCGCGAGTATACCGGCGAGAGCCTCATCGTGCTCGGCGACCGGGATGAGCGCAACATGCAGACCAGGTGCGCCAGTTACTCGGTCGTGGGAAACGGGAAGCACCCGCTTTCCCGCCCCGATGAATGGATTCCGATTTATCATTGCCGCGGATTCAAGTGGAACCTGCGGGACGTTTGGCCCGAACTCCGGCACTGGGACTGATTTGTGGCCGGGCACACGGCCGCGACGGTTTCAGAGCGAAAACGCGGCCCTCGCCGCGCGCAGGAGCTTCCCGCGTTCGACCGGCGTGTTCACCGCCATCCGAAGCCATTCCCCGCCCGAGCGGATGTCCGCGAAGATGCCGGCCGGGTCTTCGTGAAAATGAAGGAACGCCGCCGACTTGCGGTAGAAAAGTCCGCGCTTCCGTTCGGTGAGGCCTTCGATTTTCCGCAAATCGGCGAGCAGCGGCTCGATCGAATCCAGCGCGGTCTGGCCAATGTGTTTCATGTCAGGCGGCTTCCATACATGATAAATTTCTTGGGGTAAGGAGATCCACATAATGCTTCGAAACGCGTTTGCCATTGGTTTCGGATTCGCCGCGCTGTTGCTCGCGCAAGCGCCTCCGGGGGGCGGCCGCGGACAGCAAGCCGCCGCGCCTTTCATGACCCATCAGTTGAAGCCCAACGTCTACTGGATCGAGGGCGGCGGCGGAAACAGCGGCGTCATCGTCGGCGACAAGGGCGTGATCGTGATCGACGCCAAGACCTCGGCGGCCGGGGGTAAGGAGCTGCTCGAGGACATCGCGAAGATCACGCCCAAGCCGGTGACGGCGGTAATCCTGACCCACAGCGACGGAGATCATGTGAACGGCCTCGCGTCGTTCCCCGCGGGCGTGAAGGTCATCGCGCAGGAAAACAATAAGAAGGAACAGGAAGCCGCGCTGAAAGCCGGTGGACGCGGCGCGCCTCCCGCCGACCATCTTCCGACGCAGGTCATCACGAAACCGAAGGAGACCATCAAGCTCGAAGGCGTGAAGTTCGAGCTGCATCACTGGGCGCCCGCCCACACCAGCGGAGACCTGATCGTCTATCTGCCGGCGGAGAAGATCGTATTTACGGGCGACATCATCGGGGGCGCGGGAGATCCCCTGATCCACCTCGAAAAGAACGGGTCGTCGGAAGGATGGATCACGACCGTAAAGGGCATGGCCGCCCTGAACGCGGACCAGTTCGTGGCCGGGCACGGCGATCTGCGCGACAAAGCCTTCATCCAGAAGAAGCTCGCGGATATTACCGAAAAGCGGGCGAAGATCAAGGATCTCGTCGCGCAAGGCAAGTCGCTCGACGACATCCGGACAGCGGTGGGCGATCCCGCGCCTCCAGCCGGACGCGCCGGCGGCGGCGGACGCGGCGGCTTCGCGAGCTTCACCCAGGTCGTCTACGAAGAATTAACAAAGAAGCCGGCCGCATGAGGAACACGCTTCTGTTTATCGGGCTCGCGGTGGCAGCCGCGAGTCCGCTGGCGGCGCAGACAAAGGCGAAAGCGACGGGCGTGCCGGAGATCCCATACGACTCCGTGCCCAACTTCATCAAGATGCCGCCGGACCTCTATCTCGGCGAGTCTATGGGCGTCGCGACCAACTCGAAGGGACACTTCTTCGTGTTCACGCGCAGTGCGACGACGCGCCTGTTCGAGTTTGATCAGAACGGCAACTACGTGCGTGAGATCGGCGCGGGCACTTACGGATTCGAGTTTGCGCACTCGGTGCGTGTCGATCCGGAAGATAACATCTGGGTCGTCGACGAGGGCACCAACTTGGTGATCAAGTTCAATCCGGCGGGCCGCGTTGTGATGGTGATCGGCCATCGTCCCGAGGCCGTGGCGGGCGCGGTGGCGACGACGAACGCTCCGGCGGCTCCCGCGCAGAAGTATATTCTCGGCCGCCCGACCGATGTGGCGTGGGACCCGCAGGGAAACATCTTCGTCTCCGACGGCTACGTCAACAATCGCGTCGTCAAGTACGACAAGAGCGGCCACTTCATCGCGCAGGTGGGCTCGGAGAAGTCGGGCAACGGCAAGGAGCAACTCAATCTGCCGCATGGGATCGCGGTGGATGCGAAGGGCAACGTCTACGTCGCGGACCGCTCGAATCACCGGCTGCAGGTGTTCGACAACGATCTGAAGTTCAAGGCCAGTTACGACAACATTGGCGACTCGTGGACGGTGTGCGTCTCGCCGGGTCCGCATCAGTATTTGTTCACCTCGAATTCGAATCCGAACGGAAACGGTCCAGGCACGTGGGACATCACGGGCGAGATTTACAAGATGGAGCTCGACGGCACGATCCTCGGGCGCTTCGGCCACGCGAGTAAGCAGCCGGGCGGATTCCAGGTCGTGCACATGATGGACTGCCGGAATCCGGACCAGATCTTCGTGGCCGAGATCGAATCGTGGCGTGTACAGAAGCTGATGTTGAAACCGCAACTGGCGAAAGCAGGTGCGAAATGAAGAACCTCTGGTATGTACTGCTTCTCGCCGCTGCGCCGTTTGCCGGCCACCTCGGCGCGCAGGAGATTTCGTTTGACGCGGCCAATGCCGTTCGATTTTCCGACGCCGCGCCGGAAGGCGAAGTCGCGGGCGTGGCCACGAATTCGAAAGGCGACATCTTCGTTTATACGCGCACCGGCCATCCGACGATTACAATCGGCACGTCGCGTCCGTTCGCGCACGGCGGGTCGCGGCTTTATCAATTCGACCGGACCGGCAAGTTCGTCCGCGAGATCGGCAAAGACTCCTACGGTTTTGAAGTGGCCGAGCAAGTGCGCGTCGACCCGCGGGACAACATCTGGGTAGTTGACCAGATGTCGAGCATGGTGATCAAGTTCGATCCGAACGGGCGCGTGCAATTGCTCCTCGGGCGCAAGTCCGAGTCTGAACGCGTGCCCGCGGCTCCGCTCGATGCGCCGGGGCGAGCGGGACGTGGCGGCGCTGCTCCCGGCGCAGGCCAGCAAAGCGATCTTTTCCAGAGGCCGAGCGATGTGGCGTGGGATGCGGCGGGCAACATCTACGTCGCCGACGGACTCGGCAACAACGCTCGCATCGCGAAGTTCGACAGGAACGGAAAGTTCATCAGGTCGTGGGGCTCGAAGGGGAGCGCCAACGGGCAGTTCAACACGGTCCGCGGAATTGCGATCGATGCGAAGGGCGATGTGTACGTCGCTGACGCGGGCAACAAGCGCATTCAGGTATTCGACGGCGACGGCAATTTCAAGTCGCAGATCGCGAATATCGGGACGCCGTCGGCGCTTTGCATGACCGGCGGAACGCATCAGTATCTCTACAGCTCGAATTCGAATTCGCCAGACGATATCGACAACGGCGGAGAGATCTACAAGCTGGATCTCGATGGGAAAATCGTGGGTCAGTTCGGCAAGGCCGGCAAGCTCGCGAAAGAATTCGGCACCGCCAATGCGATCGATTGCCGCCGCGAGAACGAGCTGCTGGTGGGCGAGATCGGGAACTGGCGCGTGCAGAAGGTGATGTTGAAGGGGAAGTAGGGTCGGGTGATCCTTTGTTTATTCCGGGACGCTGTCGGCGTCTGAATTCGCCACATTCAACCATTTGAAATGATCCCGGCGCCGCGCCGTCGATAGCCGCCTGAATCACGGAAACGTGGTTCCTGATGATAGGCCAGTTTGGCCTCTGTCGTATCGCTTGGCAGAACGTTTGAGTACCCTCATCAGGGCCTGCCTGCCGGCCCCACCAGATGTCTCACATCGCGGTTATTTTCCTGGCAAATGTATTCCATCAACTCGTCCCCCGGCAGCAGGCGATGGGAAGCGACGATCGTGAACGGATGCTTATACGTCCCCGGATCGTCGATCGTGACTTCTTCCTTCAAAGTCCCGCGATCGGTTCGCGTGTAACGCTCGACGGTGTGCAGTTGCTCGCTGTGCGGATGCCCAACGAAATCGAACCAGAAAATATCGTTGAATCCAACCGTGTCGATCACGAGCGTGTCGTTTTCCCAATGCCCGACCGAGTGGCCGTACCACGTCGGATTAGCATCGGCCGGATGCTTACGCCCGTCCATGAAAATCTGGCGATAGCTATGGATGTTGCCTTCGAACAGGAAGTAAATGTAGTCTGGCGTTTCGACGATCTTCCAGGGATAAGGCGCATGCCGCGGGACGCCGGTCGGCAGGCAGTTGGTTTCCGGATCGTCCTTCGACATATGCTTCTTCATGATCGCTTCGCCCGCCGGCGTCAGGTCAATCGAGTCGCCCTTCCGGAGCCCGAGCGAGATATCTTCGATCAGAAAGATATCCGCGGGACGCCAGACGCCGGAAAAGTCGACACGCCCACTGGCGAGGCGCGGAGCAGGCTGCTGTGCACTCGCCGCGGCGGCGATTAATAAAAAGATGACGGCATATCGCATCATGTCATTTCCCGATCATATGAATTGAGCTCTTCTCGTTCTCGTTGCAGACATACTCCGCGAGCTCGAAGCCGGGACGCCAGCTCACCGTGTTGCGCGCGACCCACGGTTTCGAATACGCGCCCGGATCGTCGATCGTCACTTCGTACTTCAGAGTCCGCGAATCTGCGCGCGTGTAGCGCTCGATGATATGCGCCTGCGTGGTCTGCTCATGCCCGGCCTGATCCAGCCAGGCAAGGCCGTTAAAACCGACGACATCCACGACCAGCGTGTCGCCTTCATAGTGCCCCACGGCGTCGCCCATCCATGTTGGATTCGGATCTTTGGGATGCTGACGTCCGTCCGTATACACGATGCGCCAGGGATAGTTGTCGCCTTCAAAAAGGAACACGACGCGGTCCGGAAACTGGAGCATCTGGAACGCGTACGGGTCGAACATGTAGCGCGGCACGCCGACGGGCAGACAGCGCGCTTCGGGATCGTCCTTGCCGATGGTCTCGACGCGGTAGTTGAACACACTCAGCGCCTCGGGCAGGAACGGCACGTCGACGTGCGTGTCGGCGCTCTTCACGCCTTTCCACTTCAGCTCGGCGATGTTGCCCGAGAAGCCAGGAAACCAGGCGCCCTTACCGCCGAAGTCGGGACGTCCGTCGGGAAGGTGGGGCGTTGGGCCCGCGGGCGGTTGGGCAGCGCGGCGGGCGCGTTCGGTGCGGGCGGGATCTGGCGCGGCGGGGTCGAAAGCGCCGGGGTCTTTCGCCAGCGGCTGTTGTTGGGCGAACAGCGCCGGGAGCGACACGGCCAGCAGCGCGAATGCTTTCACGATCAGACTTGCTTTCAATCTGCGGGAATTATATACCGGCTTTGCGATTGGCAACCTGGCTGCCGTTGAGCGGCGCAGCTGCGATGACGGCGAGAGGAGGTTGACTATCCGGCCATGCGGCGGTGTTCCTGTTCGAGCGCCTCATGGAGGAGCATCTTGAGATAGGTCTGGTATCGAAGTCCGCGCCGTTCGGCCAGGGCGCGTGCCAGAGAGAGGTCCCCGGGATCGATTCGAATCGATACAGTCGGCGTCGGGCCTGTTTGCTGTCGCCTCCCGAGAATCTCCTTCAAGTTCGTGAGGCTTCCTTCGGCTGCCGCCTTCTCCATCCACGTGGCTGTTTCCTTCCGATGATCGAACCACCATCGCGCTTCCTCGGCTTCGGATTTGAATTTGGGAATACTGGGGCGCTGGCTCATTGAAATTTACCGGTCGAAATACAGCCGCTGTTCACGAATCGCGGCTCTGTATGCCGTGACAAGCCGAATCGCTTCGCCGCGAAACGCAAAAACCGTGACCAGAATTCGTCCGTCCGCGGTTCGGCCAATCGCCTTCACTCGTTCCTCGTCTCCTTCGCTCGTCTGGATTTCCAACATCTTCGTTTGAGGATCGAGGATGGCCTGTTCCGCTTCTTCAGGAGAGACGCGATGTCTTGCCAAATGACGAATGTTGTTCTCATCCCAATCGAACCGCTGGCCGTCCAAATGTCAATTGTAACAACACTGTATATGCTGGCGGGTGACGAGTCGGCATTGTTTCATCTTCCGGCTCGGGGATTCGCGGCGCGTGGCGTTATCGCCAGCGAACCGCGTCAGTACGAGCCGGGGCGATATACCGCGAAAGTCGGTAGTATTGAACCTCTGGCCTCTGCCGTCCCGCTGGCATTCGTCCAAAAGAATCATTCGACATGGCCTTGGCTCAACGCGTACACGAAAGGCTACACGACAATCGACGGCGATATCGAAGCGCGGCTTAAGGAAGTTGCTCACGGAATACCAAGGCGCGTTCGCAGAATCATTAACCGAGGACGCTTCGAAGTCCGCTTCAATCACGATATACGAGCGCAATCCGCCTGGCTCGTCAGCAGTACGTCGCACACCACGGAACAGACTGCCACGCGTGCGGGTTCTCTTTCGGCGCGATCTACGGGGAAACCGCCGATGGGTACATTCACGTTCACCACCTGAAGCCGATATCGCAGAGACGCGGCGAACGCACGGTCGACCCGGTCAAAGATTTGCGCCCGATCTGCCCAAACTGCCATGCGGTTGTTCATCTGCAAAATCCGCCATTGAGTATTTTTGAATTGAGGCGGATGCTGAAGCAGGCGCGATCTCCCGTTTGATCGCCTCAACGCACCTTTCAGGCACTACGCCTGTTTGACTCCGCCCGCTTTCCCATGTAGCATCTATTCGAATCCCGCATGCGCGCACTCTCCACAGTTCTCCTTACAACCTCAGCATTCTTATACATTTCCGCTTCACTCCTGCAAGCCCAGACGGCCACCTACCGCGCCCCGCGTTTCGAGGGACATCCGAACCTGAACGGCATCTGGGAAGCGGTCAACACCGCCAACTGGAATTTACAGGACCATCCCGCCGCTCCCGGCCCTGTGTGGCAACTCGGCGCGATCGCCGCCGTCCCCGCCGGACGCAGCGTGATTGAAGGCGGCGGACCGATCCCGTACAAGCCTGAAGCTGCCGCGAAGCAAAAGCAGAATTTCGAAAACCGGCGCACCGAAGATCCCGAAGCCAAGTGCTACATGCCCGGGATTCCGCGCGCCAATTACATGCCGTATCCCTTTCAAATCGTCCAGACTCCGAAGGACATCCTCTTCGTCTACGAGTACGCCAGCTCGAATCGCCTGATCAACATGGGTAAGCCGCAGGAGGACGCATCCGACACCTGGATGGGGACCAACAACGGCCATTGGGAAGGCGAGACGCTCGTCATCGACGTCACCGGTTTGAACGGCCTCGCGTGGCTCGATCGCAACGGCGATTTTTCGAGCGACAAACTTCACGTCGTCGAACGATTCTCGCGCACCGGTCCGGAAACTATGAGTTACACGGCGACCATCGAAGATCCCTCGGTCTTCACGAAGCCGTGGACGATCAGCATGCCGCTCTACCGCCGCGCCGAGAAGGACGCCCAATTGCTCGAATTCAAGTGCACCGAGTTCGCCGAAGAATTGCTCTACGGAAAGTACAGGAAAGGCGGCCAGAAGTAATGCAGCGGCTGCATATAGTGATGGTCGGCCTGCTGGCGGTTAGCGCGTTGGCCGCCCAAACTTCTTCAAAGACTCCTTACAGGACGCCGAAGACGTCATGGGGCGATCCCGATCTGCAGGGCGTGTGGCCGGGCAACATGGGCGTCCCGATGCAGCGTCCACTTAACGAGGGCGACCGGACAACTCTCACCGACGAGGAATTCGCAAAAAAGCAGGAGCAGGCAAAGAAGCAGGCGGCGGCTGACGAGGAGTCAACCGCGGCGAGCGACAGCAAAGTGGGAATCGGTCCGCCATCCTACTGGAATGAGCGTGGCAAGCCGACGCGGCAAACGTCGCTGATTGTGGATCCACCGAACGGCCGCCTGCCCGATCTGACTCCCGAGGCCGTGAAGTACCGGAAAGAAGCGCGCGGCGGCAAGGGCCTGCCCGGCGCATGGAGCGGCCACGCCGATTCGTGGGAAGACCTCAACATTTACTACCGCTGCATCTCCCGCGGCCTGCTCGGCTCGGTGATTCCCGTCGTTTACAACAACGGCAATCAGATCCTGCAGGTGCCCGGCTATGTCGTTTTCCGCAACGAGATGATTCATGAAAGCCGCGTCATTCCGCTCGATGGGCGTCCGCATGTGAATTCAGCGATCAAAATGTACCTGGGCGATTCGCGCGGCCACTGGGATGGCGACACGCTCGTCGTCGAGACAACCAACTTCACCGACAGGGACGCGATAGGGTCCAACGGCGCCGGGTATCCGGGCGATCCCGGCTATCACAGCGATCAGTTGAAGGTAACCGAGCGGTTCACCCGCATGGGCCCGAAAAGCCTCGATTACAGGATCACTGTCGACGATCCGAAGACCTGGGTGCGGCCCTGGACGATCCTGATCCAGCTCGAGCGCAATGACAACTACCAGCTTCTCGAATACGCGTGCCACGAAGGTAATTACGCCATGACGGACATCCTGAGCGGGGCGCGCGAGGCGGAAGCGGCAAAGCAGACATCGAAGTAAGTCCTATAGGAGAACTCTATTCATGCAAATCAAGATCTCAGCCGCGATGGTCTTTGGACTCATCCTGACGGGCGCTCCCTTGCTTGCCCATCACGCCTTCGAGGCGGAGTTCGATCAGAACAAGCCCGTCACGCTGAGCGGCAAAGTCACCGGCATGGAGTGGATCAACCCGCATTCATGGATCCATATCGATGTGACCGGCGCGGACGGCAAAGTGACGAACTGGATGATCGAGTGCGGCAGCCCGAATATCATGCTGCGGCGCGGATTCACCAAGCGCTCGCTTGAAGTCGGCACCGAGGTCATGGTCAAGGGCTATCAGGCCAAGAACGGCACCAACCGCGCCAACGGCAGCAGCGTGACTTTTAAAGACGGGAAGAAGCTGTTTGTCGGCGGATCGAATCCCGACATCCCGGACGATCAGAAGAAGTAGGAGGTCTCTATGCAGCACCGATTTGCTTTCACGCTTGCCACCCTCGCGCTGGCATGCGGGTTGGCTTTTGCCCAGACCAAAAGCTACACGCCCCCTAAGCTTCCGTGGGGCGACCCCGATCTCCAGGGCGAGTGGCCTGCTTCCGCCAATATTCCAATGCAGCGTCCGGCGAGCTTCGGCACCCGCGCGTACCTGACGGACGAGGAATTCGCCCAGCGCCGGAAGCAGGCGCAGCGCCAAAGTGAATCCGACGGCGAAGAGTTCGCGGCGCCGGATACGGGGCGCGCGAACGTCACGATCAACCCGCCAGGCTACTGGCAGGAGCGCGGCAAGCCCGATCATCAGGCGTCGCTCGTGGTCGACCCTCCGAACGGAAGAATTCCCGCGTTGACTCCCGAAGGCCAGAAGTTCGTCAAAAGCCTGCGCGGCGGCCTCGGACCCGGCAGCCATTTTCCGGACAAGGTCGATTCGTGGGAGGACTTCGACATCTACAGCCGCTGCATCACGCGCGGCCTTGTCAGCAGCATGCTGCCCACGCTTTACAACTTCGGCAACCAGATCATGCAGGCGCCGGGATATGTGGTGATCCGCAATGAGATGATCCACGAGACGCGCGTCATTCCGACTGACGGGCATCCGCACGTCGGGTCCAGTCTGAAGACGTACCTGGGCGATTCGCGCGGTCATTGGGAAGGCAACACGCTCGTTATCGAGACGACAAACTTCAACGACCGGACCGGCGCGGGCGGCGCCTACTTCAGCGATGCCGCGAAGCTGACCGAGAAGTTCACGCGGACCGGCCCTGAAGATCTGAGTTACGACGTGACGATCAACGATCCGAAGACCTGGACGGCGCCGTGGACGATTCACATGCCTTATCATCTCGATCCGAGCTATGTGATTTATGAGTACGCGTGTCATGAGGGGAACTACATGATGACGGACGCGTTGACCGGGGCCCGCGACCTGGAGGAGCAGGGGAAGGCGACGAAGGTGGATCGGGAGCCGAACCGTCCGCCGATACGGACGGCGCAGTAGGAAAAGCACCGGCGACAAAGATCGCCGGCGTTACCTCACGGCGATTTTGGATTTGGCTTCTTCTTCGGCTTTGACTGATGGACCGAAGAGTTGTTCGAAGTAGTGCTCCTTCACCAGGCGGTCGATGACGGTGTTGTCGATGGATTTGCGGAAATCGTAGGCTTTCATCTGGGCGGCGATGTTGGCGTCGGCCTGATGCTCGGCGATGTACTTTATCGCGGGGGCTAACACGTAGGGCACGCGCTCGTAGGTGTTTGCCTTGAAGTCGTGATCGTAGATGCGCTCGATGTCGGCGGGTGACTGCTGATCGTAGACGGCGTAGGCTTTCACCGCCATCGCTTTGTCGTCGTAATAGCGCTTGATGGCTTCGGCCTGGGCTTTGATCATCAGCTCGGGCAG
>DASZLP010000144.1:0-4329 GCA_035552355.1 Bryobacteraceae bacterium | reverse complement strand
TTCGGGACGCCGCGGCGTCAGCACAGTCGTGTTGAAGTCGGCCGTGCTGTCATCGATCAGATGACTCCACGTGTATGACCCGATGAATTGCAGCCCGTTCGAGAAGCGCCGGTTCAACTGCAGGGCCAGACCATGATAGTTGGAGTTCCCGATCGGCGCATCCTCGACCAGCGCGGGGTTGGTAAAGCCCGCCGCCACGAATTGCGGCAGCGTGTTCGGCTCGATGCCGAGTTGGTCCAGCGTGAGCGGCAGAGCATTCAGCGCCGCCTGGCTCGGCGCCTGTAAATACGTCGGCAGCGAATTCGCCGGCGTCACCGGCGCGAACTTGCTCGGCCGCGTCTGCACGTTCAGATGAATGCCGCGCGTCGCGAGGTAGCGCGCCTCAAACGTGTAATCCTTCGCGAAGACATGCTGGATCCCGGCGTTCCACTGGATCGAATACGGCAGCTTCTGATCCGGAATGAAAGCCGATGTCGCGGCCTTGAGCTGCGCCACCGTTCGCGATGCAGTCGCCGTGCCGGGCAGAACGCCGCCACTCGCCAGAAAATTCGCCGCCCCCGATTTCGAAATATCCACCGTAGTCACAAACTGCGGCGGCAGTGAGTTCACCCCGACGTTATCGAAGATCACGTCGTACGCCATCCCGAAGCCGAACCGAATCGAAGTCGTGCCCGAGGTGCCCGGCGACCACGCGAGGCCCACCCGTGGCGCGAAGTTCTTCGTCTGCGCATCGGGAGCTTTGAACACCAGCACGCCCGGCACGCTCTGCGCCGCGTTCAGCGCTTCCAGACGATCGGAATACGGCACGGTCGTGTACTCATACCGCAAACCAGGATTCAGAGTCACGTTCGGCCGGATCCGCCACGTATCGTTGGCATATCCATAAAACGCCCAGTTGTCGCCGTAGTAAGTCGAATTTCCCAGTGTGCGCTGCCCGAAGAGATCGGGCGCGATGTCATGCAGGAAGCGATCGAGACTGCTGTATTGATAATTGCCGCGCGAGTTCTGCACAAAGTGCGTCGGCGCAATGGCGCGCCGGCCGTCGAATCCGAACGAGATCGTGTGCGAGCCCTTCGTCCACGTCACGTTGTCGGTGAGTTGGTAAGTGTTCTGCGACGATGCCTGCGGCGAAACTGAGTCCGGACCGATCTGCAATCCTCCAAGATCGGCAATCACGAGGTTCGGAAACGAATCGAGCCCCGGAAATTTGAAATCGCCCGTCGGTGTCGTCGAATCAGCGCGATTGAATCCGAGCCGCAACTCGTTCGTCAGCGCCGGCGTGAAGTTGTGATACTCCGAAAGGGTCGCGAGATGGTAATTGCTCGGCTGGATCTGGAAAAACACCGGCAGATTCGCCTGATGATCCAGCGTAACGATGCGATTGAGCACGTAGCGCAGCCGCAGTTGATCGGTGGACGAAGGATTGTAATCCACGCTCGCCACCGCTCCCGTATTGTTCTGGTAGTTCGGCGCCACGATCGAAAGCTGGCCCACCTCGATCGGTACTCCGCCCACCAACGGAAATTGCGCGGCATTCGAGACCGGCGCCGCGGCCTGCGCGACGTACTGCTTGAGAATTGAGAGATTGGTCGGACTCAAACCCGCGATCCCGGCGAGAGTCGAATAGCCCTTCGCAGTCGGCGCCAGCACTTCGCCGGGAGTGGTCGATTGCCCCGTCGGGTTGTACTCATAGTTCCCGAAGAAGAACAACTTGTTCTTCAGTATGGGTCCGCCGATCGTTCCCCCAAAGCGGTTCTGATCGTAACGCGGTTTCGCCAGCGTTCCCGAGTTCGCGAAAAGCTGATCGATCGCGTTCAGATTCCGGTTCTGGAAATACTCGTACGCGCTGCCGTGAAAGCTGTTCGTTCCGCTCTTGACGATCACGTTGAACTGTCCGCCGGAAGAGTGCCCGAACTCCGCGCTGAACTGGTTCTGCAGAAGAGTAAACTCCTCGGTAGCATCGTTCGGCACCACGAGCAGCGCGCCCGTGACGCTCTTGTAATTGTTGTCGACCCCTTCGATCGTGAAATTGTTGTTGCGCGGACGCTGGCCGCCGACCGAGGGACCGCGGCCGATCTGCAATCCTCCGTTCGAGCCGACGCCCGCGTTCAACAGGGAGAGATTGAGAGCGCCCAGTCCGATGCTCGACGTCGGAAAATCGCGCGACTCGCGCGCGTCGAACGAGCTGCCGATGGTCGCGCTGGTCGTATCGATCACGGCCGCCGCGGCGGTAACATCCACCGTTGTCGCGACCTGACCGACCTGCAGATCGAAATTGAGAGTTGCGATCTTATTGATTTCGATGAGCACGCCTTTGAGCGAAGATGTCGAGAATCCCGGCGCCGATGCGCTGACTTCGTAATCGCCCGCTGGCAGGTTCGTGAACCGGTACTCACCCTGCGATCCGGCTTTCGCCGTCGACTTGAGATTTGTAGCCGGATTCACCACCTCCAGCGAGGCGCCGGCCACACCCGAGCCCGAGGCGTCATGCACCGTTCCTACAAGATCGCCGCTGATCGCCTGAGCGGAAAGAGTTGACAACGTGGTGGACGACGACCACAGGAGCGCAAGCGCCGCCGAAGCCAGCGCGAGGCGGTTGTGAGACCGCCCGTTCGGTGAGGTTTGACGGCGATCACTTGCGCGATTCCACAAAAAGACAGCCGCTGCGCAAACAGGCAGAGACATCCTTAAAGACCGTTTCGGTTTCACTGACATCTCCCCCAACGCGCAGTGGGACGCGCGGTTACAGGCGGGGCGCGCCCGCGCTTTTCAAGCCGAGCATACAGGCGGAGGGACGAAGCGGCAATCCATCCGGGGCGAATACGCCAATTAGCGGGGTGAATCCGCTGTTATCCGGGGTGGCTCACTTCGAGACCGGCTAATCCGATCTTCAATGCGCCCGTACCTCCCCGCCGCGACAGCTCCCAATCGAAAGCCAAACGCGACACAAACACCGACGTGAACAGATTGATCGCCAGGCCGATAACCAGCGTGACCGCAAACCCCTTCACCGCGACGGTCCCGAAGAAGAACAGGAACGCGCACGACACCACCGTGGTGACGTGCGTGTCGACCAGAGTGCTGAAGGCCTTCGAGAATCCGGCCGTCAGGGCAGCACGCGCCGTCTTGCCTGCCCGCAACTCTTCGCGCATTCGTTCGAATACGAGCACATTGCTGTCGACCGCCATGCCGATCGTGAGGACCACCCCCGCGATCCCCGGCAGCGTGAGCACGGCGCCCAGGCCTGTCAGTGCCGCCATCAGCAGCACGCCGTTCAGCAGAAGTGCAAGTGTTGCATTGGCGCCCGCCCACCGGTAGTAGAACAACATGATCGCAACCACCGATGCCAGTCCCGCCGCGCCGGCTGCCATGCCATGGCGGATTGAATCCGCCCCGAGCGACGCCTCCACGATGCGCTCCTGGACAATATCGATCGCGGCGGGCAGCGCGCCCGACCGCAGATTGATGGCGAGATCTTCCGCTTCCGCCGCACTGCGCGCCCCGCTTATCTGACCCGAATCGCGAATCACATCTTCAATCACGGGCGCGCTCAGAATCTCCTGATCGACTACGATTGCGGACTGCCGTCCAATATTGGCCTTCGTAAACTGCTCGAACCGTCTGGCGGCGTCCTGGCTCAGCGAGAAGGTTGTCACCGGCTGCTGGCCCGCCCCCGCGCCAACCCGCGCGTCGCGCAGATCGGCGCCGCGAATCACGGGGCGGCTGTCCACCAGATACCATTCCCGGGCGCCATCCGCCGCCGCGGGCCGCGTGGCGAGCAGCTTCCGATAAAGCGGAAGCACGCCCCCGTGCTCTGCCATCGCATCGCCGCTGCTCCGCCATGGACCGCCTGCGATCGCATCCCATTCGAGAACCGCGCGGCTCTGTAACAGATCCCGCATTCGCGCCGGATCGTTGACGCCCGGCAGTTGCACCAGCAGTTCGTCGCCGCCACTGCCATAAGGCTGCACGGGCGCCTCGGCCAGTCCATAGGCGTTGATGCGGCGCTCGAGAATCTGCCGCGTCTGCTCGACCACCTCCCTTTGTTGTGTGGCCGAGCGCACAGGCCGCAGGTCCGTTGTGCGCGGTTCAGAAACAGACGCTCTGTCCACCTTCACCCGCAGGATCAGACTCGCCCCACCCCCCAGGTCCAAGCCCTGCTTGAGCGGCATGTAGACGATCGCGGCCAGGCTGGCCGCCACCACCGCAAGAACGAACAGCGTCTTCCGAATAAGATGCCGGGTCATTGCCGGCCTCCTGCACTGCTCACTCTCTCCCATGCCAGCAGAATCGGACTTGCCACGAATATCGACGAGAACGTGCCCACAA
>DASZLP010000143.1:0-62733 GCA_035552355.1 Bryobacteraceae bacterium | reverse complement strand
AAGCGGCCGCGGAGCGCGCCAACGGCCGGTGCGCCCAAAATCCAAAGCAGCATATGACAAAATCCAAAGCAGCATATGAGAGGAATGCCGTCAGCAGTATCGTGGCGAGATTGATGGCAAAGCCGGAGATTCGCTCACCCGCGGCGGGCTGTTTCAGTGTCCCGGCGACGAGGGCGGCGCCGAGCCATGCGGGAATGATGGCGAGTTGCACCGCGGCGGCGACACCGATCAGATAGCGGCGGCCCGTGTCGTCGGCGTTCGACAAACCGGCAGTCACCCCGATTATGGCCGAAATAGCCAGACCGGCCAGCGGACCTTTAAAGGCGGTATAGCTGATCGGATTGCCGCTGAACCATTCCGCCACCGCGCCCCCGGAAAACGCGAGCACACTGCTGATCATCACCGCGCGAATGCCGCGCAGGACGAGTCTCATGTCGCGGCTCCAAAAGCCGAAGGCGATTGCGAGCACATCCGAGAGAAATGACAGGAACAGTGCGGCTACGACAATAGCGACGGGATTTTTATCGATGATGCCGGTGCCGAGCAAGAGGCCTCCGGCCGCGGCCCGCGTCACGTAACTGGCGGTCGGGTGAGTCAACTGCCAGAGATCCTGCAGGACATCCTGATGCGGTTCGGACATCGGCTGGGTGAAGGCACGTGCCGGGCCATCATTGCGGTGCAAAGCGAGCAGTCCGATCGTGGGAGCTTTTAGACCGAATCTGTTGAATCGCTCAGACCGGAATCAGGATTGCGGCCGGCAACTCCGCGAGAACATCTGCCGCCTGGAGAGCGCTCCGGCTCGCTTCTATTTTCCGGCCGGTTAATAACTCCCGAAACGCGCTTCCGGCGGGGCTCGCCGCACCAGCGCCGTTTCGGACAGGAATGGTGGTATCTGCCCATGCGACCTGGCGCGCTGGGAAGCGCGAAGTTACAACGATGACTTCCTCGCCTTCCTTTCGGCGGGCAAATGCACAAACGAGGTCGGCATTCAGTCCGGCTGCCGGCAGGGGCTCATAGTCGCCGCGCCGGAACAATTGCTCCTTTTCCGCGCGGAGCCTCAGAATTCGCGAAGTGACGAACAGCTTGATCGCGCCGCTTTGCCAATGAGCGAGGAGTTCACGCACGCATGGCTGTGGCCGCGAGTCCAGCTTTTCCAGCAATCCCGCGCGTTCTCCCCAGGCGACCGGCCGGCGGTTGTCGGGGTCGACGAGACTGAAGTCCCAGAGGTCCGCGCCCTGATAAACATCCGGCACTCCAGGAACGGTCAACTTCAGAGCCGTCTGCGTGATACTGTTCATCACGCCAAGACGCGCGATTTTCTCCTGAAACGGCAGAAAGTTCGCCAGAAATGCGCGCGATTTCGCGACGTCGAGCGCGCCAGCCACAAAATCGAGCACCGCGCCCTCGTATTCGCTGTTTGGCGACATCCAGCTCGTGCGAACCCGTGCTTCCCGAATCGACTTCGTCATTGCGCTTTTCAGGCGATCTGCGTAGCGGTCGAGCGCCTCACTGTCTGGATCCTGTGAGCCCGTGAGCTCCACTGGCCACGTGCTCACCAGCAGTTGATAAAAGAGATATTCATCCTGCGGACTCGGCGGCGCGATTCCCTCCACATCGCCACGGCGCGCCCGCAGGATGCGGCTCCACGCATCGACGTTCCTGCTCCACTCCTCCGGCATTTCCGCGAGTACCGCGAGCCGCGCGCGCGTGTCCTCACCGCGCTTGCTGTCGTGGGTTGAGGTATTGAGCATCGAGTCGGGCCATCGCTTCGCTCGTTCGATGTTCGCCTTGTGGAAGTTCGCGATGGAAACCCCGAATTGCTCCGGATCCCCGCCTGGTTCGTTTAACGCAACAAAGCGGTTGTACCGGTAAAACGCCGTGTCCTCGAGCCCTTTTGCGAGAACCGGCGCGCTGTACTGCTGGAATTTCATGGCGCACCGCAATACCGATTGCCGGCTGAAGCCGCTCCGCGCGCGCGCGACCAGTTCACCCGACAGAAGCTTGTAAAGGAAATCGAACACACTCGGGTCAAGGTCCGTCTCCTTCGCGCGAGCCTGCCCGATCGCCCACGTGAGGTCGCGCAAATCGGCTTCACTCGGATGATCTTCCCAATCGAGATAAATCCTGTACACGGGGAAGCACGCAACGATCTCGCGGAGCGCCCGTCGCAGTACGTTGTGCGTGAAATCGGATGTCGCCGGATTTTCCTGGGCAACGCGCGCCGCCTCGCGCGCAAGCACGTTCAGTTCGCCCGACATTTCATTCCGCATGATCCGGAGTTTGCATTCACGGACCACATCGGAAAAGTTGCTCCGATCGCGAGTGAATTCAACGTAAGCGCGTGTAATGCCTTCTTCGCCGGCGGGGTCGATCAGCAGCCCCAGAACAAGATTGCCGAACTCGTACCCCGTCGTTCCGTCGACTGGCCAATCCTCTCGGAGGCTCTCATGACCCGAGAGAATTTTCTCAACCACGAGGTAGAAAGGCGCGCCGGACTGGGTTGCGCCGGCCGCGCGCAGGCGACCCAGATACTCTTTCGGGTTCAGCAGGCCGTCGATATGATCGATGCGCAACCCATCCAGAACACCTTCGGCCAGGAGACGCAGAACGAGCGCATGCGCGTGTTCGAAAACATCGGGCAACTCCATGCGTAATCCGGCAAGCTCGTTGATATTGAAAAAACGCCGGTAGTTGATGTCGTCGGCCGCGACCCGAAAATAGGCGACGCGCCAGTACTGATTGTCGACCAGCGCGAACAAGGGCCGCCAGCTCTCCGGGTCGTCGACGACGCCGTTGAACCTCGCTACCGCAGCCTCGATCGCGGAGCGAACATCCTGCTGCTTCCGTGCAAGATCCGCGATTTCGCCCTTCAGTTCGCGCGCACGCCGCACGATCTGAGAACGCCAGTCCGGAAGATGCCGGAACGCATCGCCCAGCCGCTCGAGATCCGGGTGCGCGACGCCGAGAATTCGCTGATAGTCCAGGGGATTCACCGGCAGCTTGTGGGAATCGTACGCCCAGACAGCAAACGATCCCTCCTCGTCATCGAACTTCAATCGAAGCTTGCCCGCGTGAAGTTCCACGCCAAACTGATCGCCAAGCAATGGCGCCAGAACTTTGTCGCGCAGATATCGCCGGTCAGATTCCCAGTCGATGTCAAACCACCCTGCATAAGCCGAATCGCGGCCCCACTCAAGTACGTCGAGCCACAGCGGGTTATCGGCGCCCCCGACGCCCATGTGATTGGGCACAAAATCGACGATCTGTCCCAGCCCATTTGTCTGCAGAGCGGCTGTGAAGGCGTCGAAGTCTTCCGTGCTGCCGAGCTCCGGGTTTAATTGATGATGATCGACGATGTCGTATCCATGCGTGCTCCCGGGGCGCGCCTTCAGCCACGGCGAGGCATATACGTGGCTGACTCCGAGGCTTGCCAGATACGGAACGATCTCCGTCGCTCGAGCGAACCCGAAGTCCTTATTGAATTGCAGACGATAGGTGGCGCGAGGCAGCATAGCGGGCGCCTCAGGAAATCCGCCAGTGAACGGTCCAGGGCCCGAATGCTCCGTCGTCGCCGGTATCGCCTTCCTGCCAGATAACATGACCGGGCTCCGTGGGAAATCCATGGACGATGGCAGCCGACAGATTCGCGGAAAGTATCAACTCCGCGTCTCCTGCCTGCCAGTGGACCTCGACGGCGCTGGGCCCGATTACTCTATATTTACCGCCGCGTGTGATTTTCATCATCATAGGAACCACATGCTCGCGGCGCGTCGTAAGGATTCGCTGATGCCATTTCCGCCATTCGACCTGCGAAGCCCCGGTTATGTCGTCCCATCGCAATTTCGCTGACTCGAAGGTCGATTCCGCCTGTGGGTCGGGAATATTCTTTCGCCGCTCCGGATCCCGGAATTCGGGAAATTGTGAAAATTCCTCTCTCCTGCCTTCGCGCACGGCATCGGCCAGTCCGGGTCCGAAATCGCAGAAGAAAGGAAAGGGCTCGGTGGCATTCCATTCCTCGCCCATAAACAGCATGGGGATCTGAGGCAACAGCAGGTACACCGCGGCCGCGGCGCGCACCGCCGCCGCCGTAGTTAAAACTGAAATGCGCTCCCCGAAGGCACGATTCCCGATCTGGTCATGGTTCTGGAGGAACGCGACGAATGCGGTGGGCCGCAGTTGCGCCGAGGGTTGACCCCGCTTATCGCCGCGGTATGGCATGATCTCGCCCTGAAATGCGAATCCTTCCGCCAGTGCGCGGCCGAGCTTTTCCGTGTCACCCGTATAGTCGCCGTAGTATCCCTGACGCTCACCCGTCACGGCGGTGTGAAGAACGTGATGGACATCGTCGTTCCACTGCGCGGTGAAGAGTCGAGGTCGAGCCGATGCCCCCTGCTCCAGATAGCGGGAGTGGTTATTTTCGTTTTCGAGGATCAGATGGACCTCACGATTCACACCCGCCCGGACCCGCTCCGCCAGCTCCTCGAGAATGTGCGTCGGGCTCTCGTCGACGATCGCATGCACGGCATCCAGCCGCAATCCGTCGAAGTGAAAATCGTTCAGCCAGTACAGCGCATTCTGGATGACAAACTCGCGCACCGCTTCGCAGCCCTGGCTGTCGAAATTGACCGCGGCGCCCCACGGAGTCTTGTGGCGCCCGGTGAAAAACAGGGGAGCATACAGGGGGAGATAATTTCCCGCCGGACCGAAATGGTTGTAAACCACGTCCTGGATCACCATCAACCCACGGCTGTGCGCGGCCTCGATGAGAGCCTTCAATTCTTCCGGACGGCCGTAGGCGGAATCGGGCGCATAGAGCAGCACACCGTCATAGCCCCAGTTACGCTTTCCCGGAAAATCGGCGACAGGCATTAATTCGAGTGTCGTAATTCCGAGGTCGGCCAGGTAGTCCAGCTTGTCGATCGTTGCGCTGAACGTTCCTTCACGAGTGAACGTCCCTACGTGCAGCTCGTAAAGCACCGCGTCGTGCCAGGCTTTCCCTGCCCAACCGCTATCAGTCCAAACCCAGGTTGAGAGGTCCACCAGTTCACTCGGTCCCTCGACATCCCGCGGCTGAAAGCGCGACGCAGGGTCCGGCACACGCCTCTCATCCGGAAGCACGAACCGGTAGAAGCCACCCACCTTCGCCCGATCGGTGAGGAGTTCGTGCCAGCCGGCCTCCCCGCGTTGCATTGGTAACAGGAGGCCGTCGTTCCCCAGTTGAATCCTCAGGTCATCGACAGCAGGCGCCCACAATCGGAACCGAACCCTCCCGTCTTCGCGGAACTCCGGCCCATGCCGGTTCGCTGCTGTGGCCGTCGCCGGCATCAAGTCCTGACCTGCGGAGCGTCACCGGGGGCGATGTCCGAGTCGGCCACGAAGGCCAGCAGGGAGCGGCCGCCGACATGATGAATCCCGCCCACCGGGAGCGGGCTTGATTCCGTAACATCCGGCCGGTTCGTATCGACGAGCAGCGACCACTGACAGGCGCCGGTGCACTCAGGCATCGTGAACTCGATGTCATCTTCACGCCCGTTGACGATCAGCAGGATGGTTGCTTCTTTCCCACGCTGACGAATGCCGGTCATCTGCGCGCGCCCATCGAGCAGCATCCCGAAACAACGCAATGCCGAATCGCTCCAGTTTTCGTCCGACATCTGCAGACCGCGCGGGTTAATCCATGTGACGTCGCGAACGCCAAGATCCTCGATGTAGTCACCGTTCAGAAACAGATTGCGTCGCAGGGCGGGATACTTATGCCGCAGCCGGATCAGCCTTCGCACGAAACGAATTAAACATTCGTTCTGCTTCGCGAGATCCCAGTTCACCCAGCTGATTTGGTTGTTTTGCGAATACGCGTTGTTGTTACCCTGCTGCGTGCGGGCGAATTCATCCCCGGCAAGTATCATCGGGGTGCCCTGCGAAAGCAGCAAGGTCGCCATCAGATTGCGCATCTGGCGCATCCGCAGAGCGTTGACAGCCGGATCGTCAGTCGGACCTTCGACGCCGCAGTTCCAGGACCGATTGTCGTCGTTGCCATCGCGATTATCATCACGGTTGGCTTCGTTGTGCTTCTGGTTGTAGCTCACAACGTCGTTCAGGGTAAATCCATCGTGAGCGGTAATGAAGTTGACCGATGACCAGGGGCGCCGGCCATCGTGATGGAATATTCGCTCGGAGGCGCACAATTGATCGGCGAGCTCGCTCGCAGCCAGGTTGCCGCGCCAGAAGTCCCGCACGTTGTCGCGGAAACGACTGTTCCACTCCGTCCAGCCGGGGGGAAAACCACCGACCTGAAAGCCGCCGGGTCCGCAGTCCCACGGCTCGGCGATGAGCTTCACCGAGCTGAGAATAGGATCCTGGCTGCAGGCATTCAGGAATCCATTCCGTGCGTCGAACCCGTTGTCCTGACGCCCCAGAATGGTCCCGAGATCGAACCGGAATCCATCGATGTGGGTCAACTGCACCCAATAGCGCAGGCTGTCCGTGACCATCTGAATCACGCGCGGATGGCTGATGTTCAGCGTGTTTCCCGTGCCTGTGTCGTTGATGTAATGGCGCTTGTCTTCAGGCACAAGCCTGTAATAACTCACATTGTCGAGGCCTCTGAACGAAAGAGTCGGCCCGCGTTCATTGCCTTCCGCGGTGTGGTTGTAAACCACGTCCATGATGACCTCGAGGCCGGCGTCATGGAACCGTGCGACCATCTCTTTGAACTCGCGCAGGCTGTCGCGCCGGTTTGCGGCATAGCGCGGATCCGGCGCGAAGAATCCGATCGTGTTGTATCCCCAGTAATTCGTCAGTCCCTTTTCAAGCAGATGACTTTCACTGACAAAAGTGTGCACCGGCATCAATTCGACCGACGTAACGCCCAGTGACCTGATGTAATCGAGAACCGGTTTGGACGCCAACCCTGCATACGTCCCGCGGAGATCCGGCGCGACATCGGGATGGCACTTCGTGTAACCGCGCACGTGTGTCTCGTAGATGATCGTGTCATCCCAGGGAACGGCGTGGCGATTTCTGGCGCCGGCCCAGTCGAATTCCGGGTCGCACACGATGCACTTCGGAACAAAGGGAGCGCTGTCGCGCTCGTCGAAGGTAAGATCGTCCAGCGTCGCCTGCTGATAACCGAATATGGCCGAATTCCAGGTCAGGGTTCCTGTGTGTGTGACTCCGTACGGATCGAGCAACAGCTTGTTCGGATTGAACCGGTGCCCCGCGTCAGGCTCATAAGGTCCATACGCGCGATAGCCGTAAACCGTGCCGGGGCCGATGCCGGTCAAATATCCGTGCCAGATCTGGTTCGTGTATTCCGGCAGTTCGACCCTCTGAATTTCGTTCTCACCGGTTTCGCCAAAAATGCACACTTCAATTTTGGTGGCATGCGCCGAGAAAACCGCGAAGTTCGTTCCCGCACCATCCCAACAGGCCCCGCGAGGATGCGGACTGCCCTCCCGAAGACGAATTTGTTTTTCCTGATTCATTCCTTACCGGATTGCCCGTCCAGTCCGTCACGCAACTGTCCCCAACAGGACAACTTCGCACCCATGGGCGCCACGCTGGCTCTGAACTGGTCTTTTCCTTTACCTGTAATCGTGTCGAGGGAGCGCGTTGGGTTCGATCACCGCTCCCGGCTGGAACCGTATCGCGACTAGCCATGCAGTCTCTGGTCCACTCGTGTGATTCGAACGGAAAGACGGGTGTAGAGCGGATGTCCGCGTTCTTTACAGCAATCGATTAAGCGATCGTGGTAGAACGAGTCGGACGCCGCCTGGCCTTCGGCTTGTTCCTGCTTTTATCGCCGGCCGCAGGATTCAGTGCGGCGGCAGCGCGAATAAGATCCTTCAACGCCGCCGAGGCTGGAGTTGAACAGACCGGAAGGGCCCTCCAACGCAACGCCCCTGGCAAATGTCATCTTGACCACGTTCTTGTATGTCTCCCCCGTGCAGACGATGCCCGCGTGCGACCAGACAGGAGTTCCCATCCACTTCCACTCCTCAACGATTTCAGGGTCTGCCGCGTGTATGATTTTGCGCAGTTTCGCGAGCGTCTTCCCCGCGAGTCCTCAGGTTCCCTGATCCTCTCATCGATTAATGCAGTGGCAGATTCCACCGGCCCGGCCTCTTACTTTACGGTTCCAGCTTGCTTCGTGGTATTGGGCGGCCAACCGGAATCGACGCCGAACTGTTTTGCATACTCGGCATTCAATCGCTGCCAGCCGCCAAACTTCATGGCCTCGGCGCCGGCGATGCGCCCAATCGGTTCGCCCGCGAGCAGCCGCTCAAGGACGTCGAAGCAAATGTGCCAGCCCGCGGCGCCCCAGGAGATGAAGCGGCGATCGATGTTGATCCACAGCTTCAGGCGCGTGCCGTTGCCGAAGGCTTCGAGTTCCCACCGGGTGTCGCTGTATTCGAGCACGTGGGGAGCGTCGGCTCGCGTCACTGTGGTTTCCCGCGGCGCGGGCGCTCCCACCCAGGTGAGCTTCACGGTTCCGACCGTATCCAGACTCCCATCGACTTCAAAGGGCGCCCACTCGCGCAGGTGCGCCGGGTCGGTAAGCGCCCGCCAGATTTTTTCCGGCGAATGGCGCAATTCTTTGACGAGGATAAGCGTCCACTTTTCGCCGTCCTTTTGTACCTGCGCGCCGGCGGCGGGACCCGGTGCGTACGGCTCGCGATCGATCATTTTCTCCTTGTCTTCCTTTTCGGTCGTCTGGATTGATTAACGTCAGCCTGATCCCCGTGTTCCTGATCCATTCGATCGAGGTGGCGCTCGAGAGAATCGACGTGCGCGGACCAGAAGCGGCGGAATGGAGCCAGCCACGCATCCACCTCCTGGAATGGTTCCGGCTTCAGCCGGTAGAGACGGCGCTGTGCGTCCACCGTGGATTCCACGAAACCCGCGTCGCGCAGCACTCGCAGGTGCTTTGAAACGGTTGGCTGCGGCATTCGAAGCTGACGCTCGATCGCTCCCACCGATTGTTGTGATGAGACCAGAAGGCTCAATATTGCGCGCCGGTTCGGCTCCGCAATGATTTCGAACACGGATTCCACTCTCTTGATATACCTGGACAGCATATGCTTGTCAAGGCATATAGGAGATCAGCCGTCGCATTTCAACTCCGCGCCGTCTGGAATAATTGGCGAGCATGCGCAGCTTCACCTTCGATCAGCCGGCATCCCGGGTTATCTTCGGAGCCGGCGCATTTCAAAGTCTCGCCAATGAGGTGAAGCGCCTCGACGCGCGTCGCGCGCTGGTACTTTCGACGCCGGAGCAAGTGCACGATGCCGAAGAAGCGGCCGGGCGTCTCGGTAACATGTCGGCCGGCGTATTCCCGCGCGCGGTGATGCACGTGCCGATCGAAACGGCGCGTGAGGCGCGCGAGACCGCAAAACGGCTGGACGCCGACTGCTGCGTTGCCATCGGCGGCGGCTCCACGATCGGGCTCGGTAAAGCGATCGCGCTCGAGAGCGGGCTCCCGATACTGGCGGTCCCGACCACTTACGCGGGCTCGGAAATGACTCCGATTTACGGACTCACCGAAGGCGGCATCAAGAAGACCGGCCGCGACCGCAAAGTGCTTCCGAGGACGGTTATCTACGATCCGAAGCTCACTCTGACGCTGCCTCCGAAGATCACCGGGCCTTCCGGCATGAACGCCATCGCGCACTGCGTCGAGGGACTGTACGCGCCCGACGGCAATCCGATCATTTCGATATTCGCGGCGGAGGGGATTCGCGCGCTCGCCCGGTCCCTTCCCCGCGTCGTCGCGGCTCCGGACGACATCGACGCGCGGGCCGATGCACTCTATGGGGCGTGGCTCGCCGGGACCGTGCTTGGGGCCGTGAGCATCGGCATCCACCACAAGCTCTGCCACACGCTCGGGGGGATGTTCAACCTGCCGCATGCGGAGGTGCATACGGTGATCCTGCCGCACGCCGTCCGATTCAATGCCGAAGCGGCGCCCGATGCCGTTCGCATCGCGGCGGACGCTCTGGGATCGGACGACGCAGCGCAAAGCTTGTACGATCTTGCGAAGCGTTTGGGGGCTCCGGTCGCTCTAAGAGATATCGGCATGCCCGAAGACGGGCTCGAGCGGGCGGCGGAATTGGCGACGCAAAACCCGTACTCCAATCCGCGCCCTGTCGAATACGCGGGCGTGCTGGAGCTGTTGCGAAACGCGTGGGCCGGAAAGCGGCCATAACAGGCTGGTCCATTAGAATAGGGTTTCCCCTTATGAGAGATGTCTATATTTGCGACGCTGTCCGCACGCCCTTTGGACGCTACGGCGGGGCTCTCGCGGTTGTGCGCACCGACGATCTGGCGGCGGTTCCGATCCGCGCGCTTGTGGAACGAAACGCGGCTGTCGACTGGCAAGCGGTCGATGACGTGATCTTCGGATGCGCCAATCAGGCCGGCGAAGACAATCGCAATATCGCGCGCATGGCGCTGCTGCTGGCCGGTCTGCCGAAGGAAATCACCGGCACTACGATGAATCGCCTCTGCGGCTCCAGCATGGACGCGGTGGGAACGGCGGCGCGGGCCATCAAATCAGGTGAGACCGATCTGATGATCGCGGGCGGCGTTGAGAGCATGTCGCGCGCGCCATTCGTGATGGGAAAGGCCGATTCCGCTTTCAGCCGCAATGCCGAGATCTTCGATACCACGATCGGCTGGCGCTTCGTGAATCCGCTGATGAGGAGCCAATATGGCGTCGACTCCATGCCGGAGACCGGCGAGAACGTCGCGGAGGACTTCCACATCTCACGCGCAGACCAGGACGCTCTCGCTTTTCGCACACAGCAGCGCTGGGCAAAAGCGAATGCCGCTGGATTCTTCGCCGATGAGCTTGTATCGGTCTCGGTTCCGCAGAAGAAGGGCGAGGCGAAGAAGTTCGACGCCGACGAACACCCGCGTCCGGATACGACGATGGAAGCGCTGGCAAAGCTGAAGCCGGTTGTGAAGGCAAACGGGACGGTGACGGCGGGCAATGCGTCCGGCGTGAACGACGGCGCGTGCGCCCTGCTGCTGGCTTCCGAAGAGGCGGTGAAGAAGTACGGACTGACGCCGCGCGTGCGCGTGCTCGGCACCGCCGCCGCGGGTGTCGCGCCCCGCATCATGGGGTTCGCGCCGGCGCCGGCGACGCGCAAGGTGCTGGCGAAAACGGGGCTGGCTCTTTCGGCGATGGACACTATCGAACTGAACGAAGCCTTCGCCGCGCAGGCACTGGCTGTCACGCGCGATCTCGGCCTGCCGGACGATGCCGAACATGTGAATCCGAACGGCGGCGCGATCGCGATCGGGCATCCTTTGGGCGCGAGCGGCGGGCGCCTCATTACAACCGCAATCTCGCAGCTTAGGAAAACCGGCGGCCGTTACGGGCTCTGCACGATGTGCATCGGCGTCGGACAGGGCATCGCGATGGTGCTCGAACGCGCCGGTTAACCCAACTCCGCCAGTTTCCGCTCCAGATGGTCGAGAGCGGCCTGCAATTGTTCGCGCCGGCGCGGATGCCTCGTCGCTTCGAGATCTTTGATCACGCGGGTGCGAGACAACTCGAGGCTGGTCCGCTCGGTATTCAGCCGGACCTGCTCGGCTGAGGGAGGCTTCTGCCGCGGGGCGGCGCGTCGCGCAGCCGCTTCCTCCATTTGCGATTCAACGTCTTTGCTTTCCCAACCGCGGGACATGCCAATTCCATTTTGTACCCGGAAAACTCGTACCGCTTGCGGCGTAGCTACGCGTACATGGGGTTGATGAGGACTTGTTCGGCGCGATCACGCCGCGACACCGGGCTCTCATCAACCTCGTTTCCCCACGAATGCCAGCGGGGCCTGCTGTGCCGCGCGAAGAGTTCAAGGAACGGCCCGAAACTACACGCTTCGATGATCGGATAGATTTCATCGGGCTTACGTGAGTGCTCCCGTTTACGGGTCGCGAGGAAATTCACCTGGCGCCTGCCCGGCGCTGCCGTTCGAAGGCTTCCACGGGTACCGAACAGGATCAACTCGGTGACGTTCCTGAAGTAGAATCCGACGCCACGCCCGTCCGGCCCTCCGTCCTTACGGACCTTGTGCCATACGATATTGCCCTTGTACTGAAATCCCCACGCCGCCATGGTCGTTAGCCCCTGAGGCAGAAGAGCATTCGGGCACCAGAGATATAAATGCGACTGCGGGGCCGCGATCTGCTCAACCGGCAGAGATTCAATTTCAGCGAAGGTCATCGTGCCATAGCGGGAGAGCCGCTTGTGCTCAGGCGCGATCTTACCGGTGGAATTCAGGAATTGCCAGGGCGGGTCAGCGAGAATCGTCTTAAAGGGACCCTTCAAACTATGAAATGGATCGTTTTCATGGATTGTGCGTTCGTCTCGGGGGGGCACATTTCCTCCACATACAAAGACGGTTTTATGCCGAAAACCAGAATCGGGCATCCGCCGCCACCACCGCCCTCGCATCATACAGCTTATCGAAAACATTTTGCAGTTCGTCTGTTCTCGTGATGATAATGCCTGCGCTGATCGCGCGCAAGTCAAAAAGCAGCCTGAAGTTGTTAAGATCGCGGTCGAAGAACGGGTCTTTGTTGTTCCATTCCAGTTCCAGCGCGACTCGGTTTTTATAGCAGTCCACTTTGTGAGTGGGGCTTTTCTTTTCTTCGCCGTCCACAATGACGCTGGTGTCGAACTTTTTCTCTTTCCATCCACGCCCGATAAAAGCGGCGTCCAGTGCCTGGGCGATTCGGCTTTTGCCACCGCCGCCGACGATCAGGCTCGATTTCGCCACGCGGAAATCGGTCAACACGTTGACCACATCGGCATACTCGGCTGGAAAATCAACCTCCAGAATGGCGCAGGCATGCTTCCCATTCACCCAGTTCATAGTTTTCTCTGATGAACAATGGGAGCCGTTCGGTGCCCGTCGGCATTGAGCACAGTCATCGTATCGTCTGGCGATTAACGGTTTGGTGTCCACGCGGTATTTCTCAGGCGGCCGGATTTAGCACACCCCCCGGTTGTCTTCGAGCCCCGGTCTGTATTAGAATCAGAGTTTTGGCAGTGCGCTCAGGCGTTGACGTGTGCGCATGAGCTTCCAATCGAGGTTCAATTCCACATGCATGCAATTATCGAGACCGGCGGCAAGCAGTTCCGTGTCGCGCCAGGTGATGTGATCCGGGTCCCCAAACTGACCGGAGACGTGGGCGCCGAGGTGGCGCTCGGCAGAGTTCTCGCGGTGTTCCCGGATTCCGGCGATCTGCTGTCCGGCGAAGGGGCCGGCTCCGCGCAGGTCAACGCGACGATCTCGGCGCACGATCGCGGCGACAAGATTCTCGTCTTCAAGTTCAAGCGGAAGAAGCAGTACAAGCGCACGCAAGGGCACCGGCAGGATTACACGGAGGTCCGCATCCGCGATATCGTTGCTTGACGTCTCGGGGAAAACAAAGTCATGGCACATAAAAAAGGTTTAGGCAGCTCCAAAAACGGGCGCGATTCCAACGCCCAGCGGCTTGGAATAAAAGTATTCGGTGGACAACTCGTGCCGGGTGGATCGATCATCGTCCGCCAGCGCGGTACGCGTCTGAAGCCGGGTGTGAACGTCGGCTGGGGCAAGGACGACACGCTTTTTGCGAAGGTCACCGGAATCGTCGAGTTCCGCGACCGGGGCAGCATGGGCAAATTCGTCAACGTCAAGGCCGCCGAAATTCCCGCCCAGTAAGATCCGCGTTTTTTTCGTTTGTAACCGGGCCGCTGATCCCCAGCGGCCTTTTTTACGCCTTGGGAGACCGCTCCCTTCTCATGCTTGTCGACGAAGTCAAAATCACGGTAAAGGCGGGCGACGGCGGCAACGGCTGCATGGCGTTCCGGCGCGAGAAGTACGTCCCGCGCGGCGGCCCCAGCGGCGGCGACGGTGGGCGCGGCGGCGACATCACAATGATCGCCACGATTCATCGCAATACGCTTCTGCACTTCCGCTTCAATCCCGAATACACAGCCCAGCGCGGCCGCCACGGGGAAGGCAGCAACAAGACCGGCCACGACGGTACCGGTCTCACCGTGCAGGTCCCGATAGGGACGACCGTCATCGACGACGAAACGGACGAAACGCTGGTCGACTTCACCGAGGACGGCCAGACCTGGATCGCGGCCAAAGGCGGACGCGGCGGGCGCGGCAATCAGCACTTCGCCACCTCCACCCACCAGGCGCCGACCGAGCATGAGCCCGGCAAACCCGGCGAGTTCCGCAAGCTGCAGCTCAAACTGAAACTGCTGGCTGATGTGGGGCTGGTCGGCTATCCAAACGCCGGAAAATCCACCTTGATCTCGCGCATCTCGGCCGCAAAGCCAAAGATCGCCGACTATCCCTTTACTACGCTCGAACCGAACCTCGGCGTCGTCCAGATGCCCGATCTCCGCAGCTTCGTGGTGGCCGATATCCCCGGCATTATCGAGGGCGCGCACGAAGGCCGCGGCCTCGGTATCCAGTTTCTGAAGCATGTGGAGCGAACTAAAGTGCTCGTCCATCTGGTCGATATGTCAGAGACGGGCCGCGATCCCATTCACGATTTTGAGACCCTGATGGCGGAACTGGCGAGCTTCGACGAAGAGCTTGCGAAACGGCCGATGATCGTGGCTGCCGCCAAAATGGATGTCGCGCAGGACTCGGCGAAGGTCAGCGCCTTGCGCGAAGTGGCCGCCGCCCGCGAATTGCCGTACTTTGAAATTTCCAGCGCGACGGGCCAGGGCATCGACGCTCTGAAGTTCGCGCTGGCGGAAAGGGTGTTGCCGCCCACTAATGGATAATCCGCTCTCCGCAATCGAATTGAGAGTGCTCGGCGCGCTGATCGAGAAGGAAAACACCACGCCCGAGTACTACCCCATGTCTCTCAACAGTCTTCTCGCGGCGTGTAATCAGAAGACGAATCGCTGGCCGGTGACGGAATACACGGAAGGCGACGTCACCGAAGGGCTCGACGATCTGAAAGCCCGCGGCTTCGCGGCATCGATCACGGGCGGCTCGCGCGTCACGAAATTCGCGCAGCGCTTCACCGAAAAGCTGAACCTCGGCCGGCGCGAGACCGCGATCCTGTGCGTGCTGATGCTGCGCGGACCGCAAACTATCGGTGAAATTAAGGGCCGCACCGAGCGTCTCTACGCGTTCCCGGACCTCGACGAGACCGAGACCGTGCTGCAGAAGATGATCGACCGTGCGGAAGGCGCGCTCGTTCAAAAGCTGCCTCATGCGCCCGGGACGAAAGAACCGCGCTACGCGCAAACGCTCGGCGGCCCCGTGGATGTCGCGCCGGCGCTTTCGCACCCAGCGCCGCAGGGGAATGAGCGCCTCGCGGCAGTGGAGGCCGAGGTCGCCCGCCTGCGGGAGGAACTCGACGAACTGCGCCGCCGCCTCGACGCGGTGTTGAATTGATGTGACGCTGGCGTCGCCGTGACTACTGTGCGACTTTGCGGTCGCCATGGGGCTTGGCGCTGTAAGGTTGCGAAGGGAGGCCGCCGAGTGTAATGACGGTCTTGCCATCGCCGCGCGTCAGACCAGCGGCCCAGCCGTGCTTGCCGCCGTCTTTCGCCTGGAAAGCCGTCACCGTGATCTCTTCGTGATTTCCCTCCATTGCTCTGTAGACCGACGTATCGAAGCCATTGCGCTGCAGCACATTCGGCGGCGGTAATTCCAGTGCCCAGCTAATGACTCTTCCTTTGGAATTCGGCACGTCCAGATAAATCCAGCCGTGCGGGTTGTCGGGAGACACCTTCGTTACCTTTCCGGTTAAAGTAATCGGCTTTTGATCGTCGTATTCCGCCTGAAAGGAGTGATGAGCGGACAGCGGCGTCCACACGCCGAGCAGCGAGATACCCATCATGTACCGAGCGAATTTGACGAGCGACTTACGCTTCTTCATTTGGGGTCTCCCGGAGATTCCACAGCTTCCCGCACCACGCGGAAGCCGGCGTCACTCACTTTCAAATCCGTTCCGTAATAGTAGTAGCGCGACGAAAGCCGCAGGTACGGCGCAAAGTTATCCCAACCACCGCCGCGCAAAACCGGGAGCCCTTCGGCCCCGCCGCCATTAATCAGGAGTCGTCCCCTCGCGTCGAAACCCTTGGGCGGACGAGCTGTCGGGTCTCCCCTCCCGCCGGGGCCGCCGCGACCACCACCCGCGCCACCACCCCTGCGACCCTGCTGAGGTCCTTTCGGATCCACGCTCACTTCGGGCAGCGGTTCGTAATCGTAATAAGCCGCGCGGTCCTCGACCCACTCGCGCACGTTGCCGAGAATGTCGTAGAGTCCCCAGGCGTTCGGCTTTTTCAGGCCTACCGGATGCGACTCGTCGTCGGCGTTGTCGGCAAACCAGGCGTAGTCGCCAAGCGACGCCCGCGGCGGGTCGGGAGCGCCCGCGCGCGCCGTATATTCCCACTCAGCTTCGGTTGGAAGGCGGTAGCGGAAGCCGTCGTTTTGTTCGTTCAGCTTGTCGAGGAACGCGTGAATAGCGGCCTTATTGACGCTGTCGACGGGGTTCTTCGGTCCTTTCATTTCGCTGGGGTTGGAACCCGCCCCCATCACGGCTTCCCATTGCGCCTGCGTCACTTCGTACCTGCCGATTTCGAAGCCTCGCGTCAGACGCACTTTGTGACGCGGCACTTCATCCTCGATGCAGTCCCGGTCTCCCTCCACGCAGCCCATCATGAATTCGCCGGGAGCGATTTTGACGAATTCGATTTGCGCCAGTTTCGACGTTCCGCCCGGCGCGCCCAGAACCGTCAACGTCAATAGCGATGCCAACAACGACGCGGCGCGGATCGGGGTCATGGAGTTCTCCGGAACATCGTATCAGCGATTGCGGTAATCGGAGACGGAGGCATGCGTCAGCTTCCGGTTTGTCACCTCAGTTGTCCGTCGGCTTTTGTTCGATGTGATCGATCACCGTCATCTGCTCAGCGCGTTTCTCGGCCTTGAGCTTCAGACCCAGTTGCTTTTCGATCGCCTCGAAAATCGTCAATCCTCCGCCGGGGTCTGACGCGCCCGGTAACGCGGCGCCCTGCGGGCCTGCATCACCGCCTCGTCCGGAGCCAGCCAGCAATCCCGGCGGCAGATTGCTGTAAGTCAGGGCGAAATCCCATCCGCCATCGATTCCGGTTGCATCGACAACCGGCCAGTTCAATCCCGGGCCCGCCTGCAGGAGCTGCTCAGCAAAGAAAGCCATCGTGGCATTCTGACAGGTCAGCGTCTGCGAACCCGGAGGCGCGCCAGGAGGCGCCAGGCCGCGCCTGCAAAAGATCCGGCTCTCCGGATCGGACTTCTTCATCTTCGGTTTCGCCGCCATCAGCGTGTACGCCGTCACTTGCCGCTCTTCCTGGTGATACGTCATTTTGAAGCGATCGGCCAGCAGGCTGCGAAGCAGCGGCGCTATCGCTTCGAAGTCCACGCCAGGCCCGCTCACCGATTCCGCCGGGACCTTCGCGGTGATATCGACCCGCACCGAATCGATTCCCGCCGACGGCAAGCCCGCTATCTGATCGTTATTGCTCTTGTTGAAAGCCCGGGTGACCAGCATTCCAAGCGGACAGCCCTGGCAAATGAAGCGGCCGCCGGGCTGCATCTGCATTCGGATAATCGGCAAACTGTTCGCCGATCCCATCAGCTTTACATCGGCGACCTCAAACTCCGTCACCACGGGAAGCGCCGGCAGAGCCTCGGCGAGACCCGGCGGGTTCGGCGTGGGAGTCCGGTTCACGCTTTCGATCGCCAGTACCGGCTTTGGCACTGGCCGCTGTTCCAGCTTGAGGCCGAGTTGCTTGTCGATCGCGTCAATCGCCGAAATCTGCTCGCCCTGATTGTTCAGAAGTCCGATCAGTCCGAGCGACCATCTCACGTCGAAGTTCCAGGTTCCTTTCAGACCGGTCTCGTCGATCACAGGCCCTGGGCCCACTTGCACGCCCATCATGGTCCGGAGTCCTTCGGCGAACGCCGCCATGGTCATGTTGCGGCAGGAGTATTGAACGGTTCCACCAGGTCCGAGGTTGATCGCGGTGGTGGTCCCATCCGGATTCCCTCTGAAAAGTTTCGGACCATCCGGCACACCCGTTGACGGCAGGTTGCACCCGGTCGGGCCGGAGCTGTCGGCTTCCTTCAGACGAGGCTGCTTTCCGGCGGCGAGCACCCAGGTGGCTACGGGTTTCGTCTCGCGCCGGGCCAGCAGCTTGAACCGTTCTTCCAGCAGCGATTGCAGCATCGCCTTGTGCGCATCTGCGCTGGCGCCACTCGGAATCTTCGCTGTGATGTCGAAGCGGTCGAGTTCCAGCCAGTTCGGTCCGCCGAGAATAGTGTCGGCGCTGAAGCCATATGCTTCGCGGATCAGGCCGAGCATGGTGAAGTTTCGGACCTCGTAGCGGCCGTTGCGCGCGGCGGGCGCGCGGACAGACGCATTGAGCGCTTTCGGGCTCGGATGCACATCGGCAATTTCGAATTTGGGCGCGTCGCCGGACTGAGCGAAGATCGCGCCCGCAAACAGGGCAGGCAAAACACCGAACGGCCGGAGCGTTTTCATTTTAGTCTCCCCCGATGTGAAGTAACGTGAAGCTGAATCCCGAGGGTCTGTTGCCGCTATTCAGGTATTATGCGACGAATTCGCCGGTGGTTTCGCTCGATGACTGCGCCAATTTGGATCCCGCTCCACGCCCGGTTAGGCGCATCGACCGGCTTCTGAGTCGTGTTCCTCGCCCGCGGAAGTTCTTTTAAAGCAAAAGTATTGCAGGATACGTTCCGGTGAGTTCCGGGACGGCCAGCCCGAGCTCGCCCGTGGCGAATGCCTCGACGCAGCCGACGGCTGTATTGAACGGCGAGCCTGTGAGCTTCGACTTCGCGGGGCTGCCGCCCGGCCTGGTCGGCGTCTATCAGGTCAATTTGCAGATCCCGGCGGATGCGGCGGATGGAGATTCGATACTGAGCATCTCTTCGGCGGGTGCGACAAGCAACTCGGGCGTGCTGCCGGTGCACAAATTGAGGTGGCGCGGGCAATCGTGCCCGCCGGCTCGGCAGTCGTGCCGGCGCTTGCCGATCCTGGTTAGGCCACGGCACAAACAAAAAAGCGGCGGATCCACGAGGAAACCCGCCGCTGGCCTCACTCGGAGACAGCTCTTCTATTTCGTGCCCGCCGTGGCGGTCTTGTTATGGTCCACCATTGCATGGTCCGCCGGCGCCGTGTGATGGAATGGCGAGAATCGGTAGGAATAACTCGCCAGCCACACATAGTCGGCGAACGCCGCATCGCCGTGTCCTCCCGTAAGTACATCCGGAACGCTCCGGGTGCGGTCGCGATAGAAGGCCTTACCGACCTGCGCCGTGAACACCGAACCGCCGTGCACGTACTGGAACCCGGGCTCGATCGAGATCGCAAAGCCAGGCCGCCGGAACCCCAGGTTGTCTCCCGGGAAGAGATTGCGCGCGGGCGCGCCTTCCATGCGCGGCCCGACGGTCAGCGTCAGACCCCTGATCTTCGAGATCGGATGAGCGATGCCGGCCTCAAGCAGATACTGATCTGAAATTGAATTGTATTGCGTCAGAGTAACGGGATTGAGAGTAGCGCTGCGCAGCGTGTTGTAGTTGATGCTTTGGAACATCGCGGTGTAACTGCCGTTGAAATATAACTGGCTGTGGCCGACGTTCTTGAAAGCGATCCACTGGAAAGGCATCCCCCATCCACCCTGCCCGGGCTGAATCGAGTAATCCACCAACTTAGTCTGCGGGCCCTTGCCGTCGAACGCGTCGACGTTGTTCGTAATGTTATTCTTGCCGGTCGGCAGAAGTAAGCCGGCGCCGAACTGGATGTTACCTCGGGTGTTTTCTTTTGGATTCCAGACCCACCCGTTTACCATGAACGACACATCGCCGATGCCCGACGTCGTGTAAACAATCGGCGAGTTATGCGTATGGCGGCTTGCCAGCAACAGTGGAACATCGGCCGAGACACTGAACCGAGAAGTAAGCTGATAAGTGAGCGCATAGTTCTGCAGATTCAGCTTGTTCATCACCTGCGTGCCCTGCTGGATTCTGTAAGTCTGTTCCTGCGGGCCGACAAAGTGACGGAATGAGAACTGATGCCGGTATCCGATTCCAAGATCGAACTCGCCCGGCTGCAGGTAGCCGCCTTCGCTCTCCGGCCCGCCCACCTCGCCGTTTGACCGGGAGATGATGCACCCCTGACCGAAAGCCGGCTGCACTGCGGAAAGACCGGTCAGTGCGGTGACGACTAAGGCCAATCTGTTACAGCTTTTCATGCAGTCTCCTCAAATTATTCATCCTGGCGCAGCTTTGAGACACGCCTGACAACGGCTGCTGCGCTCCTGGATTGATTGATATTAAGGGGACTGAACGAAAGGAAACAATAGCAGGAAGATACTAGATTTCTCTAGTGCAAAAGCATTACTTGCCAGGCAGATTACGAACCAGCGCCTGCGGCGCCGGCCCTTTTCTGTCACCTGTCAACCACTCAAGACGCTCCGCCAATTCCCCTTTCTTGATCTCACCTTCCACGCGCGAGACGATCACTCCACCTTCGTCGATGAAGGCCGTATCCGGGACCGCTTCACCCATCTTCAGCTTGTCCATATCGTCGAGCGTCGTTCCCGTCCAGACCGGAAAGTCGATCTTGTACTCTCGCAGGAAGGCCGGTATGTTGTTAATGGTCTTTCTGTCATCGAGTGAAGCGCCGATGAAGACCACACCTTTCGGGGTCCACTGTTTCCCGGCCTCCACCAACATCGGCATCTCTTCTTTACAGGGAGCACACCACGTTGCCCAGAAATTCATGACGACGATCTTCGATCGATAGTCCTTGAGATGGACTTTCCTGCCTTCCAGATCGGTCAGATTCAGTTCGGCCGGCGCCTCTCTCTTCGCGGCACTTAGCAACAAGCCCGCGCCTCCGATAACAATCACGCTGAAAAGAGTAAGTGATTTTCGAGGCATGGCTATTTATCGCACAGGCTTTCGTGCCCATGCAAGAACGCGGTCCGCTGAACCGTTGGCCCCGGCCTATGGGAGAATCGAAAACACTATGAAACGGCCTCCTCTGCTTGTTGTTTCGTTGTTCGCCGTCGCGGCTGCTCACGCATCAGCCGCGGATTGCGATCGCGCGTGTCTGACGGCCATGGTCACGCAATATCTCGACGCGATGATCGCGCATAATCCCGGCGCGCTGCCGCTGAGCGGCAAGGTCCGGTTTACAGAGGACACGGTGGAGATGAAGCTCGGCGAAGGCTTGTGGAAGGGTGCGTCCAAAATTCGCGGCTACCGCCAGGACATCATCGATGTCCGCCAGGGCGTCGCGGCCTCTCAGGTCATTGTCGAGGAGAACGCCTCGCCCGTGATGCTCGTGCTGCGTCTCAAAGTGGCCGATCGAAAGATCACCGAGGTCGAGACTCAGGTGACGCGCAAGCAAAGCGAGGGGGCGATCTTCGCCATCGATGCTTTGAAGACGGCCGGACCTGCGATGTCCGGGCCGGTCGAACGGCCGAAGCTGATGTCGCGCGAAGAAGACATCAGGACAGCGATGTTTTATCCCGCGGGCCTGAAGATCGGCAGCTTCGCCAAAGTGGATGCGCCGTTTGCGCCCGACGCTTACCGCATCGAGAATGGCGCCGTCACAGCCGGCAAAGGCTGCGCGCGGGCCGGCTGCGAGGACATCAAAAATCAGACGATCATGGAGCATCCAGGGATTTCGACGCGCGTCGCCGCGGTGGATGAGGAGTTCGGCATCGTTCTGCTGCGAATGAATTTCGGACAGACGAGGTCTTATGGCCAGGGCAACGCGCTCGTGGTTTGGGAGGCGTTCAAAGTTTACGGCGGCAAGATCCACGCGGTCGAGGCGTTTATGAAGATTATGCCGGTCAGCGCGCCCTCAGGCTGGGATTAACGCGCCCCGCAAACGTAAAGGCGCCGCTACGGGACCTGCTTCAATGCCTCGCCGCGCAAAATCGCCCCCGCAGCCTGAATTCGCTTCGTCCCGTCACTCACCTTCAGAACAAGCTGCCCGCTGTCATCCATTTCGGCGCTTCCGAGATACGTGTCAGCGCCTGCCTTCATCGTCACTTGCGGAAAGCGCAGCCTCGGCGCGGCCCACTCAAAAGTTCCGCTGACGGAGTCGTAGGAATCCGCGGGCGTCACTTCCACATCGCTCCCGTCGAACGTTCCCTGCACCCGCATATTTCCGAGCAAAGCCGTTCCCGTGCCGGAGGTCGACAGCGTGCCATCCGCGCTTACTGTTCCGTTTCGCCACGCGAGACCGTTCAGCTTGCCGCGCACTTCATATGCGGGCTGCCTCCCCGCCAGATGAATCGCCGCCGTTCCTTTGAATTGCGCGTCCCCCACCTGCGTCTCGAGATTGCCGAGCCGCACGTCGGTGCCTTCCCAGATAACGCGCGCCCGCAGCTTCGAAAAATGTCCGCCGCCCATATCGAGCTGCGCCGTCTGGATCGTTCCATCCGCCCGCATGTTCCGCAGCCAGTCCGGCTGCGGCGCCCGGCCGAAGTTGAAGGCATACGTCAGGATATTCCCGCGCCGCAGCGCCGGCATCATCAGCTTCTCGATTAACTGGCCGGTCGCTGGACCGTCTGCCTGCCCGATTACCAGCCGGAACTTGTGCGGACGCGCCGCCTTTGCCTCATAACGGTATTCGCCCTGCGCCCGCAAATCGCCCAGCGCGAGGTTCACCCTGGTGAGCGCCAGGCCCCCGTCCCCAATGGTGGCATCCGCCGAAATCAAATGCACCGGAGCCGCGAACGCTTCGAACGGAATGTCGGCATCCGCAATATTCATGGCGCCTGTCCAGTCGCCGTCAGCGTAGCGCAGAGCACCCTTCCACGTTCCCGAGGTCGCCTGGCTTAACACCGGAATGCCCGCAACCGAAATCTGTTTCCGCAGTGACGCAATCGACATGCCGTCGCTTGAAAGCGTGGCGATCAGTTTGTTGCCGCTGGTATCCGACGAGCTATCCCATGCGCCCGCGATCGCCGCTGTCTCGCCGCTGTCGTTGCTCACCTCGGCTGTTTCCAGTGCGATTCTGCTTCCGGAAAAGTGCACCTCGGCGCCGCGGATGTTGAGCGGCGGCGCGCCGCCCGCCGTGACCTTCGCATCGGTCAGGTTCATTTCGCCATCCATGCGCGGAGTTCCTTCCGGCATCGAATAGCCCACCGCGCCGTTCGCGGCGCCTTCGAGCTTGAACCCGGCGGGCGCGGGCCATCCGAGATTGCGCGCGATCTCCGGCAGCGGCGCGAGGGGGAAATGATTCAGATTCACCGTTACGCCCCAGCGCGGATGGCGCAGATAATCCGCTACCCGATAGCGCACCGCCAGCGGCGACTGTGCTCCCGCCACTTTCCCGTTGATGTCGATCATCTGACCCGGAACATCGATCGCCCCTCCAATCGCGAAGTGCCAGGCATTCCCTCCCGGCGGCGCCTGGCTCCATCCGTGCAGGTCCGAAACCGTCATCCGCCCGGCAATCCCGATGCGGTTCAGCGGACCAGCCAGATGCGCATCGCCGGAAACGTCGCCATGAAAACCGGCCTCGTATCCGTTGAAGAGCGTCATCATGTCGCCGAGCTCGCTTTGCTCCAGCTTCACGTCGAGAATCACAGCACGATCCTTAGGCAGCCACTGGCCCCGCATCACGAAGCTCCCGAAGCCGCGCGCCCGGCGATCCGTCCGCGCCGGCTCCGCATGCACCCGCAGCGTCCACGGCCCATTCGGCGAGCCGGGTGGCCAAAGATCGACATCGGTGTTCAGCAGATAGAACAGCGATTTCGTATCGCCGAATTTGAAGTTGATCCGGCCGCCGCGCATATGGATACTCGGGAATGCGGCGAGCGTCTCGGGCCGCATCAGCGATGCGAAATTCCATGTGACGCCGGTTCGCGGATTATCCACGCGCGTGAGATTGAGGCTGGTTTCGTCTTCGAGGTCGACCGACGAGAACTCGAGCGGTCCGCCCAGTAAGGAGCTCAGGCGCGGCACGGCAACCAATGTCGTCACGTACGCGGCGGATTCCGGACCTATGACGGGGTCCTCGCCGATCTCGACGTTGGAAAGTTCAAGCCCGGGCGTCGGCAGCAGGCGGAACCGTACATCGCCGATCCGCACCTTGCGCCCGAGTGCCCTTTCGAGCGCGGCATGCACACGATCCCGATACGCGCCCGCACTGATGCGGGGGACGTAATAGCCGGCCACCAGCACGAGCGCGATCGCAATCAGAACGATGCGCCGCCACTTCACCGCAGAACCTCATGGCGTCGCGCGGCGTCCCGTGCGAGCAACTGTTCGTAAAGCGCGGGGTCGTCGATATCGTCCGAAATTCCAGGATCGTCCACCTCGATGTAATCGATCTCCGCCGCGTGGCGGTCGATCACGTCCCGCACCTTCGACTCGACCGGTTCTTCCAGAAATTCCCGCACGATCTCCCGCCGGATGCTAACCGGATGCCCCCGCTTCCCGCCGAAACGAGGAATCGCAATCGGCGCTTTGGATGCCAGCAATGCATCGACCGTAGCAAGGGAAATGACAGGATGGTCCACCAGTGTGAACAGCACCGAGTCCGGCGTCGAACCAACTGTCCGCAGCCCGGCCTGCAGCGACGTCAGCATTCCGAGCGCGTGGTCCGGGTTCTCGACCGCCTCGATACCCGCGGCCGCCGAGAGCGGCATCAGGCGAGCCGCATCGAATCCGAAGACCGCGACTACGGGAGCGCAACGCTGGCGCAAAGTCCCCGCAATATTTGAAAGGAACGTGCCGCCGCGAAACGGGAGAAAGGCCTTCGGCCGCCCCATGCGGCGCGATTCGCCGGCCGCGAGAATGACCGCTGCTGTCCGGCGCTGTGGAATCACTCCCGCAGAGCCTGCTCGCCCAGCAGTTTCTCCCGAAGCCGCTCATCCGCGAAGATCGACTTCGAGAGCGAGCGCCAGTTCCCTTCCGGATCGCGTCGCATGGCGATCATCTCCGCGCCTACCGAGATCGCGATCTCTTCCGGCGAGACGGCCCCGATCTCGAATCCCATCGGGGCGTAAATCCGCTCGAACGCGTCGGCGGGAATGCCTTCCTTCTCGAGTTCCCGGATCACCGCGATCACCTTCCGCCGGCTGCCGATCATCGAAATGTATTTCGCGTTGGTTGTGATGGCCCAGCGCAGAACGCGCATGTCGTCCCGATGGCCGCGCGTGACGATCACTATGAAGGTGGATTCCGTCACATTGAGCTTCGGATAGAGATCTTCGTATTCCTCGGCGTAGACTTCAGCCGCCTCGGGAAAGCGCTCCCGATTGGCGAACGCCTCACGATTATCGGCGACCGAGACGCGAAATCCCGCGAGGTCGAGCACTTTGGCGAGACTCTTCGAAATGTGCCCGCCGCCGAAAATAATCGCGGCGGGCTGCGGACTGATGCACTCCACGAATACGTCCAATTGACCTCCGCAGATCAGCCCGTTGTCGTACGCGGCATCCTGCCCCAGGCTGAACGACATGTGGCGCGGCTTATTGGTCGCGATCACTTCGCGGGCGGCGTTCCATACCTCGGCTTCGACACAGCCGCCGCCGATGGTGCCGGCCATCGACCCGTCCTCACGCACCAGAAGCTTCGCGCTCTCGAAGCTTGGGATCGACCCGCGCACCTGGACAATGGTGGCCAGCGCACACTTTTGTCCCAGGCCTCGCAGGCGGATGAGCTCGTCGAAAACGTCCATTTCCGGTTTCTAATTATATCGGCTCGAAGATATTGGTGAGGGCTGGCCAGCGACAGGCGCCGGCACGATTGCCGGTGCGGCGGGCGGGGCCGCCCGCGCCACGATGCTAATTGGGGATATCCGCGCGGTGCCCAAAATTAAACCGCCGCCCGATGATGAACTTCACCAGCAGGTGGTCGGTCCCATGCGTCACCCCGACCCCGATCCCCGCATTAAACTCCCAATCCGGACTCACGTTAAGATCGATCGAGGGCACAATCTGCTGCTGCTGCTCGCTCAGCGGGTCAAAGCCGGTAATGGGTCCGAGCGCCCCGTAATACTCCAGCCCGGCATTGATCTTCTTTGTGAAGTCGTAACCCGCCTTGAAGTTGGGCGAAAATCCGACGCCGCCATGCACGCCCGGCCCATGGAACGAACGATCGACCGTCGGATTGAACGAGAGATACCAGCGGCCAACCTGCTTATCGACGATAGGCCGCAGTTCCAGCGTCCACGTGTCCGGCGAATACAGCGCGCGCTGATAGCCGAACTCCGCCGAGAGACTCACCCCCACAGGCCAATGCCAGCGCTCCGGCGCCCGCACCCGCGGGCGGATGTGATCGCCCACCCAGCCATACCCGTAGCCGTCGCGATTATAGCTCGTGAAGATGTAAAAGCCCGTCTCGAACCAGTCGTTAATGCCCTGCGTGATTTCCACCGTCTCATGCAGCGCGTGCTCGGTCGGGACCATCCCGTCGACGAGGGTCTTCGAACCGGAAAACGTGTAGTTGCTGTGAAGCTCGACCATCGTGTGGCCGGGCGCCATGGTTTCCGACCCGTAGACCTGTATCTCGTAATTGTCCTGCGCGAGCAAAGGGCAGGCGAAGGCAATCGCCGCCAGCGCGACCAGGCGCAGGGTCGTATAGGTGAGCAATCTTATAACGTACGACGCGAATCCTGAAAAAATACTGAAAGCTTTACACTGTCCGCGCCGGGGACGCCGGCGATGCGGCCGCCGAAGCCTCGGGCGAGCCGGAAGCCACCCGCGGCGGCAGCTTCTTCAACAACCGGTCGGTCGCGGCGGCAATCTCCCGCACCGCCGATTCAAATGCCGCCTGATTAACTTTCGACGGTTTGTGCGAGCCGCTCACTTTGCGCACGAACTGCAGCGCGGCTGCGGAAATCTCCTCCGGCGTAACCGGTGCATCGGGGCGGCGAAGAACCTTTATGCTGCGGCACATTTCAATGCCATTATCGTATCTGTGACCGTCTTTCGTGAAGGCCCCGTCTCCGGATTCCTCCACCAGCCTGAAGCTCAGGGCAATCGCGGCCTCGTGCTGACCCACGGCGCCGGCGGAAATTGCAAAGCTCCGCTTCTCGTCCTGCTGGCGGATGCCTTCTGCGCGGCGGGCTATTGGGTGTTGCGCTGCGATTTGGCTTTTCGCCAGCGAAAGCCTTTCGGGCCGCCGTCACCCGCCACCGGCGCCGGCGATCGCGCCAGTCTGCATGCAGCCGTTGCGGCGATGCGCAAGCTGACGGCTGGCCCCCTCGTCCTCGCCGGACAGTCCTATGGTGGACGGCAATCCTCCTTGCTGGCCGCGGAAGTTCCCGGACTCGCCGATTCGCTGCTTCTCCTCTCGTATCCCCTGCACCCACCCGGGAAACCCGATCAACCGCGGACCGCGCACTTTCCCGCGCTTCACACCCCCGCGTTATTCATCCACGGCACCAGGGATCCTTTCGGCACAATCGAAGAACTCAGCGCCGCCCTGCAGATGATCCCGGCCAAAAAGGAGCTCGTCAGTGTCGAAGGCGCCGGCCACGACCTGAAGGGCGCGAAGTTCAAACTGGCGGACACAGTGATCGCGCGGATCGGCGCTCTCGGCGTTCCCACTTCGCGACCGCTAACGGCATGAGGAGACCGATTCGCTTCGGAGCGTCTTTTAGCCGGAAGAAGCCGACCGAGCAGTAAGTCCCCCCTTCACTCCGGCAGCTTATAAGCCGTATACTCCGCGCTATACCCCTGCCCACTGATGGCCACCACGATGTACTGCTTTCCGCTCACCATATAAGTCATCGGCGAGCCGCTCTGCGGCGCGGGCATATACACAGCGCCGGCGTCCTTCCCCGTGGCCTTGTCGTACGCGCGCAGCAGCGCTCCTTTGCGTCCGTCCGCCTGCGTTGCGACGCCCTTTTCGCCGGCGATGAGCAGCGTTTTCGTCACCAACTGACCGGCCTGGCCCGGCCGCCCGGTTCTCGGTATGTTCAGGCCTTTCAGCGCGGGGTTATCCCGGATATTGTCGGGCGTATCACCGTGCGCCACTTGCCACAGGATCTCGCCGCGATTCAGATCGATCGCCGTGATCGTTCCGTACGGCGGCTTGATCAGCGGTAAGCCGCGAACATTCACCCCTCCGCGGCCGGGAGTTTCAGTGCCCGCCGTGCTGTCCTCCGGGCCGGGCAACGGCTGATAAGGCGATTGGCCCGAAATAAAGTTCATGTCCGATCGTCCGCTTGTCGGCGGCAGAAGTCCGATGGGCGAGACCGCATTTTGCGCCGACACATAGGCAACATGCGTTTCGGGATCGTAAGATCCGCCAGGCCAGTTCGCCCCACCGCCCCCTGTTGCCAGAGTCAGCGTCGCCAATGGACCGCGCGGGTTGCTGACCACCGGCGGCGTAAACATCGGACCGATCTTGTAGCGCGCCACCAGCTTCACCGCCTCCGCGCGCAGCTCCGGCGTGAAGTCGATCAGGTCGTCAATCGATATACCCTGCTTCGCAAACGCGGGCGGCTTGGTCGGGAAGGGCTGCGTCGGTGAATACCACTCGCCCGGCACCGTTCCCTTCTCCACGGGCTTCTCCACGATGGGCCAGACCGGCTGGCCCGTCTCGCGGTTGAGTACATACATGAACGCCTGCTTGGTTGGCTGCGCCACGGCCTTCACGGTCCGTCCGCCGATCGTAATGTCGGCCAAAATCGGCGGGCACGGATTATCCATGTCCCAGATGCCGTGATGAATGTATTGGTAATACCACTTGCGCTGGCCTGTATGCAGATCGAGCGCGACAATGCTTTCGCTGTAGAGGTTGTTGCCGGGCCGGTGGCCGCCATAGTAGTCGCCCGTCGGCATCTCGACGCCGATATACACAGTGTTGAGATCGGGATCGATGGATGCCTGTCCCCACGAACCCGTGTTGCCGGTGTAAGACCACGAATCCTGCTGCCAAGTGTCGAGCCCGGGCTCACCGGGCTTGGGGATCGTGTGGAAGGTCCACAGGCGCCGGCCGGTTTTCGCGTCGAATCCGCGCACGTATCCTTTCACGTTGGTCTTGCTCTTCGGCACGCCGCCAGGCTTGTGCGCCGCACCGATCACGATCACGTTGTTGGCGATGACAGGCGCCGAGTGCAGGCCGATATCGGGACTCAGAGGATCGATCGGCTGGTCGTCGTCTTCCTTAAGATCCACGACGCCGCCTTTACCGAAGAAGGTGACGCGAGCGCCGGTCTTCGCGTTCAACGCGATCATTCGGTAGCCGGGCGTGACGTAGATGATGCGTTCCTCGGCGCCGTCCGTCCAGTAAGCAAGGCCCCGGCCCGACAGTGCGCGCGGCGCGGCCTTTCCGCGTTCGCCTTCATTCTCGCCGTACTTCCACAGCAGCTCGCCGGTGGCGGCATCGAGCGCGATCACGTTCCGCCGCGTTCCCGCTGTCGCGTATAAGACGCCCTTGACCATCAGCGGCGTGCCTTCGAGATTGGGCTCCGGCGCCGGACCCAGGTTGTCGGTCTTGAATCGCCACGCCACCTGCAGTCTGGAAAAATTGCCCGCGTTGATCTGATCGAGCGGTGAGTAGCGCGTGCTGCCCGTATCGCCGCCGTAGCTCGGCCATTCTCCGTTCTTCGTTCCGGATTGCGCCCACAGCGTCGCACCGCGAAGCATCGACAATGCAAGCACCGCGCCGGTAATCCACGAGCAACTTCTCTTCATGTCATCCTCCTGCCTGGAGTAGTCAACCTGGTCTGGCGCGGCCTGGGCGCCGGTCTGTCTCTCGTGGATTATATTGCGGCGCGCGCGAAAATGCATCGGTGCCGTTCCGTGTCGGCCTTCATGCGGGAGATCCTGAGATTGCCGCGCGAGATTGACGCAGGCCTTTTCCCCGGCGATCTGGCTCGGGTTGTGGAGCCTGGCGGCGGATCGGACTGAGGCGGTGCGGGTGGGTGCGCTTGAGGCGCACGGCCGTGCGTGGCCGGAAGCCCACAAGCGGTGGCGAATCACGTTGCGGGTCACAGGCTAAACCTGGTTCTCACATCCATGACATGCCACAGTGCGGTGCCTATACACCCACGATCTGGACGTTCATGCCTTCGGGATCCCTGATGTGAAATCCGGCGTCGAGATTTTCTTCGGGTGTCACGCCGCGCGCCTTAAGTTCGCGCGTGACGGCATCGCGATTGAAGCCTTCCACCGCGATGGCGAAATGATCGACCACGGCATACGGATTCTTGTGATGCAGCGAGACGAGGGTCCTGGCGCCGGTCATCCCGAGCCGGGTAATTTCATTTGGCTTATCCTCGCCGACGACGTGCAGCCCGAATATCTTCTCGTAAAAGGCAATGGCGCGCGGCAGATCGCTGACCTGAATGCTGACATGGTCGATCTTTGCAGCTTTGACGGCCGCATCTGAAACCTGCGCACTCGCGGCGCCGCCCGATGCGGCGAGCATGGCCAGGCCCTGGACCAGTTCCCGGCGCGAGAGTCCGCCTCGCTCAAAGCGTCCCAGAAGATTCGAAATGATGGCTTCCATACGACCTCCTTTTCAGGCCCTCAATTTTGTCACAACCCTGATAAGATCGGTCCGATCTCCGCGGAGGACGCGATGAAGAAACGCGCTGCGATTGTCACGGTCTTCTCGGCCGCTGTGTTCGCCCAGAATGGGCGGGACGCCATCGATACCCATCTCATTGCAGCCCGCACTGCTGCGGGCTCGGATTTCACCGGCACTCTGGCGCGTCTCTGCATTGCACCGGCGTTTGTGCCGAACACGGTGCGCGATGTGGCGCCGGGCGCGCCTCCCGCGCGCGAAAGCTGGTTCATCGAGCCGGCCAAAGTCTTCGACAATCTCTATTTCGTCGGCTCGAAGATTCACAATTCCTGGGCCCTGACCACCAGCCAGGGGATCATTCTTCTCGATACGCTCTACACGTACAACTCTGAGGAAGAGATCGTCGGCGGACTCAGAAAACTCGGGCTTGATCCGGCGTCTGTAAAGTACGTCATCGTCACGCATGCGCACGGCGATCACGTGGGCGGGGCCAAACTGATGCAGGACCGCTTTGCCTCGCGCATCGTTATGGGCGGACCCGACTGGGAGTCGATCGAGCGCTCGGCGAACGGCTATCCATTGGGGAAACCGAAACGCGATATCGTCGCCGACGACGGCCAGAAGATTACGCTCGGCGACACCAGCGTAACCATCGTCACGACGCCGGGCCATACGCCGGGAACGCTCTCGATGATCTTTACCGTGAAAGATAACGGGAAGCTGCTGACGGTCGCTTATTCCGGCGGCACTGCCTTCAACTTTCCCAGCACACCGGCAAATTTCGATGTCTACATCAGCTCGCAGCGCAAGATGGCGGCTGCCGCGGCCGCGGCCAATGCCACGGTCTTCCTGTCGAACCACTCGGAATTCGATTCGGCCGTTCCGAAGATTCGTATGCTCGCGGGGCGCAAGCCGGGTGAGGCGCATCCATTTGAGCTGGGGAAAGCCGCGGTGGCGCGCTATTTCACGATGACGGCGGAGTGCGCGGAGGCGGCGAAGCTCAAGCTGACGCAGAGAGCACCGTGACACCGGCGCACTGCACTTTTTCGACCCGAGTCAATCACGATTGCCAGGGCCGATAAAGCCGCCCGGCGCCGCTGCACAATTTCCCATTGCAGCGGAATCAATTCGTCGGCGCGTAATATCCCGTCCGCCAGTGCGCAAACAGCTTCGGCAGCCCCCGAGGCGGCGCCAGCTTCAAATCAATTCGGTGAAACCGCCCGTCGCGGACCACCTCCTTTGGCGCGTACCCGATGACATACCGGTTTCGCAGCTCGATCGCGATCTTCTCCGCGATATCCCGCAGCTCCCAGGGACCCGCCATGAACATGTGCGCCCCGCTCATCTCCGACACACTTCTCATCAGACCGGAGCCGGCTTCGGAATCCGCGTCGTGACCGGTCCCAATCCCTATCGTATAGATCAGAACGTCGCTCTCTTTCACGACATTCCTGACCTCCGTCGACGTATAGCGGCTGTTGTTATCGCCGCCGTCCGAAATCAGCACCAGCGCTTTCTTGCCCTTTTTGGACTTTCGTATTTCGTGAATTCCCATGAAGAGGGCATCGAATAACGCCGTCGACCCGTGCGAATCCGTGTACATGACCTCGAGCCCGATCGGACTCGAATTCGAAGTCAGCGGGATCACCATGCGTGGCCGGGTGTCGAACTCCACCAGAAAGAACTCGTCTTCCGGACTGGCGAACTTCAGAAGCTCCGCCGCCGCGGCACGCCCCTGCGGCAGCAGGCCCTTCATGCTGCCGCTGGTGTCGAAGATGAAACCGAGCGCGATCGGCTCGTCCTCATTCAGGAAGGAGCTGATGGTCTGCTCGACTTTATCGTCGAAGATTTTGAAGTTCTCCTTCTCGAGGCCAGTCACGGGATGGTTGAACTGGTCGGTCACGGTCGCCGGAACAAGCACCAGATTCGTATCCACCCGCAGGTTCGCGCTGGGCACCGAGGCTGCCGCCGAAGCTTTGCGGGCGCGTGGCGTAATTTCCACCTGCCCCGTGGAATCAATGGGTTGCAGGCACAAGCCCAATACCACACCCGCCAGTAACTGGGCTCTCGAAAGCACGATTCGCAATCTCCAATCATATAAGCGCGAGGCGAGGTCCGGAAGTATCGTGCCCTTCCTCACCCCGCCGTCCTCCCAATATTCGGACCACTCACGTCCGTTTGCTACAATTTTTCATATGCCCGCTCGTTAACTGATCTGCAACACTCCGTTTTAACGGCGCCCACGTGCGCTGCCGGCCGCTCCAGAGAGGCCGTTCCACCTGAAGAAATCCAAGTCAAGGAGAACGACATTAGATGAAGCGCTTTTTGCCCTCCGGGTTGATGATTTTCGCGGGAGTCCTGGGAATCGCAACAGCTTCGGCACACAGCGATCAGGATGTTACCAAAAGTCGCAAAAAGTTCGATCTGCGGGAGGTTATCCTCCGCAAGTTTTTACGGGATAAACATTGTCCCGATCAGGAGTTTTCGGAAGTCTTTATCGCTGAAGCCGATGCCCACCACCTCGACTGGCGGCTCCTGCCGAGCCTGGCCTTCGTGGAATCGGGTGGCGGACGCACCGCCAGGGGCAACAACCTGTTCGGCTGGGCGAATGGCCGCACAGCCTTCGCCTCGATTGGCGACGCGATCCACACCGTGGCATCCAACCTGGCGCACGGCAGAGCCTATCGCGACAAAGATCTTGGCGGTAAACTCGCGGCCTATAACCAGGGACCCGATTATTCAGCCATGGTGCAGTCGATCATGCGCCAGATTTCGCCGCAGGCGCAGGTTGCGTCCGCCGACTAAAGCCGCTGGCTAAGCAGGCTCGGTATGGGCTTTCCGGGACCCGGCGCCTGCGGGAGAACCGTATCCAAATTGTTCCGAGCGGCCCCGATACGTTTGACAAGCTCGCCGCGCCATCTCTATAGTTGATAGAATCCTGAATTTTACGCGGGCTCCTGCTCGGTAATTCAGTTTTTGACGATTCGGGGAGTGACGCGGTGTCAGAAAACGAGACGGCCGGACCACTGGAACCGCCTGTCACGGCAGTGGATCCCGACGAGTACCAACACCTCCTCGAGGATTACAGCCATCTTGCGCCGCCTTCGCGCCACGAGGTGCTCGAAGGGCGTGTCCTCAAGGTTTCCTCCACTGGTGTTTTCATCGATGTCGGGTATAAATCCGACGGCTTCGCCCCGATCTCCGAGTTCGCCGACGCTGCTGGCAATATCAGTGTAACCACTGGCGACATCATCGAAGTGATGATTGAGAGCGGCCAGACCTCGGAAGGTTATGTCCTGCTCTCGCACGAGAAAGCCTCCCGGCTCAAGGTCTGGGATAACCTCGAAGCCGCGCTCGAGCAGCAATTGACGATTTCCGGCCACGTCCTCGGCCGGGTGAAGGGCGGTCTGTCGGTCGATGTGGGCGTCCGGGCATTCATGCCTGGATCGCAGGTCGACGTTCGGCCGGTCAGGAACGTCGATCAGTTCACCGGCCAGAGTATTCCGGTCAAAGTCGTCAAACTCAATCGCAAGCGCGGCAACGTCGTAGTCTCGCGTAAACTCGCCGTGCTGGAGGAAGTCGAGGCGCGCAAGAGCGTGACCCTCGAGTCGCTGCATGAAGGCGCTATCCTCATCGGCGTCGTCAAGAATCTGACTGAATACGGCGCGTTCATCGATCTTGGCGGAATTGATGGGCTGCTGCACGTCACGGACATTTCATACGGACGCGTCGCGCACCCCGCGGAGATTCTCCATGTCGGGGACGAAATCACCGTGCAGGTGCTGAAGTACGACCCGGCAAAAGAGCGTGTTTCTCTGGGGATGAAGCAACTCCTGCCCGATCCCTGGGAAGGCGTTACGGAGCGCTTCTCCGTTAACACGCGCGTCGTGGGCCGAGTGGTCAGCGTTACCGATTACGGCGCTTTCGTCGAAATCGACACAGGCGTCGAGGGCCTTATTCACATCAGTGAAATGACCTGGTCGCGCCGGATGAAGCATCCATCCAAGGTGGTCCACCCAGGCGACCAGGTCGAAAGCGTGGTCCTCGAAGTCAATCTTCAGGAGCGTCGTATCTCGCTTGGACTCAAGCAGTTGGAAGCAAACCCCTGGACAACAGTTGAACAAAGATACAGCGTCGGTTCGGTGGTTGAAGGCCGCGTCCGGAATATGACCGAATTCGGGGCTTTCATCGAGATCGAGGAGGGCATCGACGGCCTCGTTCACATCTCCGACCTTTCCTGGACCAAGCGGATCAAACATCCGAGCGAGATCCTGCGCAAAGGTTCAATGGTGCAGGCTGTCATCCTCGCCATCGATGCCCAACACAAACGCCTGTCCCTCGGGATCAAGCAATTGCAGCCGGATGCCTGGGAGACTTTCTTCCAGCAACATCACGTAAACGACACCGTGCACGGCAAAGTCCTGCGGCTTGCGGGCTTCGGCGCCTTTGTCGAGATCGCCGAGGGGGTTGAGGGTCTGTGTCATTTCTCCGAGGTGCCGGGTTGGTCAGGCCGAAAGTCCGATCCCGCGCCGCTGTCGCCAGGGCAGGAAATGGACTTTAAGATCATCAAGATGAACGAGGCGGAACGAAAAACCGGCCTCAGTCTCAAGGCTTTCGCGGAAGAAGAGGAGCGCGGGCGTCTCGACGAGTACCAGAAGCGCGCGGCGGCGGCAGCCACGAGCCTTGAACACCATTTGCATCGCCGTAATTAGCTATCAGCCGTCAGCTGTCAGCTATCAGCCGGGCGCGGCAAGACCGCTTGCTGCGCGCGCGCCGGCTTTATTTAAATTCAGACGCGCCGCAGGCGCGCGCCGTGTTAGCTGATGGCTGAAAGCTGATGGCTGATGGCTTCTTGGGGTAGTCAGCCTCAGCTATCAGCCGGGCGCGGCAAGACCGCTTGCTGCGCCCGCGGCCGGCTTTATTTAACATTCGGACGCGCCGCAGGCGCGCGCCGTGTTAACTGACGGCTGAAAGCTGATGGCTGACGGCTTCTTGAGCTGATGGCTTCTTTCGCTTGCAATTCGACGCGTTTCGGGGGATATTCATATTTCCCCTAATTGCTTCATCCTCATGCTGTTTGGCACAATTGAGAAAGGTGGCCGCGCACAGACCAGATCATGAACGAAGCTGCATTGGTCATCCTATCCAGCATAAGGTGAGCGCTGCGGTTGTGCCAATGGTCAGGACGTCGTGCGCATTGGAAAAAAGATGACCAAAGCCGATCTGATTGAAGAGGTGTCGCGCGTTGTCGAGATGACGCGGAAGGAATCCGAGGTCATCGTGGAAGCAATCTTCGACAGTATCGTGCGCGCTCTTCGCGGCGACGACAAGATCGAGATTCGGGGTTTTGGCAGCTTCCGTACGCGGCAGCGCCAATCGAGGGTCGGCCGGAATCCGAAAACCGGCACGCGGGTTGAAGTTCCGGCCAAGAAGATTCCTTACTTCAAGCCCAGCAAGGAATTGAAGGATGTCGTGAACGCCGGGGCGAAAACGCCGGCGGCGGCCATTGAAATCCCTGAGCCTCCAGCTGCTTAACAAACTTGGATTATCTCTGGAGTCCGTGGCGTTATTCTTACCTGACGGCGCTGAAGAATCCGGAAGGCTGCATATTCTGCGCCATGGCCGCCGCCGATGACGATGAGCGGACCCTGATCGTCTTCCGCGGCACGCACAACTTCGTCGTTCTCAATCGCTTCCCCTACACATCCGGCCATTTGATGGTCGTTCCGTACCAACACATTCCCGATCTTGCCGGCCTCGATCAACCGGCCGCGACGGAACTGATGGCATTGACACAGGCGTCGGAGCGCCACCTCCGGCATACCTATCGGCCGGATGGTTTGAACGTCGGGATGAACATTGGCGAGAGCGCGGGCGCTGGTATTGCGGGGCACATTCACATGCACGTGCTGCCGCGCTGGACCGGCGACGCCAATTTCATGACGACCGTCGGCCAGACCCGCGTGCTGCCTGAAGAGCCGTCCGTCACCTGGGGCCGCCTGAGAGAAGCTTTCGCTGGAGGTTAACGCCGGCTCGTGGCGCGGGCAATCGTGCCCGCGTTGTTTGCGCCAGACGCCAGCGCCGGCACGCGGTTCAAATTCCCGGAACTATTTCCGCCGCGCCGTCAATCCTGTGCGGGATGAGCGCCGCGGTTGATCTCGATACTCAACTGATGATTTCGGTGCAGCGCGACGACGCGTCGAGTTTCGCCGAGTTGCTGCACCGGAACCGCACGCTGGTGATCAATTACCTCTCCCGCATGGTCGTCAACCGCGCCATCGCGGAGGAACTCGCGCAGGACGTTTTCATCCGCGTGTACCGGTCCCGCCAGACTTATGAGCCGACGGCGAAGTTTTCGACTTGGCTCTACCGCATCACCACCAACGTCGCCCTGAACTATTTCCGCGACGAAAAGCGTTCGCAGAATTATATCAGTCTCGACGTCCATGATTCCCTTCAGGTGCGTCGCGAGGCGCAGGATCAGAGCCTGCTTGTGGAAGACCGGCTGGTTCGCGAGGTTGTCGCGAACCAGATCCGGCACGCCATTCGCGCGCTGCCGCCGAAGCAGCGTGCAGCCGTGATTATGCACAAGTACGACGAAATGGATTACGCGCAGATCGCCAAAGTATTGCGGTGCTCGCCGTCGGCCGTGAAAGCGCTGATGTTCCGCGCCTACGAAACACTGCGCATGCGGCTCCGCTGGCTGCAGAGAAGTCGCGCCCCGGAATAAGCACCGCGCTCAATATGAGCCGCTCGTCCGGACCTTGTCTCCGGATTGCACCCCGCTTGAGCTCTCACCCGCCGACGAAATATCCTCTGCGCCCGTGCCTTTCAAAATATCTTTCGCGCGGTCGATTCTCTCCGACGTGTCGCAGTGTACCGACAGCAGAACGCCGCCGCTCTTAAGCCGGCCTTCGTAGCGTTTCGCTTCATATTCGGGAATTCCCATGCCAACCAGCGCGCCGATCAGACCGCCGACCGCGCCGCCTACGCCGAGGCCCGCGAGTCCGCCCATGATCGGTCCCGCCGCAATGAAAGGTCCGAGTCCCGGGATCGCCAGCGCGCCGATACCGGCCAGCACGCCCAGCGTTCCTCCGATTACGCCGCCCGTGGTCGCGCCGGTGGTGGTCCCTTCGGGTGCTTTGGTGTCTTTGTGATGCGCGAAGTCCTTCGAGCCCCGGTAATCCGGCAGCAACACCGAGATATCGGAACTGGGGAAGCGCGCCTGCACGAGTGTGTCGACCGCCGCTTCAGCGTCGCCAACCGTGCGGTAAATGCCGAATACTGCCGTCTTCTTGTCTGCCATAATGATTTCTCCTGTTTCTTTTCAAGGTTTGGGTGGAGCGATTGACAATTCGTCGGTGACCTTGTCGGCGCCGGCAATCTCCCCGGCTTTGGCCACGATCGTCTTCTTTTCGTCTTCCGAGCGGACCGGCCCCTTAAGAGTGACCGCGCCGTTCTGCGCTACGATCTTGACGTTGTGGGCATAGGTCGAGAGAGTTTTGTCCGCCACAACTGCTTTGCGGATCTGCTGGCTGAGTTGGCGATCGGTGAGATTGTTCTTCTGCTGATCGGCCGTTGTAGCCCCGGGGGTTCTATCCTGCTTGTTGACTTTTGTATTGTCGGCTTTGGGAGTGTCCTGAGCCTGCAACAGGTTCGGGAGCGCGCTCGCACAAAGACCCACGGTTAAGATTCCCGTCAGAGCGATAAATCGCGGTAACGAATGATTTGCTGACATGCACCGGGCTTTGCACTTCCCCCGCCACGGCGGACTCGAATACCTGTAAAATCACTGGGAGTGGTAAGGTTCGGCACCAAAGAGCGCCGCAGAGGGATGAATTCCGTTCCCCGGTGCATTCTAGTATCAGATGTGCGCACACAGCGAGAGCCGTTGTGCGCGGTAAAAGCGCACGGGCGAAAGCCGTTGTGCGCGATCAAAGGAAAGAGGAGATTCATGAAGATTTCGCGCATCCTGACCGGCCTCGTACCCGCCCTGGCCATGCTTCTGACCATGTCGCACCCCGTCGTCAAAGCGGCCGACGACGTGCCGCCATCGGTCGGTTCCCCCGCCCCCGACTTTACGCTGAACTCGCAGCAGAAAGGCGAAAAAGTCAGCCTGCACGATTACAAAGGGCAGTGGGTGGTCCTTTACTTCTATCCGAAGGACATGACTCCCGGCTGCACGATCGAAGCCCACAACTTCCAGCGCGACCAGAAGGAATACGACTCGAAGAAAGCCGTCGTCCTTGGCGTCAGTGTCGACAGCGTCGATTCGCATCAGGAATTCTGCACGAAGGAGAACCTGACGTTCAAATTGCTGGCCGACCCGGACAAGAAAGTCGTGACCGAGTACGGCTCGACTCAGAAGTTCGGCCCCAACGTAGTTGCCGCGCGCCACACGTTCCTGATCGACCCGAAGGGCGTGGTCCGCAAGTATTATCCGAACGTCAACGCCAACATCCAGGCCCACAGCGCGGAAGTGCTGGCGGCGCTCGATGAGTTGAAGAAGGGCAGCTAGGTCCGATTGCACGCGCGGTCACGGTTTCGGAATACCAACCGAACCGTGATTGGCGTCCCTTCAGTGTGTCCCGGCGGGAAGAAGAATTCGAGCAGTGTGCTCTCTGCCACTCGCGGAGTCTGCTCCGCGTAGCCCGGCGTCTGACCGCGAACTCCTGGGCTGCGGAAGACCTCGTGCAGGATTGCCTGCTGCAGGCCTGGCGGAATTTTCACCAGTTCCGGCGCGGGACCAACGCGCGCGCCTGGCTCTTCCGTATTCTGTTCAACTGCTTCTACGCGAACGGGCGGAAGCGCGTTCCCGACCTGGTCGCGATTGACGCGGAAACGTGGGTCTGTGCTCCGGCATACGACGATGCCATGCGCGTCTCGCGGGCGCTCGACAGTCTGCCGCTCGAACACCGGACCGTACTAATGCTGGGCGTCGTCGAGGGATTTACCTGCCGTGAAATCGGGGGCATCCTCGGCGTACCGGTCGGGACGGTGATGTCGCGCCTGAGCCGCGCTCGGCAATCCATGCGGCAAAAGCTCACCGCCGGCGAGCACGTGAGAGTGAAGGAAACCCGATGACCTGCAGCGAGATTTCGAAATCAACTCCGCTCTACCTCTCCGGGGAACTCGAACCCGTCATGGCTGGACAATTCGCCGATCATCTGAAATCGTGCGCGGATTGCCGGCTGTACGTCGAGCGCGACGCGGAGATCGACAGGCTGATCCGCGAGAGCATGGTCAACGAAGCGGCAGACGCGTTTTCCACCGACCGTCGAGTGCGCGCCCGCATCCGCGCCGAGCGGCAAATACCGCGCCGCCGCTGGCTGATGGCGGGAGCCGGGATCGCCGCCGGCATCGCAATGGCTGTAGTGGCTTACCGGATGGCCGCGCGCCCCAATGCCGTCTATGCGGCTGCAGCCCGCGATCATCTGGTGGAGCTGGTACAGAAACAGCCGAGGAAGTGGACGACCGATCCAGGCGGGATCGCGCAGCTCGCCACTCGCGTCGGGCTTACCGGCGCCGCTGCCACGGCTTTCGCCCCCGCCGAATATCACCTCGCGCAGGGACGGCTCTGCTTTCTCGAGGGCCGCATTTTCCTGCATCTCGTGTATGCCGGTGCGGGCGGTAATTTTTCTCTTTTTCTGCGTCACGCGGATGACTCCGCTGATTCGAGCGCGATCGAGGCACATCGTTTCGACGCCGAGCAGGTAGCCGGATTTCAGCACAACGCGCTGAGCGCTGTGTTGGTGACCGGGGAATCGGGCGACACCGCCGTACAATTGGCGCGGTCCGCCGCCCGGAGTCTGTAGAATCGTGACGCGGGCTCTCATCCCGCGCCACGGTTAGTTCGCCGTTGGATTCTTCGACGCGTCGTCGATCACGATCACATCCAGCGGAGCTTTACGCGACTCCAGCCGCAGCCCGATCTGTTGCAGGGCATCGCTCAACGCGCCCTCGGAGCTGCCGTCGAGCGCTCGCAGCGCCTGCGGCGGTAACTGCACGCCCGCCGAGATCGCGGCGCGGATCAGCATGGCCCGATAGTCCTCCGGTGTGAGATCGATGGTGAAATCGTAGCGGCCGGCAATATTTGTCAGCTCGATGATCGGCCGTCCCGCGAAGCGCTCCAGATTGCCTGCGAATTCGCTCATCGACAATTTCTTCGCTTCGAAACGGTTATCCGCGAGCGTGTAAGAAGAACCGTGCCCGAGGTTCACTCCGACGCCGGCCGAAGAACCGGCCGCTGCGACGTTGACCGTTCCTTTCGGCTCGTCTTTCTCGTCGTCGGGACCCGGCGCCGCCGCCTTCAACTTCAGCGGGCCCTTGCCGGGCAGCAGCGCGTATACGGGAAACTCCCGTTTTTCCTTGTGGGTTTTCAAATGGAAACGATCTTCGAGAAGAGTCTGGAACATCGCGGGGAAATCGCTTTCCCTGCTGCCTGCAGGAAACGTCGCCGAGATATCGAAACGATTCGCTGCGGTCCAGTCGGGGCCGAAGACCTGGGTCGCGGGAATTTTGTAAGCCATGCCGATGTAATCCCGCAGGTTCCAGTCGGCGCAGTGGACCTGTGAGCCATCGATGTGCAGTCCGACGTTGACAGCCGGCCGGTCGGCTTGTGCCGAAGGCCGAATCGATGCGACTTCGAATTGCGGACGGGCAGCCGGCTGCGCCATGAGCGGCGGCACCGCGATAATCGCGAAAACGAGCTTTGACTTCCGGACCATGAAAAAGTATACGGCGATTCGATCCAAAGGTTCGGAGCACTGTGTCGGCAATTAAGATTGGATTGGAGCTTGTAACCATGCCGCGACCCGTACTCTGCAGGCCTGTAATGGCGATCCTCCTTCTCTGCGCGCTCCCCGCGCTCGCCGAAGAGGGGATGTGGACGTTTGACAATCCCCCGCTCAAGGAATTAAAGGACAAATACAACTTCACGCCGGACAAAGCATGGCTCGACCATGTGCGGCTTTCGAGCGTGCGCCTGAACGATGGAGGATCGGGTTCGTTCGTGAGTCCGCACGGTCTGCTGCTGACGAACCATCACGTGGCGCGCGGGCAACTGCAGAAGAACTCCACGGCCGAACACAACTACATCGAGAACGGATTCTACGCGGCCACGCCCGAACAGGAAATGAAGTCGCCGGATCTCGAAGTCAACGTCCTGATGTCGATGGAGGATGTGACGGCGCGCGTGCAGACTGCCTTGAAGAATGCGAAGACGCCGGAGCAGGAGTTTTCCGCGCGCCGCGCCGCCATTGCCGCGATCGAACGTGAAAGCCAGCAGAAGACCGGCCTGCGATCCGACGTCGTGACGCTTTACCAGGGCGGCGAGTACTGGCTCTATCGCTACAAGAAATACACCGATGTGCGGATCGTCTTCGCGCCCGAGCAGCAGGCCGCCTTTTTCGGAGGCGACCCCGACAACTTTACATATCCGCGCTACGACCTCGACATGGCTCTCTTTCGCGTCTATGAGAACGGCAAGCCGATCGACTCGAAGGACTATCTGAAGTGGAATCCAAAGGGCGCCTCCGACGAAGAACTTGTGTTTGTGTCGGGACATCCCGGTTCCACCCAGCGCCTCGACACCGTCGCGCAATTGATGCATCTGCGCGATGTCGATCTGCCCACGCGGCTGGCGATCTATCGCCGGCGCATAGCGGTGTTGAAAGAGTATTCCGCAAAAGATCCGAATCAGGCGCGTGAGGCCGGCAGCCGGATCTTCGGGCTCGAGAACTCCTTTAAGGCCGTGGACGGCATGCTTAAAGGGCTGAAAGAGCCCGCCGTCTTCGCCGAAAAGCAAAAGCAGGAGTCGGACTTCCGCTCCAGGCTTGCGTCGAACGCGGCCGTGCGGTCATCCGCGGCGGGGGCCTGGGACGCGATCGCACAGGCCGAGACAAAGGCCACGTCGCGCATGAAAGAGCAGTACTTTCACGCGCTCGATTCCGAGCTGGCGACTCTCGCGATGGAGATCGTCCAGTATGTCGCCGAAGTCAAAAAGCCTGACGGCGAGCGCCTGCCCGACTATCACGAGGCGCAGCTCGATTCATTGCGTTTCGAGCTGTTCTCGCCCGCGCCGATCTATAAACAGATGGATATCGCGCGTATCACCGGAGCGCTGCAACTCGACATCGAGCAGGTGGGGCGCGACGATGCCTTCGTCAAAGCCGTGCTTGGCGGCAAATCGCCGGCCGACGTGGCGGCGGCGCTCGTGAACGGATCGAAGCTGGAGGATCCCGCGGTCCGAAAGCAATTGGTCCAGGGCGGCGAGGCGGCCGTCAATGCTTCAACCGATCCGATGATAGTTCTGGCGCGGAAGCTCGACCCGATGCGCCGCGAATTCATCAAGTGGACGCAGGACAACGTGCAGAGCGTCACCCAGCGCGCGGGCGAGCAGATCGGCAAGGCGCGCTTCGCGGTCTATGGCAAGTCGACGTATCCGGACGCGACCTTCACTCTTCGCTTGTCTTACGGTCAGGTCAAAGGCTACGCGATGAACGGGACGAAGGCGCCTTCGCACACGACGTTCTACGGACTCTACGACCGTGCGTACGGCTTCGATCTGAAGGCTCCGTTCAATCTGCCCGCGCGATACGCCGAAGGGAAGACGAAGCTCGATCTCGCGACGCCGCTTGATTTTGTCTCGACCAACGATGTAGTCGGCGGCAACTCGGGATCGCCGGTGATCAATCGTAACGCCGAGATCGTCGGCCTGATTTTCGACGGCAACATCGAGTCGCTCGTCGGTGACTTTGTTTATGACGGAGAAACCAACCGGTCTGTAGCGGTACACACCGCCGCCATGACGGAAGCGCTGCGAAAACTCTACAAAGCGGACGCGGTCGTGAACGAACTGACGACCGGGCAGCTGAGGAAGTAATACCTGGTTTCAGAAGTGCGCGTTACCGCTGGCCGCCGAGGTGCGGTTATTTTCCGCCGCACCGATGAGTTTCCGATCTCTCCCGAGTCTATACGGATGAAGGAGAAAACACATGGCTACCGCAAACGCAGTCGCAGCCAATTTCAAAGGCGCTCGAATCTCTGCCGGTCCGAATGGAATCTCCCATAAGAGGCTGTGGACCGGCCGCATCCTGACGGGACTCACCGCCGCATTTTGCGTCCTCGATGGCGCCATGAAGCTGGCGAAACCAGTGTTCGTCGTCGAGGCGACCAGGCAGTTGGGATATCCCGAGTCGGCCATCGCCGGCATCGGCGCCGTCCTGCTGCTCTGTACGCTGCTGTACGTGATTCCGCGCACGTCGATTCTCGGCGCGGTTCTGCTGACCGGCTATCTGGGCGGAGCCATCGCCAGCAACGTTCGAGCGGAACAGCCGCTGTTCAACGTCGTCTTCCCGATGATCTTCGCCTGTATCGCGTGGGGCGGCTTATGGCTGCGGGATTCCCGGTTGGAGCAAATGCTGCCGTTGACGAATAGAGACTGACGCCGGCGAGAGCTCTCGGCGCCGTGGCTGCAGAAAGCGGGAGCGCGTGGTACCCCTGAGAACCACCGCGCTCCCACCCGTTGGAGGAACTCAATCCACCATGGTTACTGTAAGGTGAATCGGAATCGGCGTGGTCATTGACTTGTAAAACTGTTGTAAATTGTGGCGCGCGCGAGCGTCAAAGCGGCAGGCGCAGGCGAAAGTGCGCGCCGCCTCCAGTGCCGGCATCTTCCACCCAAAGATCGCCGCCGTGTTCGAGGACGGTTTGCCGCGACAGCGCCAGTCCCAGGCCAAGCCCGTTCTTGCGCGACGTCACGAACGGCTCGAACAGACGATTGCGCACCGAATCCGGAATGCCGGGGCCGGTGTCGTCGACCTTTACGATCACCGCGGTCCCGTCGCGTTCGGCGCGAATGTCGATCGTGCCGCCATTGGGCATGGCTTCGACGGCGTTCGTGATCAGGTTCAGGAATACGCGCTCCATGCGGGCCCGCTCGAGCGGGAGCTCGATTGAGGCGTCGATCGACGTCCGCACATTCACGCCCTGTTGCTCGGCCTGCGCGCCTTCCACGTCGATGGCCGCCACGACGATTTCGCTCAACCGGCAGGTCTCGGGCGCCTGTATGCGCCCGCGCGAGACGTCGAGGAGCTCCTGCAGCAGATCGTTGATCACGCGCGACGAGCGATAGATGGTGCCGGCGAGGCGATGCATCTGTGCTTCGTTGAGGTTGCCATCCATCATCATCTCGGCGCCGCCGTAGATGGAGGCGAGCGGATTGCGAAGGTCATGCGCGATCGAGCTCGACAGGCGGCCGATGGTCAGAATACGTTCCTGGCGGATGAGCTCGCCGCGCGCGTCCTGAATCGACTGGCACATGGTGTTGAAGGTGTGGGCAAGGCGTCCCAGCTCGTCATTGCTGCCTTCCGGCACGCGCGTTGAGTACTCCTGTCTGGCGATGAGCGATGCCGCCTCGTCGAGCTGGCGGATGGGCTGGAGGATCCGCGACGCGAGCACAACACTGACTGCGAGTCCCGCGAGCACCGCGCCCGCCCAGATCAGAAACAACTGGCGCTGCAGCGCGTCTACGCTGCGGCTGATGGCATTGAAGGTTTGCACGATCAGCAGGTCGCCGGCCGGCGCGCCTTCAATGTCCGGGAGCGTGGTGCCGAGCACGGCGAAGTCGCCGTCGGAGATCGTGATGTGCTGCAGCTGCTTGTCGCGGCGATACTGCTGCGCGATCTGCAGGCTTTCGGCTGGGGAGAACGTCGAGGCCAGCGGCTTGCCTCCCGCGAGGAATACAAAGTCGCTGCCGCCCGTCTGCCGCTTGAGGTCCATCGCGACGCCCCGATCGACCGGGAAACCGGCGACGAGCACGTTGAGCAATCCCTGGCCGCCTTCGCTCTGCACATAGACCGGCGTGACGACGAGTTCATAGAGGCGATCGCCTTCCACGGCGAAGCCGGCCGTCTGTTTTGGAAAGCGCTGCGCGGCCTCGCGGACGACGTCGAGACGGTTGCCCAGCACATCGCCGCCGCCGAGTGAGGCGATCACTTCGCCGCGCGGGTCGGTCACCAGAAAGAGCGCGCTCGATTGTGAAATCTTAGACCAGATTTCGGCGGCCGTGTCCTGAATAGTGGCGCGGTCCCTGGTATTGAAAGCGGCGCGCACGTCGGACATGGTGCTCAGCACCAGGCTGACTGAGCGCAGCATATCGGTGCGCGCCTGCCACAGCGACTCGTACGCATGAAAGCTTCCCTGCAGCTCGCTTTCGAGATTTCCGGAAAGCGTTGATCGCGTCTGGTTCTGCACGAGCCATCCGGCGACCGCGAGCAGCAGCGTGATCGCGACGGCGGTCGAGAGCAGAATCTTCCAGACGAGCGAGGGCCCGCCGGGGGCGCGCGCAGGCTTCAATCTTGACGATGGCACGATCAATTACGCACCCTCAATTGCGCACACCAGGATAAACAATCTGATCATCGGGCGGAGGAGCGTAGTCCTTGCCGTACTTATTCTTGTGCGGCGCGAGGAGGTAACCGGCCTCCGAGACGTCGATTTGGGGCAACCGCAATCCCTGTTCGGTGACGACAACGCGGCGGGAGAGCAGCGACAGCGTCTGTTCGGTCGAGCGCTCGTGAAAGACGCGCAGGTCGTACTCACCGGGCGGCAGCGTGAGCTCGAATGTTCCTTCTTTCCCCGTCGTCGCGAAGTACTCGGTATTGAGTACGAGGATGATCGAGCTCATCGTGGGGTGAATGTTGCAGAATACGCGCACCACGCCCGGCCGCGAGAAACGGACCGAGCGGGACTTGCCGGGCGGGTAAAGTCCGATATCGAAGATCTGGCCGTTGTAGCTGGAGAACGCGTTGTGAAAGATCGGATCGCCGTTGGGGAAGTCTACCGTCGCGCCGGTCACGATCGGCAGAATGTGCGGCGAGAACATCTTATTCTTCTGCAGCATCACGGCGTGCCGCGTGGGCGGCGCGGGCAGCGGCGCGTTGACGGGCTCGGCGGAAATGACGACGCCGGAGAAATCCTTGTGCTTGTTGACCGCGTCGAGGCGGGAATCGCGCAGCATCACCGAGCCGGTGATCGAAGCCGCGTGCAGAGAGATCGCGGCAAACAAGAGCAGGAGGGCTCGGCGTGGGCCGTTGCAAATCTCAGGACAGGGCCGACTGCCAGTCGGCCGCGGGATGCCGTCCTGCCCCACATTGCGAAGAAGCTGTTTCAGCATCGCTTTAAAACAAGTACGCGAGGGCAAGATCGTAGTGGTTATTCATGCGCAGCACCGAGCCGAGGTACTGTGTCCGCGCCTGCGATGCTTCGAGCGCGGCGAGAACGTTGGGCGCAAGCTTATACATCAGATTTCCGGCATAAACAAGATTGCGGTTCACGCTGCCCGGCGCGAGGTCCGAAGCCCGGTCGTGCTGTTCGCCCGCGTAAACGTGAAACGACAGCCTGGCTGTCGGGAAAAGCGCAATCTGTCCCCATTCGCCCTGGCTGTGAACCGGAATCACTTCTTCGTTGGGCAGGATATCGAATCCGCCGCGCGCGCCGAGCGGAGAGACGTTCTGTCCATGAAAAAACTCGCCGGTGAACTCGACCATCGCCGCCGGGCGCACGAGCCAGTCGAGCGAGACGATGCGCGAGTCAACCGAAGACTCGGCGACGTGCGTTGTGCTCAAGTGGAAGCCGGGCGCGATTTCGAAGCGCCGCTTTCCATCCTGATGGAAGAATTCGAGGCGGCCTTCGTATCCGGGGCGGGCGCGCTCGAGCGTACCGGCATATTCAGGCGGAAGCGTGCCAGGGTAGGCTTCCGAAGTTTCGTAGACGCCGGCCTGCGCCCGCAGCCCGGTGCTTTCGCCGAAATTGAAGCGTTGTTCGACGCGGATCTGCGGCTGCCAGTCCCAAAGGTTGCCGGCGCCGGTCAGCGGCGAAAGTCCGACCTGCGCCAGCGACGAGGGCTCGCGTGGCGAGATGAGCGGCTTGTCTTGTCCAACCGAGACCGTAGTGTTTTTCCACGTCAGATCGATTGTGGCGATGCGGAGGTGCAGCAAGCTGTTGAACGGTGTGCCGGTCCCGGCGAAGAAATCCATGTAGACGGAGCCGCTGGCTTTGCCGCCGCCCGGCAGATCCGGCCCATTGAATTTCAGGCCAAGGACGGTCTGCCGCAGAGACGCTCCGGCGGAAGCGGGACCGCTCGAGAGCCCGGCGCTCGTGGGATTCTGTGCCGTGCCGCTGAACTTGCCGTTGTCGAAGGCGTTGAACAGCAGCATTCCGGTGAGCGAGATCGGCAGGCGCTGCGAGGCTTCGACTTTGGTCTGTGCCAGCTCGGCCGTGCGGCTCTCTTCGATGTCCAGGCGCTCGCTTACACTCGGGGTAGTGTTTGTTTGCGAGGCGGGCTGGGCCGTGAGCTGGCTGCGCAGCTCGTGGATTTCGTCGATCAGTTGGCGGTTTTCTGCTTCGAGCCTGTCGAGCCGGTCGAGAACTTTCTGGATGTCCGGGCTCGTCTGCGCATGCACCGATGCCGCCAGAAACATCAGACACCCGGCCGTAATTCTCGTCAACATAAGAGCTGCTCCAGTTTCCTGCGTACGGCCGAGGGCGAGTACGGTTTGGGGAAGAAGGCATTGGCTCCCTGCGCCAGCGCGCGCTCGGGGAGCAGGGGGTCGCTGTCGCCGCTGATCAGCAGAATCGGCAGGCGCGCGAAGCGGGGCTCATCCCGCAGCTTCCGGATCAGGTCGAAGCCGTTCCTGAGAGGCTGGGCTGGGTTGCCGGGATTGCTGCCGGGATTGTCGCCAAAATTATCGCCGAGATTGAGATCGGTCACCAGCGCGGCCACGTCGTTGCCGGGATCGTGTATCGCCGCGATGGCGGCCCGCGGACTACGAATTACGCGCGCTTCGATCCCTGGCATGGATTCGAGCGCGATCAACAGCGTTTCCCCACAGGTTTCGCTGTCTTCAACAATCAATACCAGTCTGGACATGCAACTCAGGGCAGAAAACGATAGCCCACCTTGTGGAGAGTGATGAAATGCCGGGGGCAGTTCGGGTCCGCCTCGAGCTTCTGGCGGATGCGGACCACGTGCGCATCGACGGTCCGGGTGTTCGGGAACGACTCATATCCCCACACCGAATTCAGAATCATGTCGCGCGAAAGCGGGCGGTCGGGGTTCTGCAGGAAAAACGTCAGCAGGTTGTATTCGGCGGGAGTGAACTTCACTTCCTGCCCGCGGCGTGTGACCACGCGGCGCTCGAGGTCAACTTCGATATCGGCGAACGTGAGCGCGCGCTCGGGCTCGCCGGGCGCGCGCCGCAGCACGGCGCGAATGCGGGCCAGCAGCTCGCGCGTGCCGAAGGGTTTCACTACGTAATCGTCGGCGCCGATCTCGAGAAGCAGCACCTTATCGATCTCTTCTCCGATCGCGCTGAGGACGATGATTGGCGTCCTGATGCCAGACGTGCGGACGCGCTTGCAGATCTCGACGCCGCTGATGTCGGGAAGCCGGAGATCGGCGAGGATCAGATCGGGCTTGCCGAGGAGCGCCTGATCGAGCCCACTCTTGCCGTCGGGCGCGAGGATGGCGCGGAAGCCTTCGCGCTCGAGCAGGACGCCGATGGTGTCCCGCAGGTTTTCGTCGTCGTCGATAACGAGGATGGTTTGCATGTTTTCGTGGCGCGGGCTCTCAGGCCGCCGCGCCGGCATTCCCTTCAGGGGTGCCGGTCCGGCATTCACGCCGGCGCCTGTCTATCGTTCAATTTTAACGTGCAAACGGGCCGGAGGACGGTTGCTGTGGCGCCGCAGAGGCTGAATTTACAAGAGTTTTACAGCGCTGCTACTTGCCCATCGCGGCGATATCGACGCGATAACTGACCGTGTTCGCGGTCGGAAAACTCGCCGGAACCTTCTGCGTCACCTTGCCCGTCGCGGCCCACTCGGTTCCACGCTGCAGTGTCACGATGAAGCCGACGCAACTGAGAGCCGAGACATCGTGGCCCATCGTTGTGTGGAACACGCGTCCTTTACCGTAGTTCAGCGTCATGAGAATGGGCTCATCGCGTCCCGTGCCTTTGTTGGCGGGGTCGGAATGCGCGGTGGCGAGCACGGTCATATCGCCGGGTCCGCGCAGCGCGGCGTAGAGCTCGTCGCCCTGGTGCATCCACGTCTCCGGCAGACCCTTCATGATTGGATGTTCGGGCGCTCTCGTCATCAACCGGAATGGAAGCCGCGCGCCGTGGGAACCGGCCGGTCCGGGCGCGGAGTCCGCTTGCAGCTTTCCGTTGACCACAAACCAGAACGGCCCGGCCGCCTCGGCGCGATTTCGCCAGCCTCCGACGCCGATCATCTGGTTGTACTCCTTCCATCCGGCAAAGGCATTATCGGACGCGTGCACAGACACCATGCCGCCGCCATTGCGCATGTACTGTTCAAAAGAGGCTTTCAGATCGGCGGGCCAGTCCGGCGCGTCATAGTTAAAAACGATCACGCGGTAAGCATTGAAATCCGGCCGGAAGCCGTCGAAGCCGGCCTTGGACGACGGCGCCGTCACGACGTCCACGCGGAACAACCCTGTTTCGTCGAGCTCGCGCTTGAGCACGGGTGTCGTGGCCTTCCAGTCGTGGTAAGGACCCGCGCTCTCGCCGTCGAGAAGCATCACAGGTATCTGCGCCGCCTTCGCCGGGGCAGAAAAAGTTGCGGCGCAGAAAGTAAGACCCAGTACCGCCCCGACTGGAAAACCGGCCGTTCTTGTGGAAATTCGCTTGATCATTTCTTTGGGAATCGTGTACGCTCAGGGAACAAGTGATGCCGTCGGGCGCGCAGCCGAAGGATGTTGTGCGCGGTTAACAACACGTCCATCACTATATATCGATCATGTGCCCGCGTTGCCGCTCGGACCGCCTGCGAATCAAAAGTCCCACGGGATTTCAGCGCCTCGTTCTTTTTCTGACGGGCAAACGGCGGTACAGGTGCAGAGACTGCAGCCACTCGTTTCTGCTGCCGGACCGGCGCAAGACGCCGCGCGCCGTGTCACACCGATTGCACAAAGCGAACTAACGAAGAGCCGGGATGAATCACGAGCCGGCACCCCTGCAGGGGATGCCGGGCGCAGCGGAGGCGCCCGCAAGCTTAGCGTTTGGGCCAGACGACGCCCTGGTCCTTCTTCGTCACCGCCGCGAGGCCTTTGTAGACAAACTTCTGGACCCGCTGGCCGCGGTAAGTCTCGGTGGTGAAAACGTTCCCTTTGGAATCCGTCGCGATGCTGTGGACGGCGTAGAACTGCCCGGGCTGGCGTCCACCATCTCCGAAGCTGGTCAGCACTTCGAGAGATTCGCGATCGAGAATGTGGATCTCTTCGTTCGCGCCATCGGCGAGGAAGATGTACTTCTGCGCCGCGTCCTTCGAGAAGGCGATGTCCCAGACGGAGCCGTCACCGAGCGTGTTCTTGTAGAGGATTTTCTCCTTGATGAAAGTTCCATCCGGCTTGAAGACCTGGATGCGATCGTTGACGCGGTCACAGACATAAAGCAGTCCATCATTTGAAAGATCGGCGCAGTGCACCGGGTTGCGGAACTGCTGCGCGACGGGCGCGTCGGGTTTGTAGGGTCCGGGATTGGTGTCGTCGGGTTTGTTGCCGTAAGCGCCCCAGTGGCGCTTGTATTTCCCGGTGTCGGCGTCGAAGACGATGACGCGCTTGTTGCCGTAGCCGTCGGCGACATAAACTTCGTTGGTCTTCGGATCAACGAAAATCTTGGCGGGCAGGCCGAGATTTTCGGTGTCGTTGCTGCCCTTGCTGGCGCCGGGCTTGCCGATGGCCATCAGGAATTTTCCATCCTGCGTAAATTTGAGGACCATGCTGTCGTGGTAGTAAATGGGTCTGCCGCCAGGGCGGGCCGGTTCAGCGCCTTCCGCAACCGGCGGCGCATTCGCAGGCGCGCCACGTCCGGCAGCGCGTCCCGGAGGTGGAGCGCCTGGAGCGGTGCCCCGTCCGTTGCCACCGATCCAGACATTCCCTTTGTAGTCGACCGTGATGCCGTGATTGGAGTCCGGCCATTCATAGCCTGGACCATTCGTTCCACCCCAATGGTTGAGCAGGTTGCCTTCTTCATCGAATTCGAGAATGGGCGGCGCGGGCAGGCAACAGTCGGCCGCCGGAGGATTGGAGGAAGCGTAGACCTCCTTGGCTTCGAGAGTGCCGGCGCGGTGGATGATCCAGATATGATCGCGCGAGTCGACGGAGACACCGATGATGTTGCCGGTGACCCAGTGGTTGGGCAGCGGTTTGGGCCACATCGGGTCGACTTCAAACCGCGGCGCCTGCGTTCCGGCGGCTTCGACGACCGCGCGCTTTTCGAGGACCCTGTACGCGAAGGCAAGAAGAGTGAACAGCGCAATGGCGGTTGTAATGACGATGCGGTTGGGAATATGACGACGGTGTTCCATGCAGCCTCCGGGACTTTGTGGAGTGTAATGGCCGCGGAAGCGGATGTCAATCGCCTAACGAACGACAGGTGAATGGAGCGGCTAACCCTTTGTGCAGCGCGATTCCTTGCTTGACGGATCGCCCGCGCCCCTGCCGCGCCGGATCTTGTCGCGAAAGACCTGATGGCAGTGAAGGCAGGCATCGGCGACGTCGCCGCTGATGTCACTCACCTTCTCCTGGTTTCTGGTCTGCGAAGCTTTGTAAGCCGCTCTCCCTACGTCCGCCATTTCCTTCGTGAAACGGACCCAGTCGGGATCGTCCACCGGAACCGGCTTGCCGTTTTCGCAGCGCCGCCCGGGCGTCAGCATCAGCGGCGCCGAGTCGGCCAGCGCGAGGGACGCATAGTCGACGATCTCCCATCCGGAATAAAGATCGTTCCCCCATTGGCTCCAGTTAAAGCCGCCGTCGGCATCTGCGGCTCCGGGCTTCTTCTTTTCGCCGGGATCGTGCGTCTGCACCGTGAAGATGATGTTGGAATTCGGGAACATAATCCCGCGCATTAGTTGCTGCAGGCTGCCGGCAGGTGGAAAAGCGAGCGCCGGCCCGCTGGCTGCGGCCGTGGCAGGCGCGGCCTGACTGTTCTGTTCGATCCACGCAGCGAGGTCCGCGGCCTGCGCGGCGGCGAGCTTGCCGGGATTGTCGAGCGGCATTGTGTTCCTGATTTTGGCCGCGAGATCCGCGGACGGCCATCGGGATCGGAAGTCGCCGCCGGTCAGGGGAGGTCCGCTGCGCCCCTCGAGGCGATCGCCGTGACAGGAGACACACTGCTCTTTGTAAAGTGTCGAACCGCGTGTGGCGTCCTGCGCGCTCAGGCCACTCCCGAATAGTCCCGCGAAAAATCCCAGGGCCAGGAAGGCCAACAACGAATTCTTCATGCGTTCTCCGTTCGTTCCAGACTACATCGGATTTATCGGCCGCTGGCGTTACCCGCGGGGGATATTACGAAAAGACGCCGCTCAATATCAGTTCTCGTTGGGGTGGCTGGCCGAATCGAGCACGAACACGTCGACGGGTCCGTGCCGCGTTTCCAGCCTCAAGCCGAGTTGCTCTTCGAGGGCCGCGCCAACGGATGCGCTGCCGGAAGCATCATCAGCCGGGGAGCGCAGTGACGCGGCGTCCACGGGTAAATCAAAGCGCAGCGATAAATCGAAGTTGCCCGATAATGCGGTTTCGTTTGCGATCGGATAGCCGAGTTGCGACTGCAGAATGCTGACGAAATGGCCGAAGGGAATCGATGTCCCCGAAATCTCGCCGGGCACGATCCTTATCCGCTCCCTGGCTTTCTGATCGCTTGAGGCGGCAACCCTCGCGCCGCCCTTTCCCGGTACAAGAGCCAGCGTTTTCATTTGCCGTGTTTCGTGATGGAACCGGAGCTGGAATCGATTCTGGAGAAGACCCTGCAGCATATCGAGCTCGTCCTCAAAAGCGGCGCCGGCGGGTGTGGTGGCTTCGAGGTCGAAGCGGTCCGATTGCATCCAGCCGGAAAGACCGAAGAGCGTGCCTGTCCTGAGGCGCCATGCCGCGTGGATCAGTTGTTCGAGGCTCATGTTCGTCACCCGCAGCCGGCCGGGCGATGGGAAGAAACCATTCGGCGCCTCGGGTCCGGATTTGTCGAGGCGGATGGAGGCGGCGTCGAACTGACGCGCGGGGTTTTGGGCCGTTGCCCACGCGGTGGGGAGCAGGAGCACCAGCAGGAATCGTCGCATGCAGGAGGATACCGGCGGGAGCGGGGGAGGTTACGAGCGGGGACTGGTACACCCGAGAGGATTCGAACCTCTGACCTTTTGCTCCGGAGGCAAACGCTCTATCCAGCTGAGCTACGGGTGCACGTGAACCAATTCTAACGCAAGGCGCGCCGAGCCCGTTTCGGACCAAATTTTGGCGGGTTCAAGCGGGCGCTCTTCGTAACGGATGGCCTGATGCAGGATCTTCCATGCTTCTTCGGCCCCGGATTCGGCCAGCGACAGGTTGCTAACAGTTAGCAACCTGCGACCGGGCACACGGAGCAAAGGCAATCGGCCTGGACTGCAAAGGCAAAGGACCACCGCGATTACCAATCGCGCGCAGAATGCTATGCCGCCCCACATGCAGATATCCGGTTAAAAATGTATACGGCATTGGGCACTCTCCCGGCTCGGCATCGTGCCGGCGCTTGTTCCGCCGCGCTTGTTTGCCAATGGTAAGCGACGTGCTCCGGGCATTCACGGGAGGATGCAATGAAATACCTTTTCGCGTGGATTCTCGGTATTCCCGGCGGTCTGATCGTACTCTGGTTTCTCTTCAACCATATGCACTAAGCGCGATTACCTCGCGCTCGCAGCGCCGCCGCGATCTCTTCTCTGATTCGCGCATCCGTGCTGTTCACGTGCATCGCCGACACCGCGATCTCCGACGATCGCGGGCTTCCATTTCGAATCACATCCAGCAAAAAAGCCATCGCGGCTTCCGTTCGCGATGCCGCGAGCGCCAGCAGTATCGACTGTCTTGTCTCGGAATCGACCACCTGCCCGAAGCGCGTCTTCAGCCACTCGATCGCGTCCTCGCGCCGTGTCGCCCCGAGTGCGAGAAACGCCGCCTCGGCAACCTGGTTGTTCGCGGCGTCGGTAAATGAAATCACCAGCGGCATCGCGCTTGCGCCTTCGATCGCCAGCAATCCACTGAAGCAATCGCCCAGCACCTCGGGTTCTTTATCGCCGGACAGGGCTTTCAGCCGCAGCAGAAGCGCGGCCGGCTCCGAACCAATCGTCGTCAACGCCCGGATCGCGCCGCTGCGCGCCTGCGCCTCATCGTCGACAAGCACCGCAACGAGCTCCCGCAGTTTATGCGGATAAGAGCAGTTGACGAGCCCCATCGCGCAAATTCCTCTCAACTCCCCGGCCGTATCGATCGACCCGCCCCACACGGCTTCCATCTGCACGTGCCGCAGCCCGCTGAGATACAACGCGGCGTTGTCATAGTCGAGCGCGAACAACGCCCGCGCAATCGCGACACTGGCCTTGCAGCCTTTGTCCAGACTCGCGCCCTGCCTCAGGAATCGGGCGAACGCGGCGGCAAGTTCCTCTTTCAGATCGGACCACTGCGCATCGCCGGCAATCCGCGCGGCCTTCGCAGCGACGCTATTCGATTTCCCCGCCAGCGCCTTTGCAATCTGCTTACGGCCTTCCAGCGTCCGGACAGGGATATCGTCAAGCGCCGCCAGCGCCGTCTCAACCGGGTCCTGTTTCATTTTTTGAGCGCGCACAACGCACCTGCGGGCTGTGCGCTCTTCAGGCTTCGGACAAAACGCGCGCTTGAACGCCCTGTGGAGTCATTCCCTGAATGCCCAATTGCACCAGGCGGTTCGGCGTGTAAGGCAGATCGAGTGTCGCTTTGACGTAGTTATCGGTGAGCGCGAGGCCCGGCGGATCCAGCGTCACCGCCGTGAATTCGCGCCCGCTCATGCTCTGGCGAAACGCCGTGTTCTTCGCCGCCGCCAGTTCGCGCAGCACACGATTGCGCTCCTTGCGGACCGGCATCGGCACCGCGCCCGGCATAGTCGCGGCTGGCGTGCCCGGGCGCTCCGAATATGTGAACACGTGCAGATATGTAAACGGCATCGCCTCGATAAACTGCCGCGACTCTTCGAACAGGGCATCTGTTTCGCCGGGAAATCCCACCATCACGTCCGCTCCAATCGCCCCATCCGGCATCAGCCGCCGCGCCTCCGTGACCCGCTCCGCATAGTGCCGCGGACGATATTTCCGATGCATCTTCCGCAGGATCGCGTCCGACCCGGACTGCAGCGGCGCATGCACGTGCTTCGCGATGCGCGGCGACCCTGCCATCAAATCCAGCAGGTCGCCGGAGAAATCCATCGGCTCGACCGAGCTCAGCCGCAGACGCTCGATCGCCGTTTCATCCAGCAGGCGGCGCAGCAAATCCGGCAGCCGCTCCGTGCTGCCGGCTTCCCTGCCCCAGCGGCCCAGATTGATTCCGGACAACACAACCTCTTTGTACTTCGTGCTCAGCGCGCGCACCTGGCTGACGATCTCCGCCGCGCTCGAATAGCGGCTCTTTCCCCGCACGAACGGAATGATGCAGAACGAACAGCGATTGTGGCAGCCATCCTGGATCTTCAGATTCGGGCGCGTCCGGTCGCCGGCCGCATCGAGTATCGGCGCCGTAAGAATGTCGCGCGTTTCGAAGATGTCGCCGCTCAGCACCTGTCCGTGATAATCGAGGCGCTCTGTCAGCAGGTCCGCAATCTGCGTCTTGTGCGAATTTCCGACCACCCACTCGACACCCGGCATGGCCGCAAGCTCGTCCGGAACCCTCTGCGCATAACAGCCGGTCACCAGAATGCGCGCCGCGGGGTTTTCCCGATGAACCCGCCGGATCGCCGACCGCGCGTCGCTGTCGGCTTCCGCCGTTACCGTACAGGTGTTGAGGATCACGACGTCGGCGGCCGCACGTTCCGCGGACGCCGCAATCCCGCGCTCGGCGAGCTGCGCTTCGAGCGCCGCGCCATCCGCCTGAGTGGCGCGGCACCCAAAATTCTGAACGAAGAAACGCACTCTTTCCATTATTCACTGGCGGGCCACACAAAAACATGGTCCGCCTGACAGGGAATATCTACTCCCCGCGCCGCGTCTATACTGAAGTTGAAACCGATCCATGGGCGAATCCAGTCTTCTCTGGCTTCGTGTCGCTGCCGGACTTTATTCGCTCGGCCTGCTCGATGCCATCGTCACGGTCCTGCGCCGGCGCGAAAGCCTTTTCCGGCTCGCGTTGGGAGCGTTCGGCCTCGGCGCCATCTTCCAACTCGTCTCGATTGTCGAGCAGGGGCTCGTGCAGCATCATTTCCCGGCCAATGATTTCTTCGAGACCATGTCGCTCTGCGCGTGGCTCGTGACGATCGCTTTCCTGACCATCTACTGGCGCTACAAAGCCGAAAGCCTGAGCGTCTTCGTGTTCCCCCTCGTGTTCGTCATGACGCTGGTCGCGGCGCTGAGTAATCCAGTGGCGCGCTGGTCGAGCGAAGCCGTGCGCAGCACGTGGCTGACAGTGCACATCGTTCTCGCGCTGCTCGGATACGCGGCGCTTCTCTTCACCGCGGTCGCCGCCGTCGCCTATCTGATGCAGGAACGCGAGCTCAAGCGTAAGCAAAAGCGGCCGTTCAGCCGCATCTTTCCGCCGCTTGGCACGCTCGACGAGCTCATCTCGCGCTCACTCGGCGCCGGATTCGTATTCATCACCGTAAGCATCGTCATCATCATCATCTGGGCCTACATCTCATATGGAACGAGCTGGATCGACAACGGCCTGATCTCCACATCGTTCATCACCTGGGGAATTTATCTCGCCCTCATCTTCTTCCGCGTGAGCGCCGGCTGGCGCGGACGCAAAGCCGCCATCCTCGCCATCCTCGCCCTCTGCTGTTCGGCCGCTACGTGGTTCGCCCATTTCCGCCTGGAGAGCCACCTCGTTCAATGAAGCTGCTGCTCACAGGAATCAGCCACAAGACAGCGCCGGTCCATCTGCGCGAAAAGCTGGCCATTCCGGAAGCGGCGCTCGCCGACGCGCTTCATGAACTGCAGAACCTCGGCGCGTCGGAAGCCACCATTCTCTCCACCTGCAATCGCGTGGAAATCGCCCTCACCGCGCCGGATCACGACGACCCCGCGACCGTCGTCGAGCGATTCCTTCAGAAATGGAAACAGACCGCCCACGGTTCCGCGAACCCCTTCGAGGGACATCTCTATCGCATGGAAGCGCGCGCCGCAATCCATCATCTTTTCCGTGTGGCATCGAGCCTCGATTCAATGGTCGTCGGCGAGCCGCAGATCCTCGGCCAGCTCAAGAGCGCCTATGCCGTCGCCAAAACGGAAGGGGCCGTTGGGGGACTCCTCGAGCAGGTCCTGACCCGCGCCTTCAACGTCGCCAAGCGCGTCCGCACCGAAACGGGCATTGGACAGATGGCCGTTTCAGTCAGCTACGCCGCCGTCGAGCTCGCGCGCAACATTTTCGGATCGCTGAACGGGCACTCGGTGATGATCGTCGGTTCCGGCAAGATGGGAGAGCTGGCAGCAAAGCACCTCCACCGCTCCGGAGCGCGCCGTATCTTCGTCACCAACCGGACATGGGAGCGCGCCGAAGAACTTGCCGCCATCTTCAAAGGGCGCGCTGTCGAGTATTCGGAATTCACGTCGATTCTTCCCGAAGTCGATATCGTGATCGCCTCCAGCGGGGCGCCGCACTACATCCTCACTCGCGACGACATGCAGCGCGTGATCGCCGCGCGCAAGAACAAGCCGATGTTCCTCATCGATATCGCGGTGCCGCGCAATATCGATCCCGCTGTGAACGACATCGAAGGCGTTTTTCTATACGACGTGGACGATCTCGAAGGCGTTGTGAACGCCAATATCCGCGAGCGCTCGAAGCAGGCCGAGCAAGCCGAGACGATCGTTCTCGACGAAGTCGGGCGCATGATGGAGCGGCTCAAGATCGAAGAAATCACGCCGACCATCATCAGCCTGCAGGAACAGCTTGAACAGATCCGCATCGCCGAAGTCACGCGCGCGCTGCGGCGCATGCCTGGGCTGTCACCCGAACAGATGCAGCAGATCGAAGCCATGACCAAATCGATCGTGAACAAGATCGCCCACGGACCGATCTCCGCCCTGCGCCGAAATGCCGGGCAGCCGGACCGCGATCAGATCATCGAAGCGGTCCGCAAAGTTTTCCATCTGCAGGATTAGTAACCACACGCCGGCAAGAGTGCCCGCGCCACGCGCGTGGTTAAACTGAAGCTTATGTTGGCGATCGGCTCCAGAGGCTCGCAGCTCGCACTCTGGCAAGCGAACTACATCCGGGAGCGCCTCGAAGCGCGCGGCGCCGAATGCCGGATCGAGATCATCAAAACAACCGGAGACAGGATTCAGGACGCGCCGCTCAACAAAATCGGCGGCAAAGGCCTCTTCACCAAAGAAATCGAAGAAGCTCTTCTCGATCGCCGCATCGACCTCGCCGTCCACAGCATGAAGGATCTCCCCACTGAGCTTCCCAAAGGCCTCACTCTGGCGGCGATTCCGCAGCGCGCCGAGCCCTACGACGCTATCGTCGGCGGCAAGCTCCGCAACCTGAAAGTGGGCGCAATCGTCGGCACGAGCTCGCTGCGCCGCATCGCACAACTGAAACGGCTGCGGCCGGATCTCAACATCCGCCCGATCCGCGGCAACATCGATACCCGCATCAATAAAGTAGAGCGCGGGGAGTATGACGCCATCGTGCTCGCTGCAGCGGGACTGCAGCGCCTCGGCTGGGGCGAAATCATCAGCGAATCGTTCCGCCCGGACATCATGTGTCCCGCCGTCGGCCAGGGCGCGCTCGCGATCGAGACCCTCGAAAGCGGCGCGGGATATGACGCCGCCGCGCCTCTCGACGATCCGTGGACCCGCCTTCCGGTCACCGCCGAGCGCGCGATGCTTCTGGAACTGGGCGGCGGCTGCCAGGTGCCGATCGGCGCTTTCGGATCCCTCGACAATACCGAGCTGTTTCTTACCGGGGCGGTCTTCGCTCCCGATGGCAGCCGCATGATCCGCTACACCGCGACCGGCGAATGCACAAAGCCCGCCGAGCTGGGGCGCAGTGTCGCCGAGGTGCTGCTGAAACGCGGCGCGGGCGCGCTTCTCGACGACGCTTATGCGGCAGACGGCGCCGCGGACGAAACCTGACGTGCCGAAACCTGACGTGCAGGCTCCGAAGGTGTACCTCGTCGGGGCCGGCCCCGGCGACCCGGAACTGATCACTCTCAAAGGCCGCCGCGTCCTCGCTTCCGCCGACTGCGTTCTCTACGATCATCTCGCCAACTCCGAGCTGCTCGATCTCGCGCCTCCATCCGCCGAGCGAATTTACGTCGGCAAGAAGAAATCCGAGCATGCGCTCTCGCAGGAAGAAATCTGCGCGTTGCTCGTCGATCGCGGCAGGCGCGGACTGAACGTCATTCGTCTCAAGGGCGGCGATCCTTTTCTCTTCGGACGCGGTGGCGAAGAGGCCGAGGCGCTGGCCGATGCGGGCCTGCCCTTCGAGGTCGTGCCAGGCGTTACCTCGCCGTTGGGGATTGCCGCTTACACCGGCGTGCCTCTGACGCATCGCGACCATACGTCGGTCGTCACGTTCATCACCGGCCATGACGTGCTGAAGATCGACTGGTCGAAGGTCGGGACGTCGGAAACGCTCGTCATCTTCATGGGCCTCTCGCAGTTCGACGAAATCGCGGCGCGGATCATCGGCGGCGGTCGGCCTGCCACCACTCCGGCGATGGCGGTGCGATGGGGCACGCGCGCCGATCAGGAAGTCCTCACCGGCACGCTCGTAACGCTGCCGGCGTTGATCCACAAACAAAGCCTCAAGCCGCCCGCCACGATCGTCGTAGGCGATGTCGTTCAACTGCGTGGCAAGCTGAGCTGGTTTGAAAAGCTGCCTCTGTTTGGACAGGCCATCGTGGTGACGCGCGCCGCCGAGCAGTCCGGAGAAATGGTCGCGGCGTTACGCAACCTGGGGGCGGAGGTGATCGAACTGCCGACCATCGAGATTCGACCCGCCGAAGACTACGCGCCGCTGGATCGCGCCATTGGCAACCTCCGCGATTACCAGTGGTTGATTTTCACGAGCGTGAACGGCGTCCGTTTCTTTCTCGACCGCCTGGATCATAATGGTGCCGACCTGCGCGCCATTGCAGGCCGCATCTGCGCGATCGGTCCGGCCACGCGCGATGCGCTCGAGCAGTTTCACCTGAAGGTCGACGTCGTAGCCGAGCGCTACGTCGCCGAAGGACTGCTGACGGCGCTTGCTCCCTGGGACCTCAGCGGCGCGCGCGTCCTGATCGCCCGTGCGGCCGTCGCGCGCGATCTGCTGCCCGAAGAATTGGCAAAGCGCGGCGCGTGCGTCGAGGTGGTCGAAGCTTACCGAACCGTCGCTCCGCCGGACCTGGCCGTTCGCGCCATCAGCGCGCTCTCGAAAAAGCCCGCCTGGATTACGTTCACCAGCTCCTCCACCGCTCTCAATTTCATCGGCGCAGTGGGAGCCGATCGGGTACGTGAAATCCGGTGCGCCAGCATCGGCCCCATTACAACGGCCACTCTCAGCCAGCGCGGTATTTCCGTGACGGTCGAGGCATCGTCCTATACGGTTCCGGGCCTTGTACAGGCCATTCTCGATGAAGTTACGAATAGTCGCGCGGGTATAATCGAAAAGTGAAATTGGCCACGTTCCTGCTCGCGGTGTCGCTGGCCGGCTATCTTGCGGGCTGTTCGAAAAACATCGATACGCCGGAAGCGGTGAAGGCGGGCGTTATCAAAGATATCGCGAAGAAAGTTGACGTGGACAGCATGAACGTCAACGTCGATTCCGTGTCGTTCCGCGAGAAAGAGGCCGACGCGAAGGTCAGTTTCTGGCCGAAGGGCGCGGACCGCTCGCAGTCGATCACGATGAACTATCAGCTCGAGCGCCAGGGTGACGAGTGGCGCATCAAGAACCGCGATATGGATATGCACCACCAGGGGCAAGCGGGCGCGGCGGCCGGCGGGGGCTTGCCTGCCGGACACCCTCAAATCGACCCCGGCCACGCAGATCCGAATCCGAAGCCATGAAGGTTGCCATTCTCGGCGGCGGGCCTTCGGGGGCTTTCGCAGCGGCCCAACTTGCTTCGAGCGGCGTCGATGCGGTCGTATTCGATGAAAAACTGGCTTGGGAAAAGCCGTGCGGCGGCGGTCTCACTTACAAGGCGTATCATCAGTACCCGTTTCTCGCGGGAGGGGAGACACAGCACAAGGTCGTCCACCAGACCGTTCTCTCCGCGCCGAAAAGCAAGCCCGTCACGCTGAATCTCGATCACCCTCTTGTCATCTATTCCCGGTATGACCTGAACCGGATGCTGCTCGAACGCGCCGAGCGCGCGGGCGCACAGATCGAGAAGACCCGCATACTCGGGATGGAGCGCACCGGCGCGCGCTGGGCGCTCCGCACGAAACATGGAATTGTGGACGCCGATTACTGCATCGTTGCGACCGGCGCGCGTAATCCGATGCGCAATGCCGGCACCGAGTTGACGCCCGCGGATTCCATGACCGCGCTGGGCTATTTTATTCCGGGCGAGCGCGAGCGCATCGACGTGCAATTTCTGCCGCGTTTCGAGGGATACATCTGGGTGTTCCCACGCTGCGGACATCTTTCGGTCGGCATCTGCGGCAAAGGGCTTTCGGCGACGGCGATGCGCCTGATGCTCGAGCAATATATGGAGCAGCGCGAACTCCGGAAAGACGGCGCGACGTTCTATGGCCACCTGCTGCCGAGTCTCGAGACCCGCTCCTGGCAGCGTAATCGCGTCGCCGGCGATGGCTGGATGGCGACCGGCGATGCGGCCGGGCTCGTCGATCCGGTGACGGGCGAAGGACTCTACTACGCGGTCCGTTCCGCCGACCTCGCGGCGAAAGCGATTCTCTCCGAGTCGCCCGAATTCGCCGGCGCGGCCTATCGAAAAATGATCCGGCACGACTTTACGGCCGATCTCGAGTTCGGCTCACGCCTCTCGCACCGTGTGTTCCACGGAACATTCCTGGGCGGCTCCATAACCAGCCGGATGGTGCAGTTCACGCGCCTCAGTCCCAGGTTTCGCGAAGTCATGCAGGATCTTTTTGCGGGCACGCAGCCGTATACGGGTTTGAAGAAACGGCTTGTGAGGAACTTCAACTGGAGTCTGCTCGAGATCGTTTGCAACCTCGGCCTGGG
>DASZLP010000142.1:0-22152 GCA_035552355.1 Bryobacteraceae bacterium | reverse complement strand
AGCGCGTGGTGATCTCCTTCATGGCCTGCTGGATGGCGTTGTTGACCTCCGGCATCTCGATCAGGGAGACCACGTCGAAGCTGTTGTCTGGCATAGGAAATAACCAGTTTACTTGCTGACGCCAGGCAACACCCCATCCCGGAATAATCCCAGTCCCGTAATCACCGGTTCCTCGTGCTCCTCGAACTGAACGATCGGCTCTTCACTGTTGGCCGCGGCCGCGGTCCGCCATCGCGCCGCAGCCAGGACGATAGCAAGAACCGCGACGATCTTTCCGTAGAGCACAAAGTCGTCGAGCGCCCGCCGCTCCAGCTTCGTGCCCTCGAAGACCACCCTGTGCAGCGCAAAGGCTACCCCGACAAACATCAGACGCCCGAAGGCCTTACCCGGCAACCACGAACAGGTGAACGGAATCTTCTGGAACCGATAGAGACTCAGCTCGATGAGAATCGCCGCGAGCAGGCCGAGCAGGAATAAATGTCCCAGCGCCGCCCGCCACGACCACAGGTAAAAGAAAACCGCCGCGGATGCGATCAGCGAGGGCGTCCATGCCAGCAGCCAGAGCGCCCGGCGCACAGCGGTCAGGCATGCAGCGCCGCCGCGCACCGGCGTCACGCGAAAAATCCAGTTGGCGCGCGGATTCACCGGAATGGCGAAGATCAGGCGCGTCGACAGTACCCAGAAGCTCAGCAACACGACGCTCGACATCAGCAGCGGAGCGTTGACATCCCGGCTGAGGTCGCGCTGCACCTGCGGATCTTTGAGAAAGCCGATCGTGATTGCGAGCGCGACTCCCATGTAAAAGGCGAGCACCACGCGATGCTGGCGGCTGCGCGCCAGCGCGCGGATTCCGAACTGCACCACCGCCGTCTCGAACTGCGTGCCGAAGCGCGGCAGTTTGTTCAGACCGCGTATGCCGGGTGCGATATCGGGCTCTTCCACGACTTTGCGCAGCGTGCGGAAATAGGAGCGTCCGTATGCCGCGGCCGTCAGGGTGGTCGCGACTCCAAGGCCGATCCAGGCGCGATGCGCGAGCGGCGCGGTCGCCGCCGTGAGAGTTCCGTTGAGTTGTTGAAAGAAGCCGAGAAACCAGTAGGTCGGCAGGATCGCGAGGGCCGTTTGATTCCCGGGCGCGGTCAGAGCGGCGGGCGTCAGGAGCGCCGGCTGCAGGAAGTATACGGCGACGAACAAAGCGAACGCGCTCATCTGCATCCACGCCGACAGACGCAGAAAGATGCGGCGCGGCAGCAGCGCCGCCAGACCCTGCAGGCTCAGGACCGAGCAGAACAGAAACGCTCCCGCCGCCAGCATCGTGCCCCAGTACGCCAGAAACGTCCGCCGCGCGAACGGCAGCATCATGTCGAGAAAGCTCGGATTATCCGTGCTCAGCGTTAAAGGCCACGTCAGACCCGGACCCGCATTCAGCACCACCACCGCCACGGCCAGCCCGGTCGCCACCGCCGCCACTTTCGCGAGAAAGAACGTGCGCGCGCGGACCGGCAGCGGCGCCAGTACCAGCACATCGCGCCGGTCCGGAAACGTCGAATCCCAGCTCAGCACCGCGAACAGCCCGACCACCAGCATCGTGGTCGAGATCAGAAAGTGCTCGATCCCCAGCGACACGACCGCGAACAGCGCGGGCGGCATTCCCCTGTGGTCGAACAGCAACCCTCCCAGCCCGAGCCCGACACTGCAAAGTGTCAATACTGCCGCGAACTGCCCCAGCAGTTTGTTGATGTCGCCATGCGCGTCCGGCGAGAGCAATTCAAGATCGACGAGCCGGAAAAGGAACTCGCGATAGAGCGCGCGGAATTGACGTTTGGTCATGAGTCAGGCCTGAATCAGATCGGCGATTTCGCGGGAGATGGCCTGGGTATCCTGCTCGACGGCGAGCTGCGAAAAAATGCCTTCGAGCGTCGGGACGGCCATCAAAGTCCGCAGCCGCTCGATCGAATCGTCGGCCACGACGTTGCCACGATGCAGGATCACCACGTGCGAACACACCCGCTCCACGGTTTCGAGCTCGTGCGAGCTGAACAGCACCACCTTGCCGCGCGCCGCGAGTTCCTGAATCAAACTGCGCAGCACCAAACCCGTGCCGACATCGAGCCCGGAAAAAGGCTCGTCGAGCAGGATCATCTCGGGATTATGCAGCAGCGCCGCCGACAGCAGCACCTTCTGGCGCATGCCTTTCGAATATGCCGAAATCGGCGCGTGCCGGTCGCTATAGAGCGCGAACAGCCGCAGCAGACCGTCGATGCGCTTCGCCGTGTCGTCAGCCGGCAGGTCCCGCAGTTGCCCCACCATCACCAGATATTCGAGGCCGCTCAGGTGCGTGTAGAGATGCGGCTCCTCTGGCACATAGCCCATGCGCTGTTTCCACGCGATCAGGTCCCGATGGATGGGCTCGCCGCGGAAGAGAATATGACCCGACGTCATTTCGATCAGCCCGGTGATCATCTTCATCGTGGTGGATTTCCCCGAGCCGTTCGGTCCGAGATATCCGGTGATCTCGCCGGCGCGCGCCGTGAAGCTGACGTCCCGGACCGCGGGGATGCCGAGAAAGTGTTTCGAGACATTACGAAGTTCGAGCATACGGGAATCTATGTAGCAAGCTACACTAGCTGGCGAATAGAATACTACATAGGATACAATCGGTCAAATGCCCGCCGAAGCCAGACTCTCGCACACGGCCGCGATGATCCTGCACACCATCGGCGCCGGACACGGCTACGGTTTCAGCATTATGGAAATGACGGGACTGCCGAGCGGCACGGTCTACCCTGCCATGCGCCGGCTGGAACGCGACGACCTGATCCGGTCGCAGTGGGAGAAGCAGTCGATCGCCGATGCCGCCCAGCGCCCGCCGCGCAAGTATTACAAGCTCACCCCGGCGGGCAAGGCGACGCTCAAAGCGGCGCAGGAGCGTTATCCCCTGCTCGCAAAGATCATTCCCGAGACGCAGCACGTATGACGATCCGGAGCGAACGGCTTCAGCGCGCTCTGCTCTTCGCGGCGTCCCGCGTCGTCCCCGCCGCGTGGCGTGAAGAGTGGCTCGCGGAGTGGCTCACCGAACTCTGGTACGCGCGCGACGAGAATCCGGCTCGCGCCGGCGGTTTCTGCCGCGGGGCTGTGGACGATGCTCTCTGGATTCGCCGAAACACACCGCTTCCGCGCGGATGCGGTCCATTACTGATCGACGCTCGTCAGGACTTCCCCGCCCCGCCTCCACTCGCCGAGAGCCGGTTCCCCGAATCCCCCGCCGCGTGCATTGCGCTGCTCGGCTTCTTCGCGGCCGCCGCCGCGACGCTGGCCCTGTGCTTCCGCGGAACAGGCTCGCTTCCTCCCGGAATGGAACGCGGATTTCTGCTGCTCCTCCCGGTGGCGTTCGCGATCCTTCCCGTGACGACGACGTTCTCTCTCGGAGAATATCCTTCAAACCCACATTGGCCGCGGCGGTGGATCTTCCTGGCCGCGAAACTGGCGCTCATCTTTGCGGCAATCGTTTTCGGCGTTATCGACCTCTCCAGGATCGGCTCGCCATGGTGCACACAGGCCGGATTCTGGGGAGCCTTCTGGGGATCTCACATGGCAATGCGCTGGGCGTTCGCCGACCAGCGCGCCCGCTGCCCGGTGTGCCTGCGCCGTCTGGCTAATCCGGTGCGCATGGGCAACTCGTCGCGCATCCTTCTCGAGTGGAATGGGACCGAACTGCTGTGCCCGCGCGGTCACGGCCTGCTGCATGTGCCGGAAAGGCCGGCCATCTGGTTTACCAAACAACGCTGGATGAGAATGTAGACGCGCCGGGCTGGTCGGGCGCACAAGCGCCGGCAGGAACGCCGAGCCGGCACCCCTGAAGGGGATACCGGGCCAGCACCCCTGAAGGGGATACCGGGCCAGCACCCCTGAAGGGGATACCGGGCCAGCACCCCTGAAGGGGATGCCGGGGCGCGGCAGGCACGAGTGCCCGCGCTACGAATGGGAACGGCACACCTACGCCGAGGCGCGCAGGGCCCGGCCGGGGAGATAAACATCGCGGACGTGATCGATCATCCCGCGCAGGCCGTTTGCGCGATCCCATCCCGTGCAGATTTCCCGAACGGTTGACAAGCCCAGCATCCGATAGCTCTCGGTCTGCGATTCGTCGTACCACTGATCGGACGTGCTCTGATGCGGGAAATCCGGATGGGAAGCCTTATAGGTTGCGAGATCCGGCGACTCGTTGCCGAGCATCACTGGCTTGATGTAGATCAAATCGCCGTCGGCGCCGCCTTCTTCCAGACCAGAGTAACGGATTTTCGCCAGCGCGCAGCGGCGCGTCTTCGTCTCGCCCCGCATCTGCTGCGAATAGGCCGGGTCAAAGTCGATCTGCACGCCCAGATCGATACGGATCTTACGCAGCGCATTGCCGAGGTCTTCATAAGCGAAGTCCGGATCGCATCCCGAATCGAGCACCACGATGCGGCGGCACCGACGCGCCACCATTTCGTAAAGCCCGAGGTTCTCGAAGTGGCCCCCATCGGACAGATACACGTACGAGCTTTGGTCGTCCGTTTTTCCAAACGCCTCTTTCACCAGCGAGCGTATGGCGGATTTCGGTCCATCATCGTGCCACGTCTTCTCGCCGGCTTCTCCCGGATTCCCCAGCCATGCCCCGAGCCGCGCGTTGAACAGCGTCATGATGAACCCGATGACGCCCGACGAGTGATAGCCCATGCTCGGGCTGGCCGCCGCGCCGGAGATGGTCACGGCCGTGCCCATCGAGATCCCGCCGCGTCCGCCATATCCGACAGCGGACCGATAGCCCAGGCGCGCGCTGCCCGCATGCAGCCCACTCACCGTAAACGATTCGGCTTTCCGCTCCTGCCAGGCCAGCTTCTTTCCGCCCACCAGGTTGAGAGTGATGTTGACCACGTGAAAAGGCTTCAGGGTTGGATCGAGACTGCTCATCGTCACGTTGTCGGAATTGTCAAAACCGATAAACCGGTTCGCCTTCTTGCGATCGTTGGACGCGCCGAGGTACGCGCGAATGAGCCGGGCCCGGTACATGGCATGCAGCGAGAACTTGTTGATGTTGATGAACCGGGCGGAGAGCCATCCGATGAGCATAAATACCGCGCACATCCCGACGATCGTCGACGCGCGGGCATTATCAACGAAGCAGGCGTGGGTGCTGTCGTGAAAGCAGTCGTCGGTCAGCATTCTCCAGTCGCCCGGCGTCAATCCTTTCACCGAGAGCAGCCAGTTCGTCAGCACAGCCAGCGCGACAAAGAACACGATCACGAACACCGGCGCCGCCGCCTTGGCCACCAATTCCTGCAGGGGCGACTTCTTCGCCGGTTTGCCCCCGGTGCCATCCCCCGAGGGCAACGACCGGGACGCGTACCCCGCCGCGGAACAAAGCCATCCGGCGAAGCCGCCCGCCGCCGCGATACTCGATTGCAACCAGGGTCCCGCCACGTGAAATAACCATGCGGGAATGAGCAGCACCAGCCCGCACAGCAAAAGCCACGCCGTCACACCCAAAGACATCCAGGCCGCGGCTCGCGCCAGCCACTCGCGGTCTTCGTCGCCGAGATAGCGGCTGGTGAGCCCGATGAAAATTCCGGCCGCGCTCATAAAGGCCACCAGCATCAACGGCGGCCCCACCGTTATGTAGACAGGCCAGGACGGCAGGATATAGACCTGCGTCACGAGCAGCCATGCGCCCGTCGAGGTGCCGATGCCCAGCAGCGCTATGGCGAGACTGAGAGGGCCCGCCAGCAGTTTCAGGCGCGCTTTTACGCCGCGCACGAAGAACAGCAGGTAGGCGATCCACGCAGCCGCGCACGAACCCGTGATCCAGAACGTCGTCCACAGGTACGAAAGCTGCGACGCGCCGTCACCGCCCGATGGATCGAACCACGCGTCGAAGGTCATGAAGCCCAGGGCGGCGAAGACCATGGGCGCCAGACAATACTTCAGGAAGTCGCCTTCGGAATGGTCTTTGCGACCCACGCCGGGCAGATAGCGCATCGTATTGATGATCGCCATGGCGAGGAACAGGCCGCTGAGCATTATGATCGAATACTTCACACGGATGCCGAACTGCGACGTTACATCGAGCCCGCTCTTGTCCCCCAACAGGCCAAAGGCCAGAATCAATCGCGGCGCCAGCAGCAGGACGATGAGCAACGGAACGATCACCAGCCAGTTCAGCGCCATGTTGCGGACGTAAGTTGCCGCCAAAGTCCAGGTATCGGCCGAGAACGCTCCCGTGCGCGGCGAGAGGTAATTGTTATAGTCGCGCAAATGTCCGATGGGATCGATCCGGCCCGGCGGCACTGGCGTTGTCGAGCATAACTGCTCACGAAGCTTGTCGATGCCACCGGCGCGATGCTTCCAGCAGGTGAGCCAGCTTCCGATGTAGCCGCCGCCGGAGACCGTGGAAAGATAATCGAACTCGCCGAGCACTCCCTGTTCCGCGAGACCCTGCAGTGCGCCGAGCCCGAAGGTTGCGCTGCGAATCCCGCCGCCGGAAATGCAAAGCGCGCTGAGCGGGGGCGCCGCGGGATCACGAGTTCCCGACGGCCCGCGGAGAGCGCGCAGCTCGTCGTCGATCACCTGCTCGAAGCTTTGCGGAATGCTGCTGCCGGATGCCATGCCAAGAGACTATCTAACAGAGATGCGGGAATGTCAACCCGGTTCATGATGATTCCGGCAAGTGTGGCACGGGCACTCGTGGGCTGCATACCCTGGAAATCGCGCTGGTACCGTGATTTGCAACAGGTCCAGGCCAATCGGCAATCGGCCCCACATGCTTCGCGGCTTTACGCCAGGTTCAGGGCCTGTTTGAACGCGCCGCTCGACGCGCCGATCTTCTGCTGCAGCATCATGATCGCGTGAATCAACTGCTCCGGACGCGGCGGGCATCCCGGCACAAATACATCCACCGGAATCACCTGGTTGACCGGAATCAGCGCGTAATTATTGAACACGCCCGTCGACGTGGCGCACGCGCCCATCGAGATTACCCAGCGCGGCTCCGGCATCTGTTGATAAAGGTGCCGGATCACCGGCGCCATCTTGTTCGATACGCGCCCGGCGATAATCATCAGATCGCTTTGGCGCGGGGAGCCTCGAAAGACTTCCGCGCCGAATCGCGAGATATCGAACCGCGATGCGCTCATCGACATCATCTCGATCGCGCAGCAGGCGAGGCCGAACGCCATCGGCCAGATGGAATTCTTACGGCCCCAGTTGATCACGCTGTCGAGCGTCGTCGTGATCACGCCGGCGCGCAGCGCTGCCTGTTCCACCGTCTCGTTATCGACGCGCGAGAACAACTCCGGGGGACCGCTGGCAATGGGTGCGCTCATACCCACATTGTATGATGGCGCTCGATGCGCCTCATGACGTTCCGCTACGCGGAGAATGACCATGCCGGCGTCCTCACGCCCGATGGTCTCGCGCCCATTCTCGAGATCAACGCGAAGCACGACGTTCACATTCCCAACAGCGTTCTCGAAATCATTCGGAATGACATCCGGCAGATCCCGACTGCCGGCGTGCGGCCGATTCCGCTCGCCGATGTTGTGCCGCGCCTGCCCTACGACGTTCCCCCCAAAATCTGGTGCATCGGACTCAACTACAAAACCCACGCCGACGACATCGACGCCACGCAGCCCGAGGAACCGGGCAGCTTCATGAAGCCGGCGTCCTGCATGTTCCAGCCGGGCGGAGAGATCCTGCTGCCGCCGCCGGACGTATCCGGCGATGTCGACGCCGAAGGAGAGCTCGCCGTCATCATCGGACGCAGTTGCCGTTTCGTCCCCGCGGAGAAGGCGCGCCAGGTCATTTACGGGTTTACTACCACTCTCGACCTGACAGCGCTCGATGTGCTGCGCAGGAACCCGCGCTACCTCACGCGCGCCAAGAGCATCGACACCTTCTTCAGCTTCGGACCGGTGATCGTCACCGCCGATGAAGTCCCCGACGTGGACGGGCTCGAAGTCATCACCGAACACAACGGCGCGGTTTGCTCACGGGACTTCGTGCGCAATATGAAGACGCGTCCGCTCGATCTCGTCGCCTTTCACAGCAATTTTTTTACGCTGCATCCTGGGGATATCATTTCCACGGGATGCCCCAAAGGCGCGCGTATCAAAGCCGGCGACAACGTACGCGCTCGTATCGATGGAGTCGGCGAGCTCAGCGCCACCGTTAAAGCCGGCGGCCGCACTGCGTTTGGTTTCGCGGAATAGGTTTAGCCGATAACCCGCGCTGCTACTTCCGGCGCGCGTGCAGCACCGCCGCCAGCGCCAGCAGGTGGCAAATCAGTACCAGCGGACCGATGAACGTCGGCACCAGACTCATCGGAAACCAGGTCATCGGCCAGCTCGTGATGCCGTCCTTCGCGAATCCGACGCCGGCGGAAGAGGTGAGCACGGCCGCTGCAACCGAAAACACGAGCCCTCCGAGTCCGGCCACGTTCCAGGCGATAAAGCCGCGCCGCGCGTCTCCGCCTCGCCCGATCAGATGCGACGCCACATAAAACGAGCTGAGCGCGAACGCGTCGTCGATCAATGCTGTCGGGATTGCGAATATCGCGGGCAGCACGTGCTGGCTGGCTTTGAGCAGCGCGAGGTTTCCGAAGAGCCGCAGGATCTGCGCCTGGGTCAATCGCCGCAGCCTGCACGCGCGCAGAAAACCGCGGAACTGTTCAGACAGCGCATGCAGAACGAGGAAACCGGTCGCCGACGCCAGTGCGCCGATTCCGAAAAGTTCGGCCGAAGTGAACTGGCGGAACCAGCCGGTGACCGAGAGGGCGAACGCGGCCGCAAACCACAAGCCAACGAATGCGGCCGCGAGTAACATCTGTTTAACAGTATGGGCGCGCGGCTACGCGGACTTCATGCGCGCGCAACGAAGCCCCGCTCGGCTTCCGCCAGATGCTCCAGAGTCAGCGCCCCGCAGCGTTCCGGTTCGAGGATCGGAAGCGAATGCGAGGCGCCGGCGATCTCGACATAATGAGCTCCAGGGATGCCGGCCGCAATCGTCAGCCCCGATGACGGCGGCGCGATTGGATCTTTCTCCGCACTGATCACCAGCGCCGGGATGCCGGCCAGCTCGCCGAGCCGCGGCGTCACGTCGCACTTCTCCATCGCCGACGTCTGTTCATCCGTCACCGGCGGGATGTCGGCAACATCGTGTCCGAGTACCCGCGAGATGCGATCGGCAAGCTTTTTCGAGTAGCCATCCCGCTGCCCCGGCGGTACCACCAAGTCGATGAATGCCCGGCGGCGCAGACTCCGCCAGCCGAACCGCACCCGCACGCCGACCCATAAAAGCTCGGGCGTAAGCCGCCTGGCATCGGCGCCGCGCGCGAATGTGCAAAGCAAGGTCAGGCTGCGCACACGGCCATGGGCCGTCAAAGCGGCTTGGAGCGCAATCAGTCCGCCGAGCGAATGACCGATCAGATGGGCCGAGCGCCAGCCCACGTGATCCATTAGCGCCAGCGTGTCCCGCGCCATTTGCCCGACGCTGGTGGGACGCCCGGCGGGCAGGCTGGCGCCGATGCCGCGATTGTCGAATGTCAGGCAGGTGTAGTGCGGCTCGAGAATTTCGATCTGCGGATTGGGCGCCGTGCCCTGCGCGCCCACGCCCTGAATCATTACCAGAAGCGGACCACTCCCGGCGATCCGATAAGCAATCGGGCATTCCTCGAATTCGAAAGTTTGCAGAGCGCGCGGCAAGTTACAAGTATGAATCCCGAACCGGTACGCGGAGCGAGCGTCAGTGGAACACCGCCCGCGCGCGCAAACCCTTAGCCATGTAGAGGAAAACGTCAAAAAGTTCACCCTTTCGCCGATATGACAGTATCGGCCGGAAGACCGGCCGTCTCCGCCCAACCGCCCGGCAGCAGCAACTTGAGGAACGCTGTCGGCGACTCGGCGAGAAAAACCCCAAGACTAAGGAAGGTCCTCGATGGACTCAGTAATTCTGAAGAAAAGGTATGCGCTCGCCGGCCTGGTCGCGTTAACTGCCTGCGCGGGAAGCCTGCGCGCGAATGTGCTCACGGCGACCACACCGGTGGCCGTCACCTGCAACACGGCTACCGGTCCGGGCAGCAACGCCACGATAGTGGTGAAGCCATCCCCGGTGCTGACGGGCTCCGCGACGATCGTGGTCACATTCACCGCGCCGAGCAACGGAATGGTCGTAACACCGCCCGCGAGCACGACGCTCAGCACGGCGAACCAAACGGCGGGTCTGTCATTCATTGTCAACGTCACGGCGGGATGCGTTGGCGCCAGCACGGGCGCGACCGTGATCCAGTTCAAAGCGGGCGGGACGAACGATATCACGTCCACCGTAAACGACACCGTGACCGCAACCATCTCCGCTCTGGCCGCATCGGGCGTGACGATCACTTGTGCGCGCAATCCCACGGGTCCCGTGTATACACCCGGGCCGGCACAAACGATCTCCGTAACCTCGGCCGCGATTGGCGGCACACCTTTCACCGTGGATAATTCCGGCGTGCCTCCACCGGCCTGGCTGACGGTCAGCTCATTCGCCGGAGGAACCGCCAATGCCACCGCGGTAACGTTCACGGTAGTTGCCGCCGCCGGATGCGGCGGTTTTGCGGCGAGCACGAGCAACGTCGCAACCCTCCATTTCCTGAATGCCCCCGCGCCGGACAAACTGGTGACCGTAACCCTGCAGGTGCTCCCGCCTTCGCCTCTCGTCGCCGCGCCGAGCCCCGCGTCGTTTTCTTATGTGAAGGGATCGGGAGCCGGGCACGTGGACGTCAACATCACGTCGGCGGCTTCGCCCGCGCCTTTCTTTGCGGTAGATACGTCCACCCTGCCGATCTGGCTGACCGTGGATTCAGTGAACGGCACGGTGCCGAAGAGCCTGCGCTTCACGTCGACTACCGTGGCCGACTCGCTGGCGCCAGGCACGTACAACACGACGGTGCGGCTGAAAGTATCCGGCTCGGCCGACCTGTCAGTTCCCATCAGCCTGCTCGTCAACAACAAAGCGCCGCGTCTCGCAGCGGCGGAAGGCACGACGCGAAACCTTACCTGGGTAATCGGTCAGCCTCTGCCGGCGCCGTTCATCACAGCGGTATCCTCCGATTCGCCTATCTCTTACACCGCAACTTCGGGCGGCACGCTCGCGCCCATCATCAGCGCCTCGGAGCAGAAAGGGCTCGCCTACAGCTTCGGGACGCAGATCGGCATTACGTTTAATCCGCTCATCTTTGCGGCAGCGCAGCCGGGGAGCGTCCTGACCGGCACCGTAACGCTGACATGGGGATCGCCAGCATCGACGATCGTGGTGACGTTTAACATCACCGTGCAATCGCCCGGCGCCACCCTGACCGGCCTCACGCCCGCAAGCTTGCCCACGGCGGCCTCGGGACAGACATTCTCGGTGGTGCTCAGCGGGACGGGTTTTGTCCCGAGCACGGATCCCACACAGAAGACGAAGGTGGGCGTCGTGGTCGGCGGCTCTGGCCCGATCGTGACCGACACGAACATCTCGGCCAATGTGATCAATCCGTCGAATATCATTCTGACGATCACAGTACCGGTGGCCGCCGACGCCAACCTGCCGTTCGCGCAAAATGGCTCGGGCGGCACGGTCACTCTCGGGATCTGTAACCCGGCCGGAGGCACTTGTACGATTCCCACCGGCACTGCGGTCCTGACCATCGGGGCGGGCCCGCTCATTCAGGCGATTACGAGCGCGTCCGCGTTCGTGCAGGTCACCCCACCCGCCCTGCCATCCATGGCGCCGTGGGACATGGTCAGCGTCTTCGGCGCGAACTTCTGCTCCTCGGGCGGCACAGGCTGCAGCAACACGCAACTGCTGTACGGCACACCGGACCCGGTAACGCTGCGCTTCCCGATCACGGTCAGTCCCGACGCGCCCGGCGCCACGCAGCGGTCGCTCTCTGTCACTTTCCAGACTCACGCAGCCAGCCCGGCAGCCATCGCCACTGCTCCGCTGCTGTTCGGAACCAACGGCCAGATCAACATGATCGTTCCCGGCGCGCTCTTCACCTATATCGGAAGCACCGTGGATGTCGTCGTCAACTTCGGCTACGGCTCGGGTGCAACGTTGCTGAAGAGCGCGCCGTTTCCGGTCAACATCATCGCGACCGACCCCGGCATCTTCACCATCGGCGCGGATGGCCAGGGCGACGGCGCGATCCTCAGCTCGAATTACGCGCTCATCGGGGCGGCCAATCCGGCGGGCATGCGCTCGACCGGCGCCGACTCGGATGTGATTCAGCTCTACGTCACGGGGCTGGGCGCGCCGGACAGCACGGCCGACAACGCGGCCGCCGGGAGCGGCCCAAACCCGGTATGGTCGACAGACTGTGTCAGCCTCGCCAGTTACCTGACGTCTCTGAATACCAATGCAGGCACAGCTCTGACCACTGTTGATGGAACCGTCATCCAGAGCGCCCTGTTGCACGCGAACCGCCTGCCGCCATGCGTGACGAGCGCGTCGGCCAACGTACCATCGGTCACCGTTGGCGGCGTGGCGGCGACTGTCCAGTATGCGGGTTTCGTTCCCGATACAGTCGCCGGACTCTATCAAATCAACGTGCTGCTTCCAGGCACGTCGGCCGGCAGCTTCCAGCCGGTTTCGGGCAACGCCATCTCCACCCTCGTGGCGCCGGTTCAGTTGCCAATTGTGATCACCGCCAACAGCGTCACAAGCCAGGCCGGAGTCAGCGTCTGGGTGGCGCCTCGCCTGGAAGTGACCCCGCCATCCGGCAGTGGCCTCAGTGGGACGGTCGGAATCGCGTGGAGCGCCTCCAACAACGTGGCAATCGCGAGCGAAGGCACCCCGACCTATAAGTACGCTCTGACTTCGGGCCTGCTCCCGGCTGGTCTGTCGCTCGGAGCCGCCACGGGCGCCATCACCGGAACCCCGGCCGCCAACACTGCGGGAACGTACGTCGTGACTGTGACGGCGACGGACTCCGCCAACGTCCCGGTCACCGGCAGCACCACCTTTACGCTGACTGTGGCGGGTGGTCTCTTCATGACATCCGTTGGTTCGGGCACCTATACCGGAACCTTCGGAACCGCGAACGCCACGCTCTCGCCGCTCGTCACCGCGACCGGCGGAACGTTCCCCTACGCCTTCGCTATCACGTCGCCCGCGTCCCTGCCCACCGGCTTGACCCTTGGCGCGACGACAGGCAGAGTCGGCATCACCGCTTTGACGCCCGCGGGAACATACCATGTCACCGTGACGGCAACCGACTCGACGGCAGGCACTCCGCTCACTGGAACGATCACGTTCGATGTGGTCGTCAATCTGAGGATGGCCAACACCACGCCCGTTTCGCAAACGCACAGCACGGCGGGAGTGCTGACTACGGTGTCGGCGACCGGTAACACCGGCACGATCACCTACACGCTCGACGCGGCCAGCATCGCTGCGGGGCTCGCAATCGATCCGTCTACCGGCGATGTAACGCCGGGCACGGCGACCGCGGCCACATACAGCATAACGGTGACCGCGACCGACGACACGGCGGCCACCGGAGCCGCATCACCTGGCACCGGCACCACGGCGACCATATCGGTGACCGTAACATAGGCCATCAAGTACCCTTGAAACACTTCGGCGGCGGGAGCTTCAAAGCTCCCGCCGCCGTTTTTTTGCACAAGCGCCGGCACGATTGCCCGCGCCACATACCCTTCCTTCAGTACCGCAGTTGATCGAGCAGCGGAATCTCTTTCACCGGCTTCGGCGCGGGCAGACTTTTCAGATACGCGTAAATATCGTTGAGTTCTTTATCGGACAGCACCTTGTCCGTAAACGCCGGCATCACTCCGGCCGGACGCCGTACATACCGGATCATCCCCTGCGCATTCAAAACCGGAGGCGCGAGACGCGCGCCCGCGATCGTCCCCTGCCCCGCGTAACCGTGGCACTGGTAACACCCGTCGCGCAGAAAAATCTTCTTCCCGTTGGCTGCATCCTGCGCGCCAAGCACGCCGGCCGCCGCGATCAGAAGCAGGAAAGCCTTATTCATGACAACATTCATGACAACCTCCCTACCGCGGCTGCGTGATCACGTCGACCAGCGCCGGTTCGCCTTTCTTAACGACTTCGATCGCCTTCCTGATCGCCGGCCCCAGATCGTTCGGATTGGAAATGGGCCCCTGGCTGTAAACGCCATACGCCTTCGCCAGCATCGAGTAGTCGATGTTCGGATCGTTCAGGCCCGTTCCGATGAGCGCGGTATCCACGCCGCGATTGGCGCGCGCCGCCATGTCTTCGAGATACATCAGCTCCTGGTGATACGCCCGATTGTTGTGCATGATACTGAGCAGCGGTATGTGGTGATGCGCGGACGTCCACAGCACCGCCGGCGCATAGTTCAAATCGCCATCGCACTGAATATTTACGCTGATACGTCCGTACTTCCGATTCGCGAGCGCCGCGCCTGTCGCCGCCGGCGCGCCGTAACCCACGCCATAAGCACCGTGTCCGCCGATGTAATTGTGATGCTCTTTGAAATTCCACAACCGCGTGGGCCAGTTGCTGAAGAATGGATTCACGTCCGACAGCAGTGACCAGTCTTCGTTTTTGATCTGATTCCAGATCTCGGCCGAGACGCGCGCCGTAGTAATCGGACTCGAGTCCCACCCGAACGCGGCTTGCTCCAGCGCCGCATCGCGCGTCTTCTTCGCCGCTTCGGCGTACTTGCGCCCGCGCTCGTCGAACGTCCGGCGGCGGTCGGTGGTGATCAATTTTTTGCACGCTTCGATCAGATACGGCAGTGTCGCTTCCGCGTCGGCCGCGATCGCGAGATCGACTTCCGCATAGCGTCCGAGATCCTGATAATTGCTCTTTTCGGTCAGGTCACCCGAATAAATCGTAATCAGCTTCGCATTCGGCTTGATCGTCGACCGGCTCTCCATCCCCATCCGGTTGAGCGGCGTCTGGGTGTGGGTCACGTCCCAGAAATTGGGAATTTCGAGGCCCATGATCAGGTCCGCCGTTGCCAGGTTGCCGCCATTGTAAAGAGGATGCGCGGAAGGGAAGTTCATGCGGAAGCGCCGGTCCTGCACGGGTATCTGCAGCAAGTCCGCGAGTTCGACCAGCAGCTTCAGCCCCGCCGGAGTGCGCGCCACACGTCCGGCCACGATCACCGGATCTTCGGCCGCCACGAGCATCTGCGCGGCGCGCGCCACCGCGGCCGAATCGCCGGCAGGAGGCGAAGGCATCGTGAGCTTCGGAACCTTGAGCCGCCGGTCGGCTTCGGACATCGGCTCTTCCTGCAGCACCGCGTCCGCCACGATCACCACGGGCTCCATCGGCGGCGTCATCATCACTTTGTACGCGCGCAGCGCCGATTCGGCGAAGTGTCCCAGCGACACCGGGGCATCGTCGAACTTCGTGTAGTCGCGGACCATCGCCGCCGCGTCCTGCACGCTGTGGGCCCACTCGACATCGCCGCGCCGCCATTGCTCATCGGCGATGTTGCCGAGCACGATGTAAACCGGCACGCGGTCCGCAAACGCGTTGTAAATCGCCATCGAGGCGTGCTGCAGTCCGACGGTGCCGTGCGCCATGACCATCAGCGGCTTGCCTTCGATCTTGGCGTAACCATGCGCCATCGCAACGGACGATTCCTCGTGGCAGCACGTCAGCAGCTCCGGCATGCTGTTCTTGCCGTAGTTCACGAAGGACTCGTGCAGGCCACGGAAGCTCGACCCGGGGTTCTCGCAGCAATACTCGAAGCCCAGCGACTTGATGACGTCGACCATGAAGTCCGAACCGGGACGGTCGGTCGTGTAGACGTCGACGCGCGGCGGAGGCGGGGTGGTTTCGGCGGCCGCGAGCCGCGTTGATGGAAGCGGCGTGGCGGTGCCGCGCGTCTGGGCTTCCTGTGCTTTCACCGCACCGGGCTTCGCCACCAACGCAGCCGCGCCCGCGGCGGCTCCTTTAAGAAAACCGCGTCGTGATTTCGGCATAGGGTCCTCTTCAATCAGGGAAGTGGTCGTAGCCATTTTATGCTATGGGGCGAAGGTTCCATACGACGGCCGCCTGGCCAAACGTCGTAGGATATTCCCCATGGTTCGCATTCTTGTCACCGGTACCACGGGGCCGTCGGCGGCGAAGCTCTATACCAGTTGGCCGCCACGGTACAAGCGCCCGCGGCCTTGCGCGAAATCCGGATGCGGTCCATTTACCAGGGGTGGAGATGGTTTGCGGAGACCTCACCCTCCCCGAAACACTCAATGGATGTTTGGACGGCATCGATACCGTCTTCCTGGTTTGGACGGCTCCCGCCGCAGCTGCTGTTCCCGCTCTGCGGCAGACTGCGAAGCACACCCGGCGTATTGTATTTCTATCGGCTCCGCTCAAAACGCCGCATCCTTTCTTTCAGCAGCCCAATCCGGATCGAGTGTTGGCCGAGCAAATCGAGCGGCTCATAGAGACCTCGGGACTTCAATGGACATTCCTGCGGCCCGGAATGATGGCCGCAAACGCTCTGCGACAGTGGGGACCGTCGATTCGCGCCGGCGACGTGGTCCGCTGCCGTACCTGGACGCCCCCACAGCGCCGACCGACGAGCGGGACAGCGCCGCCGTCGCCGTCGGGGCCTTGTGCGCAGAGGGACACGCGGGGTGCGGAATATGTTCTCACTGGCCCCGAATCCCTGACCCAATTCGACGAGTTGTCCCTGATTGGCCGCGTGCCTGGCCACTCGCTGTGCATCGAGCAGATGTCGCGGGCGAGGCTCGCCTGGAGTGGCTCCCTACCCGGCCGCCGTCCGTCGTCGATATGCTGCTCGACGCGCGGCGGGCCGGAGTCGGGCAGCCTGCGTTCATTACATCCATATTCGCGGAGCCTACCGGAGTACGGCCACGGACATTTCTCGAATGGGCCACGGATCACGCCGATAAATTTTCGGGCGTGGCCGGCCCGTGGGCGCCCGCGACAGTCAGGAACAAGTGGTTTACGGAATAATGTGATCGTACTCCGCGTGTGCACCGATCCAGAACCACAGGAATCCGTCGGGCGCCTCAACCGCCAAGAGCGCGATGATGTAACCCGACCCGCCCAGACGAAACCTCATGGCACTTCTTAAACTGGATGGAAGTTCGATTCGCCGCAAGCCGCGACGATGGAAGCGGCGTTTCCCGCGCCGGGCTTCGCCAATAAACGCCTTATCGAACAATGTGATCGTACTCCGCGTGAGTGCCGATCCAGAACCACAGGAATCCATCAGGCGCCTCAACCGCAAGAGCGCGATAAATGTGAGCCGACCCGCGCAGACCAAATCACATCCAGCTTCTTAAACCGAACGGAAGGATGCCGTGGATTGAGCTTGAGTAATTCAAAAGACTTGTCCGCCGTTCGCTGAACCTCGGCGGGCAAACGGCGATAGCATGACCAGAAGTCCGGCGCAGCATGATGCTTCACAATGGCGTGGAGCGGCCATCACGATGGTCACGGAGCGCCCGCTCAGTTAGCTCGCCCAACTTGCCGTTTTTCGCATCGGACTCAATCTGACGGTCCCATACTTCAGCGTCATAGATCTCGAACCAGGCGCGAAGCGCCTTCAGTTCGGAAGCATCCAATTCCACTATTTGTTGTTCGAGTTGCTTGACCCGGTTCATAGCGTACATCTTTCGCTGGTCTGGCACATCCGTTTACCGGTGGGGCGCTCCCTGTGGCTTGCCTCAAGCCTGGCAAGCAGTGAGGATTGCCATATTGTAAATGTCCTCCGCGCTGCAACCGCGCGAAAGATCATTAGCAGGCTTCGCCAGGCCCTGCAGGATCGGGCCGATGGCCGTCGCCCCGCCCAGCCGTTCCGCGAGTTTGTAGGCGATGTTGGCAGCCGCGAGGTTCGGAAACACGAGTGTGTTGGCGCGCCCCGCGACCTGCAAATGGCGCGCCTTGGCTGCCGCGACTGCGGGAATCAGGGCGGCGTCGAGCTGTAGTTCACCGTCGACTTTCAAATCCGGAACACGGCTTCGCAGAATATCGAGTGCCTCCACAACGGCGTCGATTTGCGCATGCCGCGCGCTGCCATGCGTCGAAAAGGAGAGCATCGCCACCAGCGGCTCGGCTTCGAGAAAGCGCCGCGTGGCAGCGGCGGCGGAAATCGCGATATCCGCCAGTTCCGACGGAGACGGGTCCACCACAACCGCGCAATCGGCGAACGTCATGACGCCTTCGACACCAAATCGCGAATCGGGATGGTCCATGAGAAATGCACCGGAGACGGTTTCAATTCCCGGCGCCGGTCCGATCACCGTAAGGGCCGCCCGGACGGTTTCAGCGGTGGTCAAGACACAGCCGCCGACGGTACCGTCCGCGTCGTGTGCCGAAACCATCGATGCCGCGAAGTACAGTGGATTCCGAACAGTCGCCAGCGCCTCGGCTTCCGTTAAGCCCGTCGGGGCGCGGCGCTCGAACAAGCGAGCAGCATAGTCGCCGAGACGCGGAGAACTACCGGACGCGACCGTTTCGATCCCCGGGGATGATCGCGCCGACAGCAGGACGGGCTCGACAAGACGTTCCTCCCGCAGACGGCGCGCGGCGGCAATCACGCGCGGATCATCCCCTTCCGGAAAAACGATCCGGCGTGGCGTGTTGCGTGCACGATCGCGAAGTTGCTGGAAAAAACGGCGGGCCACTAATCTCCGAGAAATCGCCCAAACGGCCGCAATCCCGCCACGTTGTCGCAGACAGCCTTGATTCCCGCCGTAATCGGAATCGCCAGCAGCAACCCCGCCGCGTCCCATAGAAATCCCCAGAACATCAGAGAGACGGTCACAACCAGCGGGTTCAGATGCACGCGCGCCCCGACGATCTTCGGATACAGCACATTCATCGCGGTGAGGTGAAGCGTCAGCACAATTCCGAAAGCGAAGAGAATCACCGTGCCGTGCTCGCCGCCCGCCAGCGCCGACAACACCGGCGGGACCAGCGCCAGCGGCATCCCAATGTAAGGCACCAGGCTGAGGAATCCGCTCACAACCCCGATCAGAAACGGATATGGAAGGTGAATGATCGCGAAAGCGGCCCAGCTTATAGCGGCGAGCAAGAGCCCGATCAGAAAATTTCCAACCACGAACGCGCGCGCCATCTCAGCGACCCCTTCGAGGCTGCGCGACGCGGCGACGCGGTCGGGGCCTTCGAAAAAGCGCAGAAAGCCGCGGTAAATGTGATCGCGCCAACTCAGCATGAAGTACACGAGGAACGGCACGAACGACGCCATCAGCAAGAACTCATAAAGCGTGCCGAGGCGCGCGTAGATATAGTCGGTAACCGGATTCTTATCCTCGTGGATGCGCACCTCCGGGATGGGAGTGGTCACTGTTCCATCGGGCCCGACTGTGGGCGCCGGGAGCGCCGGACTGGCGGGAGTGGCCGCGCCCCTGCTCTTGCGTGACGGCCGGCGCGGCGGCGGCTCCGGCGCCGGCACGGCGACAACCCTGGGCGCGGGAACCACCAGCCGCGAAGTCGCCGTCTCAATGCTCTGAATGCGATCGGTGACCTTCGCAATAAATCCGCTCAGGTTTTCCTTGAATGCCGGAACGTCGCTCGCCAGCCCTGAGATCTGATTCCACGCGGCGAGCCCGGCGAAGTAAAGGAAGAGCGCGGCAAAGGCTCCAACCAGCAGTGTCGCGAGCGGCCGGGGAATGCGCAGGCGCACCAGAATCCCGACGAACGGCTCGAGGATAAGAGCGATGATGACCGAGATGATCGCGGTGATGAACACCACCCGACCCCAGTAGAGGATCCCGATCAGCACACCGGCGGCCACGGTCGTCAGGGCGTATCCGTGCACCTCGCTCTGGATCAAGCGCTGATGCGACTTCTCCTGTCCCGTGCCGATCAAAATGCGCCCACCCGTGTCCTGAGACTAGCACGGCTTCGATAATCGCTTTTACAATTAAACTGTGAGTGTGGGGGCGCAAAAAGCGGGACGAATTCTCGCGCTCGATCTCGGAAAGAAGCGTATCGGCCTCGCGCTGAGCGACGAACTGGGGATCACCGCGCAAGGTCTCGATACTCTCGAACGCGAGGGACGCCGCGACGATATCGAGACGCTCCGGAAATTGACCGTCGAGAAGAACGTCAGGTTGCTCCTGATCGGCGATCCGCTGCATATGAGCGGAGAGCAAAGCCGGCAGGGCGCGTATACACGTGAGTTCGCGAAAGAACTGGAATACAAGACGGGCATTCCGGTCGAATTCCGCGATGAGCGCTGGACCAGCCGCGAGGCAGAGCGAACGCTGCGTGGATCGGGCATTGCACACGGCGAACGCAAACCCGCGATTGACCGGTTATCGGCCGTGATTCTGCTGCAAAGCTATCTGGATTCGGGAGCAGCCCGCGCTTGAGATATCTCATTATTCCCTTGCTGCTGGTGGTACTTGCAGGAGCATGGGTGATGTATCGGTTGAATCAGCCTTATCAGGGGTTCGGGGGGCCGGTTTTTGTCGAGTTCGCACACGGCACATCCACACGATCGATCGCGTCGGTGCTCGCCGACAAGGGCGTGATTCGGGACAGATGGCTGTTCCTCGCGGCGCGCGGCGTACGGCGCGGAGCAACCCTGCAGGCCGGCGAATATAAGTTCGACAAACCCGCGTCGCCGCTCCAGATCGTGCGGCGGCTCATCAAAGGCGATATCTACTACATGGAACTGCTGGTGCCCGAGGGCTTCAACATGTTCGACATCGCGGACGCCCTGGGCAAGCTGGGCACGATGAAGGCGGAGACCTTCCTGGCCGCGGCCCGCGATCCTTCGCTGATTCGCGACATTGATGCGAAAGCTCCCTCGCTCGAAGGATATTTATTCCCAAATAAATACCGGATCTACCGGCACACCACGGCTCAGCAGATCTGCCGGATGATGACTGGCGAGTTCCGGGCGCAATGGAAAGCGCTCGGCCGCGGTGCCGATGCACACGCCGCCGTGACGCTGGCTTCGATGGTGGAGCGCGAGGCGCGGCGACCCGAGGAGCGCCCTCTGGTGGCGTCGGTTTTTACGAACCGTTTGCGAATTGGAATGAAGCTGGACTGCGATCCGACCACCGTCTATGCGGCTCTTCTCGACGGCCGATATCGCGGGACCATCTATCGATCCGACCTCGCGAATATGAGCTTGTGGAATACGTATCAGCATGTGGGGCTGCCGCCGGGTCCGATCGCCAACCCCGGCCTCGGCAGCATTCGCGCGGCGCTGGCGCCGGCGGAGACGCATTATTTGTATTTCGTCGCGAAGGCGGATGGCTCCGGAGGGCATAATTTTTCCGACTCGCTTGCGAGGCACGAAGCGGCGGTTGCAGGCTATCGCGATGCTGTTCGCCGGTAGCGACGGGATAGATGCAGCCTCTACCCGGGAAATCGACAGCATCGAGTAGAACAAGCGCCGGCACGAATGCCGAGCCGGCACCCATAAAGGGAACGACCGGGCGCGGCGGCCGGGAGCGCCCGCGCCACGGTGCACGCTACCGCCCCGCGTTGCGGTAGATTGCCGCGCCCGGAGCATTGCTCCAAACCGGCGCGTCCGCATCGTTCGCCAACCGCAGGATTCCCGCCGCCACGCCGCGATCCACCTTTGCCATATTGGCAAAATCGATCTTCTCCCAGTTGTCGCCGAGCCCGTGGTAATCGGGGAAGTCGACTGCGACGACGACCGTGTGCGAGATCACGCCGAACTGCGCGAATGAATAGTTGTCACTGCGATCGAAGTAATCGTCCGCGTCTTTGCGCGTATAGACGCCGATGTCTTCGGCTTTGGCGGCTTCACCCAGAATCGACGCGACGTTGGAATACGAAGGCCCTGTCACGGTAAACTCCCCGGCCTTTTTCCCGGCGGGATCGTCGGTGCGCCCCATCTGCTCCAGATTGATGTCGACGATCGTGTCCTTCAACGGGAACAGCGGGTGGTGGGCGTAGTAATAAGACCCCAGCAGACCCTCTTCCTCGCCGAAGAGCGTGATGAAGACAATAGTCCGTCTCGGATGAGGCTTCAGCGCGCCGAGCGCGCGCGCGATCTCGATCACGGAAACGGTCCCGCTGCCGTTGTCGTTCGCGCCATGATAAATGCCCAGCGCGGTCTTGCCCAGATGGTCGTAATGGGCGGTCACCAGCAGATAC
>DASZLP010000141.1:0-3870 GCA_035552355.1 Bryobacteraceae bacterium | reverse complement strand
TGCGGCTGCAGTCGCGCTCCTGGCGTCCGGATTGGCCTACTATTTCATAAGCGAGCGCGACACGGCCCCAACCCCACCGAAGGCGGGCGCTCGGTTGCCCTGCAAGACGATCGACTGCCGAGACCCGCTCTGAATCTATCCGCCGGGCGGACGGCATCGCATGACCACGAAAAGCAGAGAGGTGAAGAGATATGGCTAGCTTGACGACAAAAGAGCCGCAGCGTCCGCAGGCAGTGGTCGCAGGAGATCTCACGGACGGCGGCAGGCTCAACGGCCGCGCCGGCGCATCCGATTTCGCCGTGGGTGGCCCCGACGGCCGCGGTGGAACGGCTCCCGGCGCCAATCCATACGATCTCCTGAGCGCATCGCTCGCGGCTTGCACGGCCATGACTATTCGATTGCAGTCGCGACGACGGAAGCTACCGTTGACCCACGTGGAGGTCGCGGTCTCCTATAGACACGGCGTCGAGGGCGCGCGCGACGCCTTCGACAGGACGATCGTGTTGCAAGGCGCGCTGAGCGATGACCAGCGTTCACAGTTGATGCAGGCGGCGAACATTTGCCCAGTCGGCAAGACCCTCGGCCTTAGCGCGGACATCAACACCCGCGCACAGGACGCGCTGCCAGCATTATCAGGCGGAGCTCTCGCAGACTACGATCGTGATTCGGACGAGCTATCGATTCCCAATATCGATCCCGATTAGACCAGCTTGGTGTGCGGCTGCGCGGCAGGCCGAGAGTGCTGCCGCGCAGCCGCGATCTCCTCACAGCTTCGCGTCGGCTGGGGCAAACCGTGTGAAGATCTTATTCAGCTCCGCGCCAGGCGTGCCGGCGCCGAGCACGTCGAAGCGCCCCTGCTTGATCTCGTTCGCCGCCGCCACGACAGTCGCCCACATCACGCGAGCGAACGCCCCGCCGACGCTGACGCGGCGCACGCCGAGGTCCGCAAGCTCGGCGAGGGCCAGCCCAGGCTTCATCATCACGACGTTCAGGGGCTTCGGCGCGACGGCTTTGACCAATTGGGCGATGTCCGGAGCTTCGTGAGCTCCCGGTGCGTAAAGGCAATCGGCGCCTGCGTCGGCGAAAGCCACCAACCTGTCGATAGCGGGCGAAAGCGCAAACGGGTCGAAGAGTAGTCCCTCTGTCCTTGCGACGAGGACGACATCCTCGCCCGACCGATCGATTGCGTCGCGCGCGGCTTTGAGGCGCTCAAGCGACATTGCGGTGTCGTAGAGGCCCGACCCCGCCACATCGCGGTCTTCGATTGAGAGGCCAGCGATGCCTTCCGCGATCGCGAGTGTCACGCTTTCAGCGACGCCTTCAGCGTCGGCTCCAAAGCCAGCCTCGAAGTCGGCGTTCAGTGGTATGTCAACTGCTCCGCTCAATTCGCGGAGGTGCGCGAGAATCTGGTCGCGCGGAAGGTCGTAGTCCGGCCGCCCCGTAGACCACGCGAAGCCCGCGCTTGTCGACGCAATCGCTTGGAAGCCGAGGTGCTCGAGCAGACGGGCGCTGCCGACGTCCCACGGGTTAGGCAATACGAAGCAACCGCTTTCATGCAGTTTGCGGAAACTGGCCCGCTTTTCTTTCACCGTTCGACTCATCGCGTTTCTCCTTTCCCTTTTGCAGCGGAGCACTCGCGCCCTACGATCGTCGATTGCCGCAAGTCGCCCCACGCTGAACCGCCGGACCAGGACCCGTCTCTGCGCAGCACGCGATGACAGGGAATCGCGAACTCCAGCGGATTCGCCGAGCACGCGTTGCCCACGGCGCGGACTGCTCGCGGAGCACCTAACCCGGCCGCGACCTCGGCGAACGTCGTAGTCTCTCCGAACGGCACCGCCAACACTGCGGTCCAAACGCTGCGCTGGAAGTCCGTCCCGCGAATGTCGAGGCGAAGATCAAGATTGCGGCGCGGGTGCTCGACGAAGGCGACGACGGCTTCCAATGCGGAGCGTGTCGCGTCCGAGTCGTGCTGCAGGATGGCCCGTGGGAACCGGGCTCGCAGCGCACCAAGCAACATCTCCTCGTCATAGTCCTTTCTAATGGCGATCGCCGCGACACCTTGCGGCGAGAGCGCGACAGCGACGGCAGCGATGGATGTCTTGCCAAAGTCGTACCGGAGCACTTCCGGCTCGTCGCCGAGCGGGCGGCGCACTTCAGATCGCTTCAGCGCTTTCATGCTGGCGCCCCTTCGCGCGGTTGCCACGCCTCGGGCGTGACCAGCGTGGGAAAGCCTTCGTAGGAGTCGCTGTGGTCGCCCTCGTGGTTGGGGAGTCCGGGTTTCGTCAGGAGGCCGCGAGGCGGGGCGAAGCTGGTTATCCTTCGTTTGGGATGCTCGTGCCATCCGATGTTGAAGGCACCAAGCTTTGGAAAGAACTGAAGTTCGCTGTAAGGCAGGTGGTCGTGGATCCACCACGCCATCGCCCGCCAGTCGGTCTGTTTGCCGAGACGGTCGACGAGCCAGGGAATTACGACGGTCGCCATTGCGCCCATGCCACCGTCGGGGCTCCTCTGATCCCAAATGTGGCGTGCGCGGTCGACTTCATTCGACGCGCAGTTTTTGAAGTTCTTGTTACCGAACGCGTTTACCTCTGGCGACCTGTAGGCGGACCGGATCGCTAAACGGCCGAAGGTCGCCTGAAGAGGCTCTAGAAGACTGACGCAAAGCATCCGGCCCGACTCGATCGCAAGCTCCGGATTGTCCGGCAGGTTCGTCATCCGGTGGATGTTCGCGATCTCGCTGTAGAGGAAGTCGCGCATAAAGAAGGTGCGCGACAGGCGTATCCTGCCGAACGCTTCGCCGCCTCTTACTGATGCCGGTGTTCTCATGACACGATTTTCCTGGGGACGCGGTTTCCGTGGCGATGGCGACAGAAGACCCATTCAATCGCCGACTAACAAATAGCCTCGGCGAGAGCGCGCAATAATCACGTCACATTGAGAACCGTTCTTTCTGAAAACGAGAAGCTGAGACTGTCTGTCACTGTGTTGTTTGAACTGAGAACATTTTTGCTGAAAATTCAAAGGTCGGCCTCTGCTGTTGAAATGCGAATATGTCGTTGGAAATGCGAATTAGGTTGGGGCCCTGCCGTTAACGGGGTCTGTCGCGATTTGCGTGCTAGCCGCTTGGCCGGGTTGTTCCCAGGTATATGCGTGCCGACATCGGCCCGAATGGAGATCAAACCGCAGTGGGAACCCGGTCCCGGTATCCGAGTAGTGGATACAAAGCTCTGCCAAAACAGATGGATCGTCAAAGCCAATGCCTCGGTTGAGGCGAGATGTCCCGGCTGTGGAACCAGTTCGCAAAGACGGCACAGCGCTTATGTGCGACGTCTGCAGGATCTACCCGTCCAGGGCACGAGCGTTGAGCTTCAGGTGAGTGTGACCCAGTGGCGATGTGGCAACCGATCGTGTCAGCGGAATACATTTGTCGATCTGGCGGATCAGGTTTTCATGCCCCGCGCCAGAGAAACGCGCCGTGTTGCCGAGCTCGCAAGGTCGATCGGATATGTTGCCGGTGGGCGCCCTGCCGAACGCTTGATGCGTCTGCTCGGCCTACCGCAAGGCGACGACCGGATTCTGCGCAATCTCAAGCGCCATGCGAGCTCTTCGGAACGGCCACTGCGGGTCGTTGGAATCGACGACTGGAGCTGGTTGAAGGGTAGCCGATATGGGACGATCGTTGTCGATCTGGAGCGCCACGAGGTTGTCGACGTCATCCATGACCGTTCAGTCAAAACCATGACTGCCTGGCTCGAGAATAACCCGACAATCGAGATTATCAGCCGTGACAGGTGCGGCCTGTACGCTCAGGCGGCCAGGCAGGGTGCTTCGTCGGCAAGGCAAGTCGCCGATCGCTTCCACCTGGTC
>DASZLP010000140.1:0-4532 GCA_035552355.1 Bryobacteraceae bacterium | reverse complement strand
AGCGGCACAACGGTCTCGCCGCTGATCTTGCGGACCGCGTCGATATTCGAGTGAGAGCACGGTTCATCGAACCACAGCGGATGCTTCGTTTCCACTGTTGTCGCAACCGACGCCCCATCTCCCGGCGTCAGCAGGCCGTTGCCCGCCAGCACGAAATCGCGATCCGCGGGAACGGCGTTCACCAGTTCCAGCACCTTGTCCTGATAGGCCTTGCCCTGATTCCGCGATGCCGGCGCAGGAACGTCGATCACCGCTACCGGAAACTCTTCGGTATGCGGTGAACTGTACGCGCGAACCTTGCTGCGCGTGGGGCCGCCGAGAACGCGGTACACCGGCGCTTTCGCCGCCTTGCCGACGATATCGAGCAGAGCGATATCGAGCGCCGCGCGAAACGGGGTCGAAGCCGTGATGGCCGCATAAGCATTCGCGGGCCGCCCGACCCACGCCGATTCGAGCGCCTTGAAATCTGCATTCGGATCGTATCCGCACTCGCCCCAACCGGTCACTCCCGATCGCGTCTTTACCCGCAGCAGCGAATAACGACTGCCCGACACCGGCTCTCGTACCGGGAAATGGCGAATCTCCGTAATATCGAGTTCGGCGGGTTTCGCCGCCGCCGCTACCTGCGGCGCGAATCGCGCCAGCAGACGTGCTCTCCTCTGCATGGTGATGTGACTCATGGCTCCTCACAAACGATTAAGCGGCGGCTCAAAATACCAGCCGCAACGCCATTTGTATCTGCCTCGACGGTCTCGCGGTGGCCGAGATCGACCCGACGCCGTTGCTGCCGATTGTGGTGTTGCCCGGTATTGCGAACTGCGGGTGATTCAATGCGTTGAAGAATTCGGCCCGGAACGTGAGATTGGAACTCTCGGTGATCCGGAAGCGTTTCGCCGCCGTGAGATCCAGATTGGCGGCGCGCGGCCCGGTTAATACGTCACGTCCTCCGTCGCCATAACAATAACAAGAGGCGGGCGGGATCGAGAAAGCCGCCGGATTGAACCACTGCTGCAGGGTCTGAACTGCCGGGTACGGGTTCACTCCAGACACCACGTTTGCGCGCGCGCCCGCTCCGTTGTTTGTCGCTGAGGGGGCGCCTACTGTAAATGGCAATCCGCTCTGCAGAACCAGAATCGCGTCCACTTCCCAGCCGCCCACTACATATCGTTCGAATGGATTGTCGCCGCCTGCCCACCGCTTGCCGCTGCCGAACGGCAGCTCATACGTGGCGAAAAGATTCAACCGATGCCGGACATCGCTGTTTGAACTTCCCCAGTCTGCACGGCGGTTGTACGGGTCCTGCCCGCCGCCGGATCCGCCGTCCCAGGGCGCGTTGTCCATCGAATGCGACCACACCCAGTTCGCATTCAGATACAGCCCATTTGAATAGCGCTTTTCCAGAACCACCTGAAGCGACTCGAATTCTGAATTGCCCGCCGATTCCCAATAGCTGATACCCGTGATATTGGGGAGCTGCGCGTAATAAGGACGACGCGGATTGATCGCTCCGGGTCCGGGCTGCGGCGTGTTAATCGCAAGATTCCATGCCAGCCGTCGCCCCAGCGATCCCACGTACGTCGCCGTGAGCACGGTCGATTTCGTCAACTCGCGCTGCACGCCGAAATTGAACTGCTGCACTTGCGCATTGCGGAAATTCGGATCGATCGCGCTAATCGTCGCGTTCGGGACCGCCGCGGTCGGGTTGTTCGGATCAGTCGGTGGGAAATCGGAACGCTTCGGAATCCCCTGGCTGACGGTATTGGCGGGAAACAGATCGCCCGGACTCGTCGTGAAAACGAGATCGAAAGGCTGCTGGCGAAACTGCCGAATCGTTGTTCCGTAATTGCCTTGCGGATCGTAGAAGATGCCGTACCCTCCGCGAATGACAGTCTTTGGATCGAACTGATACGCGATGCCGACGCGAGGCGCGATCGCGTGATAATCCGTATTCACGTTCGCTGTCCTCGAGGCGTTCTGCCCGGCAATCAGCAACTTGGCTGTTACGGGGTTCCAGTTCACCCAGTAATTGTTGTCCTCAGTGAACGGAGTATTGATCTCGTAGTGAATACCGAGATTCAGAGTCAGCTTGTCCGTCACCCGCCATTCATCGCGCGCGTAATAGTTGAATTCGTTCGTGCGAACGTGCGCTGTGCCCGGGATGAAGAAATCGCGCACGGTCGTGGAGGGATAGCCGAGCAGCATGCTTGCGATCGCATCGCCCGTGCCTCCGGTGCTCGAGGGATTATTCGTGAAGCCGCTCGTGAACGTAAACCGGCCAAATGCGCTCTGTCCCGGCGGGCTGGCCGTCTCGCTGATCAGACGCTGCCGGATATCGAGGCCGAACTTGAACGCGTGTTTTCCTTTCTGCCAGCTCAGGTCCGCCACATTCTCGAACATGTGCTCGCGGCGGATCAGAGGTTCCGAGCGTGCATTGCCGAGACCCACATATCCGGAGGGACTGATGATCGGCGCCGAGGGCTGAAACGGATCGGTCGTATCTCGTCCGGGGATCTGCGACCACACCGGATCCGTTAACGTCTCCGGTAGCAGAAACTGGCGGAATTTCGTGAACCCGAACCGGTATTCTCCGATGATGTTCGGGCTGAAAACCCGGTTATACGCAAGCACTCCATTCTGGCCCCGGACTGTATCCGGCCCGGCGAAGCTGTCTTCGTTTCCGCCGATGCGCGTGTTGAACGTATCGGGAATGTGCAGATCGGAGTTGTCGATCGAATACCGTCCGAAGAACGTCTGATTCGTCGAGATCTGATGGTCAATCCGGATGTCCCCGCGATCAAGATTACTCAGCTTCTCCGGGTTCGCGATGTAGTTGTTTACAAGCGCGCCGGTCTGCGGATTCGGATAAAGGGCAACGATCCTGGCCGCCAGCGGATCGAAGCGCGACGCGGGAATCACGTCGTTCGGAAAGCGCGTGCGCGTATATGTCGTCGTTCCTCCCGAGGTGACGGCGGTCGTGGTAGCGGGATCAAAAATGCCGTTTGGGACGACGCCGGCGAAGTTACCGGCTTTCGCCGCGGCCGTCGGTACCGTGATCACTTTCGTCTGTCCCTGCTTCTCCCGATAGCCTTCGTAATCGCTGAAAAAGAAGGTTTTGTTTTTTATGACCGGGCCGCCCACGCTCCCGCCGAACTGATTGAGCTGATATTCCGGGATCGGAAGGTCCCCGCGATCGAAAAAGTTCTTCGCGTCCATCGCGGAGTTGCGCAGAAATTCGAATGCGGAGCCATGGACCTGATTGCTGCCGGATTTCGTGCTCGTAACCAGCACCGCGCCTCCTGCCCTTCCGTATTCCGCGCCGGCGTTGTTGGTTATGGCCTTGAACTCCTGCACGCCCTCTATCGGCGGCCGAACGACGAACGTCTGAGAGATCATCTCTGTGTTGTCGATACCGTCGAGCAGCAGTTGATTGCTGCTGTCGCGTGCGCCGTTTGCTTCGATCGTCGTGCCGCCGGGACGCAACTCGTCCGGACGCGCTCCGGCGTTAATCGTGCCGGTCTGCGCATACGAGAGTCCCGTCACCCCTGGCGCGAGGATCGCCAGTTGCGCCAGGTTGCGTCCGTTCAGCGGCAGCTCGCTGATCGGCTGCGATGAGATCACCTGTCCTACGGTTGAATTTTCCGTTTGCAGCAAAGGCGCCTCGCCGCTCACTTCCACGGTTTGCTCGACCGCGCCGACCGCGAGCGTGATATCGAGGCGCGCAATCTGCGCCACCTGCACGACAAAGTCGCGGTACACGCGCCGCGTGAAGCCGGTCTTCTCCGCTTCAACAGTATATGCGCCTGGCGTGAGATTCGTCGCGGAATACTCGCCCGCGGCGTCGGTCTCGAGGCTCGTTGTATTATTGGTGCCCTGGTTGATCACTTTAACCGTAACCCCGGGCACAACGGAGCCACTCGAATCGCGAATGGTTCCGACGATACTCGCTCGCTCCACCTGGGCGACGGCGCTGCCCAAAGCGCCGAATAATATGAAGGCGACCAGTGCCGTAAACGATTGCAAACGCGACATGCGTCCTCCCCGGAATGAGGAATTTCGACCCGCTGGGCGGAGACTATATCAAACCGGAAGAGCCTGCGCCACGGTCGCAGCCATGTTCAACGGGCGATTCTGGTGTACGCTGAGCAGCGTAAGCGATTACAAGCCTCGGCGCCGCGAACCAGTTCCCGGATGCGGCGAGCAGTTTGAGCGCGCACAGGCCGCAGGGTGGCCGTTGTGCGATAAGAGATATGTCGAGCGGTCCCAGGACAAACTGAATGCTTTCATGCACTGCGTTGTTGCTCGCCACGGCGTCCAATAAGCTTGTCTCTCTCGGCGGCGTCGATATCGCCATCATCGCCATATATTTCGTGATGGTGCTCGGCATTGGCCTGTATCTCCGGCGCTACACCACGACCGGAGAAGATTTCTTTCTCGCCGGCCGCGAGATGACTGCATGGATCGCGGGGCTGGCCTTTATCTCCGCCAACCTCGGCTCGATCGAGCTGCTCGGGTGGGCCGGCAACGCCTATCAA
>DASZLP010000139.1:0-8380 GCA_035552355.1 Bryobacteraceae bacterium | reverse complement strand
AAGACCGTCTCCGGAACCGGCGGAGCGATCGCGAGCATGCTTCTCGGATTCCCGGCTTCAGGCAGTGTGACGACTTCGCTGCCGATCGAAAATCACGTGAGCTATTACGGATTCTTCGTGCATGACGACTTCCGGCTGAATTCGAAGCTGACCATGAACTTTGGGGTCCGCTATGAATATGAAACCGGCCTCGAGTCGGCGCTCAACACGCTGGTCGTCGGCTTCGACACCAATGCCATCAACCCAATCCAAAGTCAGGTCACTGGCATCACCACCAAAGGCGTTCTCGAATATGCCGGTAAGAATGGCTACGGCACCACGGCGATGAACCCGAACGCGGACAAGTTCTCGCCGCGCATCGGCTTCGCATATAACGTGATGCCGAAGACCACCATTCGCGGCGGCTACGGCATCTTTTGGGCGCCGTTCACGTTCAGTCTCGTGAATCCGCTCGGCTACACCTATGCGACGCCCTACGTGGCTTCGAATGACGGCAATGCCACGCCGGCCGCTTCGCTCAGCAATCCGTTCCCTTCAGGCATTCAGCAGCCCATCGGCAACGGCGCGGGCCTCAACGCCGGGCTCGGCGGCCAGAACCTCACGTTCTTCTCGAACGACGCGCACTCGACGCGGGTTCATCAGTTCTCGCTCGATATTCAGCGTGAGCTGCCCGGCTCGTTTGTGGTCGCACTCGGTTACGTCGGCTCCATCACCCACAACCTGATTGAAGGAACGCCGGACATCAACATCAACCAGCTTCCCGATCAATACCTCTCGCTGGGCAGCGCCCTCAACAGCGCGGTGCCGAATCCGTTCCTCGGCACGCCGGGCGGCGTTCTGAACCTCGCCAGCGCCACGATTACGAAGGCAAAGTCTCTGCTGCCGTATCCCGAGTTCGGCACGATCAGCATGCAGAGCTCCGACCAGAACCACGCGCTCTACAACTCGGTCTACTTCAAGGTGCAGAAGCGTCTCGGCCACGCCGTCAACATCCTGTCGACTTACACCTGGTCGAAGAACGAGGACGCCTCAAACGGCGGCGCCGGCAACACCTTCAATTCCCAGCAGACGACCTCGCAGGACAACTACAACCGCGCGGCCGAATGGGGACTCTCGACCATCGACGCCACCAACCGGTGGACGACCGCGATCAACTACGAGTTGCCTTTCGGCACCGGACGAAAATTCCTCGCTCGCAACAAGCTACTCGACATCGCGGTCGGCGGCTGGGCCATGAATATTCAGACGACGATGCAGTCCGGATTCCCTCTGGCGATCTATCAGACCAATCAGAATTCGGCCATCGGCACGAGCGTGCAGCGTCCGAATGCGACTGGCATCGATCCTTCGACATCCGGTTCGCCCGAGGATCGCCTGCTCGACTACATCAACAAGGCAGCCTTCTCGGCGGCCCCTCAGTTCACCTTCGGAAACCTGAGCCGGACGCTCACTCTGCGCGGACCCGGCCAGGCCAACACGGACTTCTCGCTCTTCAAAACCTACGCATTTGAGAAGGTCAAAGCGCAATTCCGGGCCGAAGTCTTCAACCTGACCAACACGCCGCAATTCTATGGTCCGTCGACCAATTTGAGCGCCTCGAACTTCGGCGTGATCAATTCGCAGGCGAACTTCAATCGGGTGATCCAGCTGGGGGTGCGGTTCGAGTATTAAACGTAATCAGATGGAATCGGTCGCACGGCGCTTCAGGCCGCGCAGATCGAGACACGCATCGCGTGAGACGCGCCAGGCGGCGAACGGGAATCAAGCCCGAATCGCCGCCGCAGGCTGCGCGACCGTCACCGCCAGCATTCGCTTCCGCGCTCGGGTAAGTCTTTCTGAGCCGCGCGCGTCAGCAAGCCTGAATGGTCCTTCGGGCCAGTTGCCCCGTTCACACCCGGATTTTTACAAGTCAGGACCAGCTCGGACGCGGGTCTCAACTGAAAAATCAGATGTCAGGAAATCTGCTCCTCAGGCCGCACGATCTATCTTTGCGGCAAGCACGAAATCGCTCTCCGTCAACCCGTCGATTTTGTGGGTCCAGATCGTGAATTCCGCTTTGCCCCATGTCAGCAGGATGTCCGGATGATGCCCCTGCTCTTCCGCGATGGCTCCCGCGCGGTTCACAAAATCCAGAGCCTGTTTGAAGTCCGAAAACGAAAACCGCTTATGCAGATGATGCTCGTTGACCACATCCCACCCCGAGAGCTGCGACTGGAGCGCGCGCAAATCATCGCCCTTGAGCGCCGGGACGCCGCCGCGGCAGGGCACACAGGTTTTGTCGGCTAAGGCCATACATCCATCATCGCGCTTTAGTCCTTTACACTTGCTGGCAGGATGAAAGTTTCCCTGGCCAGGCAAGCCGCGTTCGGAGCCCTGCTCGCCGTCGACCGCGGTGCGTGGTCGGCCGAAGCGGTGGCGGCGAAATCCGTGCATCTCGACGCTCGCGATGCCGGCCTCACTTCCGACATTGTGTTCGGAACGCTGCGGCGGCGGGGCGAACTCGATGCGCTGATCGGCGCTTGCTCGAAGCGCGCGGTGGACCGGCTTGATCCCGCCGTGCGCGTCGTGCTCGAGATGGCGCTCTACCAGGTACGCTTTCTCGACCGCGTGCCGGCGCACGCGGCAGTCAATGATTCGGTGGAACTGGCCCGGCGCGCAGGCAAGGCATCGGCCTCTTCGCTGGTGAATGCCGTGCTGCGGCGAGCGATCCGCGAGCCGATGGAAGTGCCCGAGACTCTCTCGACCCCGGCGTGGCTGCTGGAACGATGGAGCCGGCAGTTCGGCGCCGGGACCGCCGTGGAGATCGCGCGCGCCAGCCTGCGCACGCCCGAGCGTTTCATCCGCGTGGGAAGCGCCGAGCCGCCGCCGGGCGCGGAACCGACGGACGTCGCCGGCTGCTTCCATCTCCGAAGCGGTGAAGCCGGCCGCTTCCGTTTTCAGGACATAGGCTCGCAGGCGGTTGTCCCGCTGCTGGGATTGCAACCCGGAATGACGTTTCTCGATTTGTGCGCGGCGCCGGGAAACAAGACGGCGCAGGCGATCGAGACACCCGTGCGTGCGATTGCGTGCGATCTGCACTTGAGCCGCGCGCGTCTGTTGTTGCCGCTGAAGATTCCCGTGGTCACGCTGGATGCAACAAAGCCGCTGCCGTTCGACATCCGGTTCGACAGGATTCTCGTCGACGCGCCATGCTCGGGCACCGGAACGCTCGCGCGCAATCCCGAAATCAAATGGCGGCTGGAGCCGGCGGACATTGCGGACCTGCAGGCGCGCCAGATCGCGATCCTGCGGAATGCGCTGGAGCGGCTGGCGCCCGGCGGCCGGCTGGTTTATTCGACCTGCTCATTGGAACGCGAGGAGAACGAGGATGTGGTTAGCGCCAGCGGCGCCGTCGTGATGAGAACCATGCAGCGGCTTCCTGGTCGCGACGCGGGAGACGGCTTCTTCGCGGCAGCGCTCGAATCGTGACGGCTCATTCGCGAATGTGCGTGCGAGCGCGGGGCATTCCTGCCTGGTTATAGATTACGGCAGTCTAGTCTACTCCATGATAAACTTGGTCCTACATCCGTAAATGGTTCAGATCGTTCCATCGATCCTCTCGGCGGACTTCGCCCGCCTGGCGGACGACATCGGCACAGTGGAACGCGCCGGCGTCCGGATGCTTCATGTGGATATTATGGACGGCCATTTCGTGCCGAACCTGACAATTGGCCCGCCAGTCGTAAAATCCGTCCGCAAAGCCACTCCTCTGACGCTTGACGTGCACTTGATGATCACCGATCCCGACAAGTACGCGCCGCTGTTCATCGAGGCCGGCGCGGATCAGGTTTCGGTACACTATGAGGCGGCCCGGCATCTGGATCGAACTGTACGGATGATCCAGAGCGAAGGCGCGCGGGCGGGCGTGGTGATCAATCCCGCGACTCCCGTGGGCGTGCTGGAGGACATTCTGTATCTGGCGGACTACGTGCTCGTTATGAGCGTCAATCCGGGTTTCGAAGGACAGCAGTTTATCCCGAACGCGCTTCACAAAATTCGTGCGCTCGATCGGATCAGGAACGAACGGCGCCTCGGCTTTGCGATTGAGATCGATGGCGGAGTGAGCGCGGCGAATACCGGGGAAATCGTGCAGTCGGGATGCGACTGGCTGGTGGCGGGTTCGGCGATATTTCACAGTGCGGATCCGGCAGCAGCCGTGAAGGAAATGCAACACATTGCGGTGAACGCAACATCAGTAAAGGTTTGAATATCATACGATGCAGCGACGCTATCAACTTTTCATCACAACGGTGGGCCTGCTCGCCTTTTTCATGCTTTCGGGATTCGGTCTTCCCTTCCGTCACAAGAAGTACGAAACGCCGATCACGAAGGAGACTCTGCAGCCCGATAAAGTGCTGTTCGACCGCGCCATCAAGAACATCGAGCATGGCGACTATGAATCGGCGCGTCTCACGCTGAACACGCTGATCAACACCTACGACACCAGCGAATATCTGGCCAAGGCGCAGCTCGCCATCGCCGACAGCTGGATGCGCGAAGGCGGCGCGCATGGGCTGGCGCAGGCCGAGCAGGGATATAAGGACTTCATCCTCTTCTTCCCCAATATGGAGGAAGCCGCCGAATCGCAGTTCAAAATCTGCAACATCCACTACAAGCAGATGGAGAAGGCAGACCGCGACAGCGCCCAGGGGCAACGCACCGAAGACGAATGCCGGCAGGGTCTGGTGCAGTTCCCGAATTCGAAGTTCGTGCCGCAGATGGAACAGATGCTGCGCAACACGCAGGAGGTCCTCGCCGACAAGGAATTCCGCACCGGAGATTTGTATCACCGCCGCGGCAGCTTTCCTGCGGCCGCCAGCCGCCTGTCTTACGTGACAGCGCAGTATCCCCTTTACAGCGGCTCGGATGAAGCTTTGTGGGAACTGGCGGACGCCTACGGCCACATGGGCGAGCGGTTCAAAAATCAGCAGGTCGACGCGCTCACGAAGCTGGTGCGCGAATATCCGCTGAGTGATCGCATTGATGGCGCAAAGAAGCTTTTGACGCAGATGGAAAAGCCGGTCCCGGAAGCAGATCCGGTGGCTTACGCGCACTGGAAATATGAGCTCGAGAATCGCACGAAGCCAGGCCTTGTGCATCGGGCGCTGGGTCCTTTCATGTCGCATCCGGACGCGTATATGGCGGCGAAGAGCGGCGCCCCCACGATGCAGTCGATTCGTCCGCCTGTGCCGGTTAGCGTACCCGCGGTTGCGGCAGGTGGACAAAACGGAATCAGCGACGTCACCGCCGGCGTTATCGGCGATTCGAAGGATATCGACGAGAAACCGGAAGCCCGGCTGGGTCAGCAGGGAACAGCCGCGGAATCCGTGAATGGCGGCGCGGCAACCGCCGTATCCACCGGGACCGGCGAGCAGCGCGCCAGCCTGGGCAGCAATGGCCAATCGCCCACTTCGGCAGAGACGCCGGCCGCCAGTCAGACGGCAGCCGATGCAAACCAGCCGCTGCCGACCAACCATCCGCCCACAAAGGCTCAGTTGAAGGCTTACAGGAAGGCACAGGAGAAGGCCGTCGCCAAAGCGAAGAAGAATGCGGATGCAGCTAAAGCCAAACCCGCGGCCGCGACTTCAACGCCTCCATCGACGGCCTCCGCGACGACGCCTTCCGCTCAATGAGCCGGATTCTGCTCGCCGACGACAGTCCGCATGCTCAGCGCATGGGGGAGCGGATTCTGCGCGACGAAGGGCATGAAGTCATCACGGTAAGTGACGGCCTGGTCGCGATGCTGCGTCTCAAGGACGCTCAACCCGATCTGATCATCGCCGACATCTCGATGCCCGAAGTAAGCGGATACGAGTTGTGCGATTACGTCAAGAGTAACGGCGGCGCGCCGGTCTTTCTCACCGCGGGCGCGGTGGAGCCGGTGGACGAAGCGGAAGTGAGCCGCGTCGGCGCGGACGGGGTGCTGAAAAAGCCGTTCGAAGCCAGCCTGCTGCTCGAAGCGATCGGCCGCTTTGCGGCGGGAACTAAGAAGCGGACTACTCCGGCGCCGAATGGCGCGGCTGCCCAAAAGGCATCGCCGAGGTCCGTGGTGGTGCTGGACCCGGACCAGATCCGCGCGGCGGTGACAATCGCGCTCGACGCGGCGCTTCCCTCGCTGGTCGACGACATCAGCGCGAAGGTGATGACCGCTCTGGCGGGCTCGGGACGAAAACCCCTGAAATAACTACGCGCGCTGCGGAAGGTTGGTGCCCGGGGGGGGAATTGAACCCCCACGCCCCTTGCGAGGCTACGGATTTTAAGTCCGTTGCGTCTGCCGATTTCGCCACCCGGGCACATTTAAACAGATAACTTATGAAGCTACTGCTACATCGCCCCCGCCACTGTGGGGAAATTTGTGGGGAGTCGGCGCAAGTTCATCGCCGTCATACGCTCATACGCTAATTCAAGCGCTTCCGGTGACGGATGAACGTACCGCTGAGAAACTGTTACCGTCGAATGCGCCATTAGTCGCATTATAGTGAACGCATCCGCCCCGGACTCTCCGAGCCGCGTTCCGAAGGTGTGCCGTAGCGAATGCAGTACGAAGTCCGCGGGCATTTTGAGTAGCGTTCGCATTCGCGCATGTTGCTGTCCGAGATGACTGTTCGGCCATGGCGATCCATCGGCGCGGTGGAATACATAGCCCTTCGCCGCCGCCGGGCAATGAATGACGAGGACACCGAAGGTTCGGCTCCCGGGCGGGGAAACCGTCGATCCCAGGATGGATCGATCCGCGACTACATTCCTCTTTGATCCGATAGACTGTTCATTCATGTTTGGAACAATCCACCACACGACTACCACGATCAGCGGGGATACGGGTGACGATGTGGCCGATTGCTTCGAACCCGAGGAGTGGAAGGCTGCCAAAAATGACGACGTCAGCCTCCACGAGGTTCGACGCGCGCTCTCATCGATTGCGGGATCGCTGGCGGACGGAGTGATCGCATCCCGCGAAGAACGCTGATTCGTTAAATCGATTCTTCAGAAAACTGCGTGATTTTAACCGCGCGTCCATCGGGAAACACCGCGCGAATCTCCAGGTCGGCGCCCACAGCCTGAAGGTAGCTGGCGAGCGTGCTGACATACATGTCCGTACGCCGCTCAAGTTTGGATACGTCACCCTGTCCGATGTGCAGTTCGTCGGCAATCTTTGTCTGGGTCAGTTCGCGCGCCTTCCGGAGTTGGAGAAGCGACATCTCTTCCACCAGGCGGCGGTGCTCGGCAGCGCTGGCCGACTTCGCTTTGCCGGACATTCCGGCGCGTAGTTCGTGGAAATTCTTAGCCATGTTCAGTCCTTTCCTTCTCGATCATCCTTAGGTGGTGTTCAAACAACCGGTCCGCAACCGGTACATTCGTTTCGTACCACCGGTCGTCGCCCGTCTTGTCTCCCGCGACCAAGAGAATGGCAGTGCGGCGCGGATCAAATGCATACAACATCCGCAGGGGGTCGCCTCCGGCTTGGGCGCGCAGTTCCCGCATCTCCGGAAAGCGGGCTGCCTTGACCTGCGAGCTGAAGGGAAACCCGAGATTGGGGCCGCGCTCCATCAGGAGGCCAACGCGAGCGTCAACTTTTCCTTGCTCTGTTTCGGACAAGGTGTGCCACCACTCTTCGAACTCGTCTGTGAATTCGACTTCCCAAACCGCGTTTTTCAATATAGCATATGTTCCATATGGAATAGATGCCATTATTCTGGAGGGCGATTCGGGAACTCGCACGTTGCTCGCGCGGCGGTGATACCAGGAGTCCTACTGTAGATTTGTAGGCTTCTTTTAACTACTTCGTATCCGATAACCGTTCAACTTACCCTCCTGATTTTTATCGTTCCCGCTCCATGGGGAGCAAGAAAATTGCCAGGAGAAATGGAAATGCTTTTCGGTGTATTGTCGTCCGGGAAAATCATGAAGCTCGACTGCGACCCAGCCAGGGTCGATGATTTGCTTTCTCAAGCGGGCGGCGTCATTCAGTTCGACGCCGGCTCGGAAGAGGAATTCGAGCGAAGGAGCACAGAGTCGTTCGTGATGCAAACGTCTGCAAATCCGCCACGGCAAATCGCCGTACATCTTCGATTCACCCGTAAACCGGCAGCAACCCATCCCCAAAACTGTTCTGTGGCCTCTTCGCCCGCCAGCACGCCAGCGCCAGCGCGATCACCAGATCGTCATGCTCCCCGCATCCATCCGCCCCCAGACGGAGCCGGCCGCCGCGTTGTCCGCCGGCCCCCACCGTCTCCGTCATATTCGTCAATTCCCTGACCAGCGGACCCAGTTCCCGCAGCCCGCGCGCCACCTTCAGTTCCTCCCGTTGGAGCAGCACCTGCACTCCGGCTATCAGATCTCT